>CACZQJ010000057.1 GCA_902783265.1 uncultured Erysipelotrichaceae bacterium | reverse complement strand
CCGATAACAGTACATACGCCGATATTAGTATCTTTTAATAAATCTTTAGCAAGTGATACATAACATGGATGAATACATACGGTTTCAAAGCCATTTTCTATAGCTTCTTCACATAATTTTGTTATATCTTTGGCTGTTGCATCCATTTTTAAATTGGTATGATCAATATATTTTCCTATTTCCATAATATTCTCCTTTTATTTTACAACGATGTTTACAATTTTGTTTGGAATTACTATTTCTTTAACTATTTCCTTATTTTCTAGGTGTTTTTTAACATTTTCATTTTCTTTAGCCATTTTTAACATATCATCTTTAGATGTATCATTAGTTATTTCGATTGTTCCTCTTAATTTGCCGTTTACTTGAACACCTATTGTAATGTTATTTTCAATTGTTTTTTCTTCATCATATTCTGGCCATTTTTCATAAGCTATAGTTGTCCTATGACCTAAAATTTCCCAAATTTCTTCAGTAACATGTGGGCAAAGTGGATTTAATAATTTAATAAATCCTTCAGCATATTTTCTTGGATATATATTTTCTTTTCCCACTGCATTAATAAATATCATCATTCCAGAAATAGCTGTATTAATATTTAAAGTCTCATAATCATTAGTTACTTTTTTAACTGTTTGGTGATAGATTTTTTCTAGATTTTTGTTTTCTTCATCTGATATTTTATTATCTTCTGTGTAAATTCTAAATACTCTATCAATAAATTTCTTGGCTCCAACAACGGCATCATCATTCCATGGCTTATCCGCATCAAGTGGTCCCATAAACATTTCATAAAGTCTTAAAGTATCGGCGCCAAAATCTCTTACAATGTCAGATGGATTTACACAATATTTTGGGAATCTTTTTCCCATTTTAAGGCCATTTGAACCAAGGATCATACCTTGATGAACAAGCTTTTTGAATGGTTCTTTAACGGGAACTAATCCTTTATCATATAAATATTCATTCCACATTCTTGAATAAAGCAAGTGACCAACGGCGTGTTCTGGTCCACCAACATAAAGATCAACCGGCATCCAATGCTTTAAAAGTTCTTGGTTTGCAAATTCTTTATCATTATGTGGATCGATATACCTTAAATAGTACCAACTAGATCCAGCGGACCCTGGCATTGTGGATGTTTCTCTTTTTCCTTTTACTCCATCTACTTCGACATTTACCCATGAAGGATCATTTTCGAGTGGTGCTTTTCCATTTTTTCCTTTATAATCATCTAAGGTTGGAAGAATAAGTGGCAAGTCTTCATCGGCTATGGCAATGCTTCTTCCGTCTTCCAAATGAATTATAGGGACTGGCTCTCCCCAATATCTTTGACGGGCAAATATCCACTCTCTTAATCTGTAATTAGTTTTTTCTTCACCGTAGTTCATATCAACTAATTTTTTGGTAATTGATTTTTTTGCTTCTTCTACAGTAAGCCCACTAAACTCTTCACTATTTATAAGTTTACATCCTTTTCCTAGATAATCTTTTTTTTCAAATGCTTCATTAGATACATCTTTTCCTTCGATAACTTGAATCATTGGAATGTTATATTTAGTGGCAAACTCAAAGTCTCTTTGGTCGTGTGATGGAACAGCCATAACAGCCCCTGTTCCATAGGTTGCTAAAACAAAATCTCCTAAGTATACTGGAACTTCTTTACCATTAACTGGATTAATCGCATAAATACCATCTAGCACTACACCATTTTTGTCTTTATTTAACTCTGTTCTATCAATATCGGATTTTTTAGCAGTTTCGTTTCTATATTTAACTACTTCATCCCAGTTTTTTATTCTGCCCTTAAGTTCATCAACTAAAGGATTTTCAGGAGCAAGAACCATAAATGTGATACCATATATTGTTTCAATGCAGGTAGTGTAAATTTTAAATGAGCCTCCACCTTTTATGTCGAATTTAACTTCAACTCCTGTTGATTTACCAATCCAGTTCCTTTGAATTTCTTTTGTTGATTCTGGCCAGTCGATTTCATTTAGACCTTCTAGTAGTTTTTCTGCATATTTTGGTATGTCAATTACCCATTGTTTCATATTTTTCCTTATGACTGGATACCCGCCACGTTCTGATTTACCATCAATTACTTCATCATTTGATAAAACTGTTCCAAGTTCTTCACACCAATTAACTGGCATATCAATATATTTGGCATATCCGTCTTCAAATAATCTTTTGAAAATCCACTGGGTCCACTTATAATAATTAGGATCAGATGTAGATATTTCTCTATCCCAGTCATATGAAAAACCGATTGATTTTAGCTGAGATCTAAATGTTTTTATGTTTTCATTTGTAAATATAGCTGGATGATTGCCCGTTTGAATAGCATATTGTTCGGCTGGAAGGCCAAATGAATCATACCCAATTGGATGAAGAACGTTAAATCCTTGCATTCGTTTCATTCTGCACACAACGTCTGTAGCTGTATATCCTTCAGGATGCCCTGCATGAAGTCCTACTCCTGATGGATATGGAAACATGTCTAGGGCATAAAACTTAGGCTTTGAAAAATCCCATTCATCAGTTTTAAATGTTTTATTTTCTTCCCAATATTCTTGCCATTTTTTTTCTACTTTTTTAAAATCATACATATTATCTTCCTTCTTTCTTTTTATACGTGCTGCCTAAAATTTTATACATTATTAGCATTAGTGGAATTAAGATTAAAAATCCTACTAATAATTTTATTATAAGATTATCAAAAATTTCAATAATTGTAATGGTTAATGCCATAATGAAGGCATTAGTTAATCCTAGTGAATTTGCAAATTTTTTAATATTTATTTTTTTAAAATCTAAATCGTAGGCTTTTTTAAAAAACTCTAATTGCTTTCCTTTTTTTAAGCTTTCTAAGCCTTTTTTTCTATTAACTATTATTATAAAATATACTAAATAAATAAATATAAAGAAAAATATAAATGTGTATAAATATTCCATGGTTCCTCCTATTATAAAAAGTATTATGTTTTTAGGGACGTTTTGAACGTGGTACCACCCTAATTCATAATACTTTGATTATCTTTATAGCTTTAACGGGCAAATCCGTCTTATACTTATCATATAAGAAGCTCATAGGTAAGTTCATAATATTGGGCTAAAAAGTTTTCATCGGGCCACTTTCTTTCTAAATAGCTTTTAATTATTACTACTCCTAATCATTGCTTAATTGTTATTTTTTCCAAATATTCTTAATAAATCAATAAATAAATTAATAAAATCTAAATATAATTCCAAGGCTCCATAGATAGCTAAATTTTCTTCTGGGATTAGATTATAGTTAGACATTCTTTGTATTTTTTGAACGTCATATGCGGTAAAGCCAACAAAGATTATTATAGAAATTATTGATAATATAAATTCAAAAGTATTACTGTTTATAAATATATTTATTATAGAACATATTATAATTGCGATTAAAGCCATTATGAGATATGTTCCTATTTTAGTTAAATCAATTTTTGTTACGTATCCAATAAAAGCAAATATACCAAATATTATAGCGGTTATTAAAAATACATACATAACTGATGACAAGCTATAAACAAGAAATATTCCGCAAAATGTAAGTCCACTTACTATCGAATATAATAGAAAACTTATTTTGGCTGTTGTGGGACTCATTTTGGTAATTCGTGCTGACAAAAATATAACAATTGCGAATTCTAATATAACTAAAAATATATATTTATAGCCACCTAAAATTTTCATTGCGGCAAATTCGTGACTTGCAACATAATATCCTGTTAAAAATGTTATTAATAAACCTATAAACATCCATAAAAATACTTTTGGCATAATTTTATTTGTCATATTTTCCCCTCCGTTAATAGTATATCATTATTTTTATAATTTAGAAAGTTTTTTTGAAAAATAAAAAGCAACCTAAAGGTTGCTTTTATCTTTTTGATTAAATGTGTTTTCTATATGTGGCTATCTGCCACCCATAGAGCCGCCACCACCGAAGGAGCCACCTCCGCCGCCGCCAGAAGAAAATCCTCCGCCACCAGCGTTATAAGATTCTGCTGCACTTCTTGCTGCACTAGCTGCATGGACAGTGCTTACTGAAAAATTGTTGATATAAATGAAAGTGTCATAATCTAAGTTATTCATTTCCATTTCTCTAACTATTTCTGGATACAAATTTTTAAATTGTTTGGCTACTTTAGCAGCCATTCCAAATAAGTAAGCAAACATTAGATATTCATCCCAAAGTTTTACTTCAATGGCTTCTTTATCTTTCATGTCAGAAAACTCTTTTAAAAATAGCTTGAGTCCATATAACTCTTTACTGTCATTATATATAGTATCATCCATAACGTGTTTCTTTTGACATTCTTGCTTATTAGTACGTTTATATATATGACCGTTAGATTCAAGTTCATTAATCTTTCTATTTTTAATTTTATCAAATAAATTTAAAAACTTTTGATAGTGATTTCGGGCCCATTTTTCCAATTCTTTTGGTTCTAATATTCCATCTTTACTGGCTTCATACATTATATTAAAAAGTTCTTCTTCGAGGTCTAACTCGAATGTTGGATTTAAGGTTAGGTCAATTACGCTTGTTTCTTTATTAAGTATTCCTCTAGTTTCGTTTTTGATGTTTATCTTTCCTTGTCTTATCCATTTTAAAATAATTGCGCCAAAAATGTTTGTGTCTTTATAATTAAAGTTGTTTAAACTAATTAAGGCATTGGCATAATATATATCTTTATTACAAGGAATTTCTCTAAACATTGGGGTATTTTTCTTGTTAATTGTTTTGTTGTCTTTATATCCATATCCACTATTTTTAGTTGCAGCTATAATTCCTCCAATAATGCCTAGTGGAACAATAAATGAAATTAGGAAACTAATAAAATTAAATACTTTTTCGAATATTGTTTGCTTGGTCCCATAATCATATTCGTATGTTCCTTCTTCTGCCATTTCATAAATATCATCGAATTTTTCAAAATTGCCATTTTTATTTTCTGTGGTAAATGTGTTTAATGGAAATTTAGCTAAAAGGACAACATAATTATTATTAACTGGATAGCCGTCATTAGTCATTTCGATTTTGCCATCTTTTACATAGGCATATCCTTGGTATCCATATCCCCATACATCTAAATTTTTAGGGAATTCATAAAATGAACTTACTGTTACTTTAAAATTATCGAGTGTTACATTGGGAAGTAATGTTTGATATAAAGCTTGGGCATCGCTTGTATTAGTAATAAAATTAGATAATGTATAGCTAAGTGTAAATGTGTGTCTTTCCATATCGCCTTTACCAAAACATAGTTCTAAACCTTGGCTTACATAATTTATGCCATAGTATCCACTTTTTGCAGATAGTGATTCGTCTACATTCCAGTCTTTGTATTGTAAATCATTTCCGTCCATTGAAACTTTAAAATCGTAAAGCTCCTCAGAACCCAAATTATATAATTGTTTATACCACTCTGTTCCACTATCTGCTTCTACGTCCCAAACTTCAGTTATTTTGGCTGTTCCATCTTTTTCAATGTAAATATCCATATCTATATTATAAATTTGATCAGCATGAGTAATTCCTATAAAGCAGAAAAATGTGAGTAATGTAAATAATATTTTTTTCATTGTTTACCTCCGAGTAAAAAAGGGATTAAAACTTAATCCCTTTAAAATTTAACTTCAACGTTTTTCTTATCTTCTTCTTCAGCTTTAAAGAAAGTTTCGCCCTTAAATCCGAATAAAGAAGCTATGATATTGCTAGGGAACATTTCAGTTTTATTATTGTACATAAGTACAGCATCGTTATAAAATTGTCTAGCATAACCAATTTTATCTTCGATTTCTTTAAGCTGTGTTTGTAAATCTAAGAAATTAGTATTAGCTTTTAAATCTGGATAACTTTCAGCTAAAGCAAATAATTTACTAATTGCACTACTCATCTCTCCGCTTGCTTTTACTTTATCATCTACGCTATCAGCAGTTAAATAGGTATTTCTAGCTTTAATGACATTTTCTAGTGTTCCTTCCTCGTGTTTTGCATAACCTTTTACAGTTTCTACTAGGTTTGGAATTAGGTCCGCTCTTTTCTTTAATTGAACATCAATTTGGCTAAATTGATCTCTTACTTTATTTCTAGCTTGAACTAGTCCGTTATAGTTTGAAACAATAAATGAAGCTAAAACAACCAATACAATTATAATAATTCCTAATACCATTATCGCATCTCCTCTCTTAATTTAAGTATATCATACTTTTATATAAATGTGGTAATAAATATTTAAAATTGATATTTATTGTTGTGTCAATGAATTTGTTAATATTATATTTCATTAATATATTCAAGTAATCTTAAAAACATTTTAACAAATTTCCTATCAAGCCCTACTCTTGATAATTTTCTGATTTCGATTCTTTTTTTCTTGACTTCCAAATCGCTAAATAAAATTTTGTCTATTTTCTCTTTCATTTCGGTTGATATTTGAAGATCACTTATAATTCTTTCGATGTCTTCATTTATAATTCTTACGGCGTCTATCTCAATATCTTTTCCTTTACATGTTAATGTAAGCTGTCCAACTGTTGGAACATCTTTTATTTCAACTACAAAATTAGGACCATCTACATATGTTTTTAATGAAAGACTTGTCATGTTGCTATAAGCGGCGACTTCTTCAGTCCTTTTAGTATTTCTAAAGACTATTTTATAATTTCTTTTTTCAGGTATTATCCCGCTTTTACCTTCAGTAGCTCTAATTACAACACTATAGTTGCTTGGAACGTATGTATAGTCTATTTGAGTCAAGATATAATAGCCTTTACGATATAAGTCACTTTCACCGTCATCTTCAAATAATGTATATGAGTTGCTTTGACCTGGAAAGATATTAATTTCCATATCTTCTGGTGGGGTCATGTCGTTTAATGTTTTTGGATGAGCAAGTGGAATAATTGAACCTGCTTTAACAAATACAGGATAGTCTTCATCTCTAAAGAAATTGGTGTATGTTTTTCCACCAGGAAATTTTTTCCCGGTAACGAAGTCATACCATATGCCTTCTGGAAGATAGAATTTATGAACAACTCTATTCATGACAATGTCTTTTGGGGTGACAATTGGGGCAATAAACAATTCTTCCCCAAATGAGTATTCATTGCTAAATAAGGCATCGTCATAATACTCTGGTTTTTTATAATATAGTGGAACTATTAATTGATTTCCAAATTTATGATATTTATAAGCTTCACTATAAATATATGGAATTAGCTTATGTCTTAAATTTAAATAGTCTTTGGCAATTGTGTAAGTTTTAATATCCCATCTCCATGGTTCTCTTTTATAGTATTTACCTTTATCAACTCCAAATTTTAATATTGGTGAAAAAACACCTAATTGAAGCGATCGGATGTAAAGTTCGTTATCCTCGGTTCCTTTAAAATATCCGCTTATATCATGAGCCCAAAATGGCATTCCATTATTAAAGCTTCTATTAATGTAAAATGGGATTTTTCGCAGTGTTGCCCAGCTTACTTCTGATTTTCCTGAATATAATACTGGATAGCGGTGTGGGGCAAAAGCCTCTCCTTCGGAAAGTAATAGTGGTCTTCTTTTAAAATCTCTAGTCATATCATAAAATTGATAATGTTTTTGTAGTGTTAAGTTATGTTTGGTATCCACATTATCTAACCAATAAAAGTCAACTCCTAAATTATCTAAAGGATGAATAAATATTTTTAAATATACATCAACAAATTTTGGGTCTAAAATATTATAAGGGATTTTTCCTTCACCGTCTGTTTTTAGATATTTTATGGCTTCATTATAGTATAAATCCTCTTCATTTATTCCTTCTAATGGATTTAAGCTTAGTCCTAGTTTGATTTTTTTGCCGTGAAGGTAATCTATCATGGCTTTTGGATTTTTGAAATACTGTTCATTAAATGTAAAGCCTGTTTTTAAAAGTTCTTTTCCTCTTTTTTTCCTTTTATGCCAGTCTTTGTCTAAAACGACAATTGAAAGTGGAATCTCTTCTTTTTCAAAATTGTCAACTAAAGTTTTTAGTTTTAAATCATCATAGTCTTCATTGCTACTCCACCAGTTTCCTAAAGCATATCTAGGAACTAGTGCGGGAAAACCGGTTATTTTATAATAGTCTTTTAAAGCAAGTTCAAAATCGTTATTGTACATAAATAAATATGTATCTATTTTGATTTCTGTATTAGGAGAAACTGTACCATCTTCATTTAGAATTGGAGTGGCAGAATCGTCAATACTAGCCATGCCGTCAGCTGAATACAAGCCCTTTCCTTTGATGCCGCCTTTGGCGATGTTAGTGTTGGGAATTCCAAAATTACGAATTTCTGGATGTCCATAATACCAATAATTTTGGGTATTTAATAATTCGACTTTTAGGTTATTTGCTGGACTTGCTTTTCCTCCTATAAATGACTTTCCTTTAATGTAAGTAAGTTTGAAGTACTTTGTTGATATGCTTACAAAATTGGCGTTATCTATTACGTCGAACTTTGGAGTTTCTAAATCTCGATATAAAACTAGTTCTGTAGGATCATCAACAAAATTCCCTTTATCATTATATTCTAATCTAATTAATCTTTCGGTTAATACTGTAAACCTAAATTTTTCGCCTTTGATAATGCTTTTTTCATTGGCTTTTGCTCTTTGTTTATTTATTTTAAAGTAATCGCCTAGGTTATACATGATGATTCCTCCTTATTCTTTTATACTTCAATGATTTCCATGAAATTAGTATATTTTACTTCTCTAAATGGAAAACCTCCGGTAACAATAATTTTATCTCCTTGTTTTAAATCTAATAAATCAATAATTTTTGATTTAGCGTTTTCAGTAATTTCTTCTAAGTTACTTCCTTTAGCAATTATTGGAAGTACGCCAAAGTTTAGTTGCATACTTTTGACTATTTCTTCTGTTTCCGCGGCTGCGATAATTGGGCACGGTGGTTTTAACCTGCTTATTATTTTAGCTGTTTTCCCTTGGTTAGTAGCAACGATGATTGCTTTACATTCTAATTCATTAGCGCCTAAAACGACACTTGAACAAACTGTAGAAGTCACTCCTTTGGTTTCATTATTTAAAGAGCGCCTAAAGAAATAGCTATAGTCAATACTGTCTTCTGAAGCTTCAACTATTCGTTTAACTGTTCTAACTGTTTCAATTGGATGGCTTCCAACTGATGTTTCACTCGTTAGCATTATACCATCAACGGCTTCAGATACTAATGTGGCTAGATCTGATACTTCTGATCTGTTTGGAACAACTTTTTTGGTTAGAAAACTATTAAATTCGGCAGTTATTATGGAAAGCTTGCCGTTTTGATAACATTTATTAATAACTTTCTTTTGAACACTTGGTATCATTTCAATAGGTAATTCTATTCCGATATCTCCTCTATCTAATATAATTCCGTCTGCTACACCAACGATGTTTTCAAGGTCTTCATATGCTCTTTTGTTTTCTATTTTAGCAAGCAAGGCCATGTGTTCGTTTTTAAGTTCGATTAGTAAATCATTTATTTCTAAAACATCTTCTGATGAGGAAATGGCTGAAGCTACTATGAAATCAACATTGTTTTCATGAGCAAACATAATATCTTGGTAGTCTTTATTGCTTAAAAATTTTTTGTTTATTTTAATTCCTGGTAAGTACATTTTTGAATTATTGGTGACTACTCCTCCTTTTAAGACTTCACAAACAGCGTAGTCTAATCCTTTTTCTAGTACTTCAAGCTCAACATTTCCTTTGCTTAATTTTATTCTTGTCTTATATTTTAAATCATCAATAAGGTCTTTATAATTAACTGAAAATCCAGTCATGTTGCCTTTTATTTTATTCATATATATTCTGATTTTATCTCCAGTGTTTAATGTGGCTTTGCCATCTATAAATTCACCTGTTCTTATGCATGGGCCTTCTAAATCCATCATTACAGCAACATGAGTGTCATAGCGTTTATTGGTATCATCGATTAATTTCATAAGTCTTTTGCATTCTTCTATTGTTGTATAGCTCATGTTTATCCTAATTACATCAATCCCTTGTTTAATAAATTCTTCAATTTGTCTTTGTTCATTGTCATTTCCACATATTGTCGCGATTAGTTTTGTTTTTTCCATCTTACCATTCCTATTCTAATTAAATTATAAATTAATTATGGTTTAAAGTCAATGAATCTCTTTGATTATAAGAATTTTACATAATAAAAATGTAGTATAAAACTACATTATTTTAAATCATCAATATTCTTTTTAAGTTGTTTAGCATCTTCTCCGAAAATGATTTTTAGTTGATTATCAATTTCAACAATTCCTTGAGCGCCCATTTTTTGAATAGCTTCTTTGTTAACTAATTCAATATTGTGCAAATTAACTACAAATCTTGAATTGTTAACTTCATAATTTATAATGTTGGCACTACCACCTAAATATTCTATTAATTTGTTTGCTTCTAATTTAAAGTCTTTGTTTTTAGCTTTTAATATAGCAAGCGCTATTAAGATTAAAATTACGATTATTATTACGTATTGCCACATTTTTACATCACCTATTTTTATTATACTATAATTTAATGAAATTTTAAAACTTTTTTTAATTTGTTTGTATATTTATTTTCTTTAGTGTATTATATTTAATGGTGGTATTTATGAAAACTATTTCTAAGTATAAACTTGATAAGTCTATTTTAATACCTATTATTTTGTTTTTTATTATAAGTTTAATTACTTTATATGGTGCAAAAAGTATTTTACCTAATTCTATGAGACATCTAGTAGTTAATCAAGGTGTTTGGTATATGATTGGCTTTATATTAATTTATATAATTATGACTATTGGAAACACATATATGTATCGCATCAGTACGTTTTTATATATAATCGGGATTTTGTCTTTAATAGGATTATTTTTCTTTGGTGTTTCAATAAATGACGCGAAATGCTGGTACGAAATAAATGGTGTTGGAACTATTCAACCATCGGAATTTATGAAAATAATTTTAATAATTACTAATGCTTCTATGATTTCTAAATTTAATGATGAATATCCTAATCCTTCTGTTCGTGAGGAATTTTTGTTCTTGATTAAATTAGCAATTGTTGTTCTTATCCCAAGCATTCTTACGTTTATGCAGCCGGATACGGGCATTGTTTTGATATATTTATTAATAACATTTGTCATGCTTTTTATATCTGGTATTAGATATAGGTGGTTTGTTTTGATATTTGGCATATTATTCTTATTTGTTGGAAGTGTTTTACTGATATATTTTTTAAATCAAGACATTTTTATTAAAATATTTGGAACAAGTTTCTTTTTAAGGGTTGATAGACTTTTAGATTGGTCTAATCAAAGTGGATATCAGCTTGAAAATAGTTTGAGTTCAATTGGATCGGCTGGATTATACGGGCACGGATTTAAAAGCAATCCAATATATTTTCCTGAAGCCCAAACTGATTTTATATTTGCGGTTTATTCTAGTCATTTCGGATTTATTGGTTCTACTTTATTAATTGCCCTACTTACTTTTTTTGATATGAAATTAATTACTGTAGCTTTAAAAGCAAATAAATTAATTAATAAATATGTTATTGCTGGAGTTGTAGGAATGCTTATATATCAGCAAGTACAAAATATTGGGATGACGTTTGGTTTGCTTCCAATTACCGGGATTACTTTACCATTTATTTCTTATGGTGGTTCTAGTTTACTAAGTTATATGATTGCAATGGGGTTTATATTTAATATTTCTAATGAGAATATGCGCTATACAAATTAAAAGAAATAGATTATCTTAAATTTTCTATTTCTTTTTTTGTAAGTCCCGTATATTTTATAATTTTATCGGTTTCGATGTCATCATTTAGCATTTCTTGAGCAATTTCTAAAGTCTTATCTTTTCTGCCTTGTTTTAGACCTTGCTTTAGA
Organism: uncultured Erysipelotrichaceae bacterium; assembly: GCA_902783265.1. Lineage (GTDB taxonomy): Bacteria > Bacillota_I > Bacilli_A > RF39 > UBA660 > Coprosoma. Next base: position 18,679 of record CACZQJ010000057.1, on the reverse strand, counting down.
CCTTGTTCTAGGCCTTGTTTTGTTGCCTCTTCCTTGGCCTCTTTTATTAAGGTATTTCTTTCTAATTCTTCTCTTGAATAAGCAGAATATAATGCTATAACTTCATCATCACTACTATATTTACTTACTTCTTCTTCCAATTTCTCCTTTGTTTCTTTTTCCATCAGATCATCACCTAATTCTTTTTTTAAACCTTCTATTGTTATCGACGTTAATGCTCGGCATAATCTTGCTAGTTTCTCTTCACTTTCATTATATCTTTTTTCTTTAGCGTTTACAAGGTCTACATAATCAATTCGTGATTTTTCTGTTAATATTTTCCCGTTGTTGTTTCTGTAGTAATAAACATCTTTTATTCCATCTTCATTACATTTGAAGTGATTTAAGCATATTTGAATTGTGTCTTTTATTTTAGAATAATCATTATCTTTATATCTAAGCTGCCTTCCGTGGATATTATTTTGATATACTACATTCCTGTTTTTTACACCTTCTGATGAATTGTTATTTAATTCTATGTTTATCTTATTTCCATCTACTTCTAATATTAGGTCTACTTGTTTATTTTTTTCTTTTTTACTTTCTATGTCTAGGTTCCGTGACTTTATTTTTACGTGTCCTTTTATTTCTTTTAGTGGTTTATCAAAATATACTGCCAAAAAACTTTCTACTATATCAATATTCTTTTCGTTATTAAATATACCTGTAAATACGTAATCGAATGTTATTGGGATGATTTCTCCCGTTTTTAAGGTCATAACTCTTTTATCTTTTCTTACCATGTGTTTCCTCCTTCAAAAAGAAAATAACATGTTTAATTTAATGGTGCAAGTGAAGAATTTACCTGTTTTTAATAGTTATGACACTGTTAATTTCAATTTTTTATATAGTCAATTTTGGAAAATTGGCTTTATACATTTCTTTTAATTTGCAAAATACATTAAATTTATTTTTTTAATATAAAAACAGCTTAATTATTCAGCTGTTTCTTTTTTTATTACTTCTTTTCCTTTATAAGTTCCACATTTTTTACAAACTCTATGTGGTTTTACAGATGCACCACATTTTGGACATGTAGTTACACTTTTTTCACTTATTTTATAATGAGTACGACGCATTCTTCCACTAGTTTTACTAACTTTTCTAGCTGGTACAGCCATTTTAACACCTCCTATTATTTATCTTTTAACTTAGCTTTGGCAAAGTGGCCATTAATTTTCGCTATCAGTTATAAGTTCCCATCCTTCACCTTTTACTGCAATATTTTTGGCTTCTTTATTAATAATTCTAATGGGAATTTCCATTAGTATATTTTCCCATATTATTGGAAAAATATCAATACTTTTTTGATTTTTTTTGAAATTTTCTTGGTTTTCTTCTAGGTTTTCATCGATTTCTATGTTAAAGTCATGTTCTGTTGGCTTTAAAGTTCTAGAACATGGCAAAATCATTTTGCCTTTTATTTTTAAATTTAGGTTATAATTATCTAAATTTCCTTTATATATCTCACCATCTACTATAACGTCTTTAAGGTCTATAAGGTCTGTGCCTTTTAAATCTTCATCAGTAAATGAGAGATTTTCATTTATTTTTATTGTGTCTTTGATACTGGAATTTAATTGTGTTAAATCTATTATCATATTATGCCTCCTTTTTAAATTATATATTAATTTATTTTATAAATCAAATTTTGTATATTTTGCTATTGTTTTCAGCAAAATATTGTTAGGTGAGTATATGTTGATATATTTAGGAATATTTTTATTTAAAATTGTTGAGGATGCTCTTGCTACTTTAAGGTTAATTGTTGTTAGTAACGGGAAAAAAGTTTTGGGAGCTATATTACAGTTTATATGTACAGTTATCTGGGTGATACTATCAGCAACTGTTTTAATTAATTTTATGAATGATTTCGGAAAAGTAATTGCTTTTTCTTTTGGTGCTTTAGTTGGTTCTTATCTTGGCTCTTTTATTGAGGAAAAAATAGCTTTGGGCACGAATCTTTTCTTGATAAAAATAAAAGAAGAAAACATTTCTTCTTTTATGTCAAATTTAAAACGTAATAATTTTACTAGTTATGTTATTTCTGCTTCTGATGGGTGTGTTGTAGCTATTATATGTGCGAGAAAGCTTAGTAAATGTGTTATAAATATTACTAATTCCGTTGATGATAGTGCTTTAATCATTTGTGAAAAGATAAAATTATTCTAAATATTCATATATTGCTTTAGCTTTATCTGTAATAATGTTTTCATTTTTATTGATTATTTCTTTTGGATGATTTACTGTCCAAAAAAATGTTTCTTTGTTAGGTATTTTCCCTTTATATTTAAAACTTACTGAGTTAAATTCAAAATTGTTTATAATGTGATTTTTATTTATCTTTGTTCCAACAATAAGTCCACATTTTATATTTTTATATTTTTTATAAAAATAGTTTAAGAATTCATAGTTAAAACTGCATAAATATATATTTAGATTATATTTACATAATACATTATATAAATATTTTGCGGTTTTCTTTATGCTTTTTCCATCTTCTTTAACTTCTATTAATAAAATTTTATCATTTTTTATTTCTTCTAACACTTCTTCTAGGGTATTTAGTCCTAACTTTTGAAGTTTTTTTGAATTTGTGCTTTTTATGTAATAATTATGATAAAATGGGTCGTGATTTATAATGAATTTGCCATCTTTGGTAAGACGTATATCAAACTCTACTCCATCTATATACGAAGTATTTAAACTATTCAATATGGCTTCTTTAGTATTTTCTTTATGAACGTTATCATTTCCGCGGTGAGCTATTATTTTCATATTATCACCATGGTATTTTATGTATATTTTTTATTTGTATGTATTTAAAAAACCTATTTTTTTAAATAGGCTTTTTAACGATAAATGGTTTTATTTTTTCATACACTTGTTTATGTATTTCTTTAATAGTTTTGGGCGTGCCTTCTGTAGCGCACTCTATAATTTCAAAGTTATATCTTTTAGCAAGTTCTAAATAAGAATTTTCGGCCATTTTTAAATGGTTTTCATCTTTTTCATGCCCATCAGGCAATTCCTCTCTATTTTTCTTTAATTTTTTAGCCGCTTCTAGTGGCATGTGGAGAAATAAGGTAATGTCTGGTTTAGGGAGTTTCATTAAATCAAATTCTAATTTTTCAAGGAAATTGTACATTTCTTCTCTTTCTTTTTTTTCTTTTATTTTTCCTCCTTGATGAGCCATATTAGAATAAATGTATCTATCTAATATGACGTTATATCCATTTTCTAATAGGAAAAGTATTTTATCAATGTTATACCTTCTATCAGCTGCGTAATATAAAGAGGCTACTTTAGGATCAACATTTACTGCACCTTCTTCAAAATAGCTTTTTCCTATATATTCTTTACCCAAATAAGGGCCACCAATAATTTTTCCAGTTGGTGAATTATAGTTTGGAAAGCTAAAGTTTTGTACTTGATATCCTTCTTCTCTTAGTTTTTTTATAAGTAAGTTGGTTTGGGTTTCTTTTCCTGAGCAATCTGTTCCTTCAATGGCAATTAATTTTCCTTTCATAATTACCTCCTTTTATATAAAATGTGACTATATTTTATATTTAGTTTATCATCATAGTTTTCATCCAATATTGTTTTAATAAAATCTTCTTCGTTAAGGTTTGGAAAATAAGTGTCTGCATCATTACATTCAGCTGCAATTTGTGTTAAATATATTTTTTTTGCATATTTTAAAAACTGCCTATATATGGATTCTCCACCGATAACAAAGCATTCTTTTTTTTCATATTTTTTTATAAGTTCTTCTATATTATCATAGACTACTACTTCTGGTATTATCTCGGGATTTCTAGTAAGGACAATGTGTTTTCTACCATTTAGTAGTTTTGGCAAAGATTCGAAAGTTTTTCTTCCCATTATTATGTCATAGCCCATTGTTTTTTGCTTGAAAAATTTTAAATCTTCAGGAATTTTCCAAATTAACTGGTTATCTTTACCTAGTTCATTGTTTTTGCCTATTGCGGCAATTATGTTTATAGCCATTACTTAGCTATTTTAAATTTTATTGGGCCATGATGTTTATAATTTAGTACTTTGATGTCTTTACAATCTTTTGAAAAATCATATTCATCAAAATGTTTGTCGGGATTTATCCATAGAGTTGGTGCGGGAAGTGGCTGTAGGTTTTCTCTTTCTAATTGTTTTTTTATTCCATCTATCTGATTTTCATATATTTGAGCATCTTTAATAGACCAATCTAAAGTTCCTGGTTTTAAATTTGCTTCTTTGGCAAATAAGTATAATAAAGCGGCATATTGGGTTACGTTAAACGGAAGTCCTAGTGGCACGTCGCAGCTTCTTTGATGAACCCAAGCGTTAAGTTTTCCATCAGTAACATCCCATTCACTTGACCAGACGCATGGTTTTAAAACTCCTGTTTCTAGATCTTCCTCTTGCCATAAACTTATAACATTTCGCCTATTAAATGGATCTTCTTTAATAAGTTTAATAGCGCGGTGCGCTAAATCGTATTTTTTTACAACATATCCATAAGCTGTGCCTATTGTATGGGCATATTTTTTTCCAAAAAACTTTTTATCAAATTCTAATACTTGATTGCCATCTTTATCTGTTTTATATTGTTTGGCATACCAGTATCCGTCTTCGGCGATTTCCCATTCATCCCAAATGTGAACGTTTACGTTTTGCAGGTCTCTAACGTCGTTTGAGGCTTGCTGATATATCCACAGCATTTCTAAAAAGGCTTGCCTAGAATATGTTTGTTTAGTGGTAAGTATTGGAAATTCTTCTCCTACATCTAGATGAAAATGATACCCTGGAATTTTATACGTGTCTATTCCTGTTCTGTTTGGACTTTTTATTCCTTCATTTAGTATTTTTTTACATAATTTTAAATACTCTATATCCCATTTTGACATTTGTATCCCCCCTAATCTATGTCATCATTTTTAAATGTGATATCTAAAAATTTTCTGCTGGCTAAATAGTCGCAGAGATGGACAAATTTTTGGTATTTGTTTTGCGGTACTGGAAGTATCACATCACTATATGGATTTGTATTCCATGGTCCCATATGACTTGCGATAACTTCTTTTATAAATTCTACTTCGGCTTTTGTTAGTGTTAATTCATTTTTATTTTCTTCGATAAAATTTGCCATTAGTACTGGATGATCAAATCTTGTATATTTTTCTTTTTTTATCCCGTGCTTTAACCCATCGTGCATAATTATAGCCATAATCATCATATCCTCTTCGTCAGCTGTAAATGTCTCGCTAAATGATTTATCTAAGAATAATTCATATGCTATTCTAACTGCTGCTTTGGTGTGTCTAACTAAGCCACCACTTCCTAAAGCAAATTTAGGGTGATATTTTCCTGTAGAGGATGCGGCAACTTCAAAAAAGTAATCGGGAAGCATATTTATTAATATTTTAATATTTTCTTTGTAACGATCTTTTTTAATGTAAGAAATTTCTTTTTCAAAAATACTGTCTTTCATACCATCACCTTTTATTACATTATAACATCTATTTATGGGTTTTCAAAGTATAATAAAAAGATATCAAGTTAATGATATCTTTGTCTTAGTCTTAACAGCCTTCTTCTTTTAATGTATAATCCATTGCTCCATATTCGTCTACTGTTACGGAAACTCCATAGTTATCATATGTATTATTACTAATTGGATCTTGTACTGGGCTTGCTAATTTGCCATCATTTATTAATGTTTGTACCGTTATACAAAAGTTTTTACTATTTGCATAATCACTTCTATTTTCATCTATATACTGCTGGGTAGCACTATATATTATTTTTTCTGCTGCTTTACTTACTTTTCCTTTATTTGCGGCAATTCTATTTACTATTGCTGGGGCAACTAATAGTAATAGTAGTCCGATTATTACTATTACGCCTAAAATTTCAGCTAGTGTAAATCCTTTATTTTTCATATTATCACCATATATAATTTTAACATAATCCAGCATCTAAATCAATTAGTCTAATTAGTATCTCGTTTGATGTATATAGATAGTTTGGATTAATGTAAATATTTGTTTGATTTTCTAGAAGTAGATTTAGCTTTAATAATTCTTTTATTTCTTTTATATCATCTATATTTATATTATATTTTTCTTTAAATTCTATTTTATTAATGCCGTTTACTTTTCTAAAACCTAGCATAAACTCATTTTGTATAGTTTCATTTTGAGTTAGTTTATGTTTGTTCATTATGTATTTGCCATTTAAATAATTTGTTAAACTTCTAGTATTTTCATATCTAGTGTTTTTTAGATAACCGCTTGCACCCAGTCCAAAGCCATAGTAGTTTTCATTATTCCAGTATACTAAATTATGTCTGGACTCAAATTTTTCTTTTGCGAAGTTACTTATTTCGTAATGATTGTAACCATTTTGTTTTAATACTTTGATTATATGGTCGTACATTTTTCTATCTAGGTCTTCATCTATTTTATTATACTTGTTTATATAGAATAAAGTGTTTGGTTCTATTATTAAGCTATATGTTGATATGTGTGCTGGTTTTAATTTAATTATCTTTTCTAAGTCTTCTTTTAAATCTAATATAGTTTGACTTTTAAATCCGTACATTAAGTCAATATTTATATTATCAAAATGTTTAAAAGCGTTTTTTAAATTGTTTATATTTATTTTTCTGTTTAGTTCTTTTAATCTTGTAGCATTAAATGTTTGAATGCCAATACTTAGTCTATTTACGTATTTTTTTAATAGTTTTAATTTTTCTATAGTTAAATCTTCAGTATTAGCTTCTATTGTTACTTCAGCGTCTTTACTTAAATTGATTTTTTCTATTATTTTAAATAATGTTGTAAGTTGCTTTAAGCTTAATGAGGTTGGGGTTCCTCCACCAATATATAGGGTACTAACCACTTCATTTTTATATTTTTCTTGTATTTCTTTTTCTAATGAAATTAAATATTTATCTATTAATTTTTCATTTTTTAACACTTTGGGAAAGTCACAGTAGGAACAAATTTGTGTGCAGAAAGGAATATGGATGTATATACTCATCTGGTTTTTCCTTGGCTTATATTATTAGTATTTTTAAACTTTTTTACAGTTTCTTGAAATTCTTCTTCTGACATTGTGTCTACTGAATTTGATAATTCGAGGTAATGGCCTGCTAGTGATTTCATTGGTGCTGTATATATGTCTTCTTTAACTTTTCCGCTTTCTCTATCAAGTTCATATTGGGCCATAATTTTTTCAATTTGTTTTAAGTATTCTTCACTTATTATGGCTATTCTTGGACTTGGAGCATCATATTCACCATATAAAAGTTCTTCTAAATTTTCATCATCTATGTTATCTCCTAACGTTTCTTCGACTGTTTTTATTACATAACTTGGATAAGAAAAATCGTCTTTAATTATATCTTCAATAAATGGTTCTGTTAATACAATTGATTTTTTGTCATCAATTTTATGGATAATCATTTTATTCCTCCTCCATACTTAAAACTGCTAGAAAGGCTTCACTAGGTACTTCAACATTTCCAACCATTTTCATTCTTTTTTTACCTTCTTTTTGTTTTTCTAAAAGTTTTCTTTTTCTAGTTATGTCTCCACCATAGCATTTTGCTAGAACGTTTTTTCTTAAGGCTTTAATATCAGTTCTAGAAATTACTTTTGATCCAATAACAGCTTGAATTGGTACTTCAAATAATTGCCTTGGAATTAGTTTTCTTAATGATTCAACTATGGCTTTTCCTCTTTTATAAGCAAAGTCTTTATGGACAATTAAGCTTAAAGCATCAATTGATTTTCCGTTTAATAAAATATCCATTTTAACTAAATCGCTTGGTTTATATCCAATTAAATCATAGTCAAATGATGCGTATCCTCTGGTAACGCCTTTTAATTTGTCAAAAAAGTCATATACTATTTCAGATAGTGGTATTTCATAATGAATGTTTACTCTTTCGGCTGTTATGTATTCCATATTTATGTATGTGCCTCTTTTATTCTGGCATAATTCCATTATTTGACCTATATATTCTGATGGTACATATATATTTGTTCTAATGTATGGTTCTTCAATTAATTTTATTTTTTGCCTATCTGGCATTTTAGATGGACTGTCAATATTAATAATTTCTCCATCTGTTTTGGTTATCTTATAAATTACAGATGGGCTTGTGGCAATCAAGTCAATATTAAATTCTCTTTCTATTCGCTCTTCGATTATTTCCATGTGAAGCAAGCCTAAAAAGCCACATCTAAAGCCAAAGCCTAGTGCTTCTGATGTTTCTGGTATAAATTCTAACGCTGCATCGTTTAATTTTAATTTTTCTAAGGCTTCTCTTAAATCGGTGTATCTATTTGATTCTACGGGGTATAAGCCACAAAATACCATTGGTTTCATTGGTTTATATCCTGGAAGTTTTTCGGTTGCCGGATTATTTTCTAGGGTAATTGTGTCACCAACTTTAATATCACTAATACTTTTGATGCTTCCACATATATAGCCTACTTCCCCTGCGGTTAGATACTCTTTTATTTGCTGCTTCGGACTATTTATGCCAAGTTCTGTAACATCGTGAGTAGCTCCTGATGCCATTAATTTTATTTTATCTTTTACTTTTATTTTTCCATCTACTATTCTAACCAGGGCAACAACTCCACGATAAGGGTCAAAAAAGCTATCAAAAACTAATGCTCTTAACTTATCGTTTGGGTTACCACTTGGGGCGGGAACTTTTTCTATTATGGTTTCGATAAGTTCTTTTATTCCTTCACCTGTTTTAGCGCTCGTAAGTATTATTTCTTCTTCGGAAAAGCCTAATGTACTTATCAATTCTTGTTTTACTTTTGGAACATCGGCATTAGGTAAATCTATTTTGTTTATAACTGGGATTATTGTTAAATCATTTTCTAAAGCTAAATAGACATTAGCTAGAGTTTGGGCTTCAATTCCTTGCGCCGCATCTACAACTAAAACAGCTCCTTCACAAGCTGCTAAACTTCTAGACACCTCATAAGAAAAATCGACATGACCTGGAGTATCTATTAAATGCATTATGTAATCATTATTTTTATAGTTATATTTTAACTGAACTGCATTTAATTTGATGGTAATTCCTCGTTCTCTTTCTAATTCCATACTATCTAATAATTGATCTTTCATTTCTCTTTCCGTAATAGCTCCGGTAAGTTCTAGTATTCTATCAGCAATAGTACTTTTACCGTGGTCAATATGAGCAATTATTGAAAAGTTTCTGATGTTTTCTTGTTTCATGTTCATCACCATATTTATTATAAAGAAAAAACGGTTTTTATGCAATAACCGTTATATTTCACATGTAATATCTCCGTCTTTTATTTGATTACATTTATATATCCCAAATTTTAAATCTTTTACTGTTGTAAAACCTTCTTTATCTATTTCAACACTGCCACTCGTTGGCATTTTACCTTCAGATTCTATTTTAATTGATTGCCTAGGTGTATATTTTATACCATTACTATATATTGTATATCCTTCGTTATCATATATGACTTTAAATGGGACGTTAACACTATCTATTAAATTTATATTTATGTATAATTCTTTTACTGCTTCTGCAGTTTCTTTAGTGCTTATTTCAGCTGACGACCTTAATGATTTATTCATTACAACTGATACTGATGGAAGTAATATTATTATTATTACAAACAGCAAAACAACAATCATTATGTTTTCAACTATTTTTAATTCCTTTACATTATCTTCCATATCATCAGCCTCTATTATAATAATAGCATATTATTTATTTATCTTCAATATTTAAAAAAAAATAAAAAAGATGACTAATGTCACCTTTATGAGATTATGCTGATTGAGTTGTAGAACATCCTATTTCATTTGCTGGAGCACCATTTTTACCATATTTGCAGTAATAATTACCAATTTTTAATTCAGTTCCAATGGTTATATCACCATTATTATCAACTGTAACTGTTCCAGCTGTTGGTCTTGTTCCATTTAAAGTTATTCCAAAACCGCCATTAGTACTAGCTTGGTTTTCGGCATCAGATTTTGAAAAATCATATGTACCACTTGTAGCGCTTACATTCCCTTTTACTTGTGCCTCTAGGAATCCAGTTTTAACTGCTTCTATTGCTCCATATGCACTATCTTTGGCAGCGCCTTCTCTAGCAGTAGCTATAGTACTAAGGACGATTGGTGTAGCGATTAAGGCGATAATAGCTAAGATAACAATTACAGCTAAAAGTTCAATAAGTGTAAAACCTTTTTGATTTTGTTTCATGTATATCACCTCCTCGCCCCTTACTCTATGTTTAATATACCATATTTTTTGTTATAAATCAATAGTGGTAATTTAATTTTATTTTTGTAAGTTTTCTAGTTTGTTTTTTTCTTCTTCTAGTTTTTTTCTTTCTTCATCAACTATTTGTTTTGGTGCTTTATTTACATAATTTTCATTTGAAAGTAGTTTTTCTCTTCTTTGAATTGAAGATTTTAATAATTCTATTTCTTTTTGCTTTGCTGTTTCATCTACTTCTTCAGTTTTAAAATAATATGTAATATCAATCATACTTGACTTATAATTTACGCTACTTAAGTCTTGTTTTTCGGTTACAATGTTTTCATCATTTATTTTTAAAGAGCTTGCATATATACTGTATGTTTCTGGAAGGCAATTAATTTTTACTAAAGCGTCTTTTTTAATATTGTTATTTAATTTTAAAGTTCTGATGGCAACTATATCATTGATAATTTTATCTAATTTTTCTGTTTCTTTGATAAATATTTCATCTTTGTTATATTTTGGGTATGTGGAGATCATAATAGATTCTTTTTCTTTAATTGGTAATTTCCCATATATTTCTTCGGTAACATATGGCATAAATGGGTGAAGTAATTTTAATACTGTCGTAAGAACATCTAGTAATACAGCTTTGGTATTTGTATTCATGTTGTTTTTAGAAAGTTCGATATACCAATCGCAGAATTTAGACCATGTAAAGTCATATATTTGATTTCCGGCATTATGAAAATTATAGTTATTCATATTTCTAGTTACGCTTTTAATAAGGTTGTTTTTTTCGGTTAAAATCCATTTGTCTGATATTGTTAACTCTTCTTTATTATATGTGCTTACTGATAGGTCTTCAATATTCATTAATACGTATCTTGATGCATTCCAAAGTTTATTTATAAAATTCCATGAAGCTTTTACTTTATCTTCATCATATCTTAGATCCATACCTGGCGCTGAGCTCTTAAGTAGGAAAAATCTTAGTGAGTCTGCCCCATAATTATCGATAACATCCATTGGATCTACTCCGTTACCTAATGATTTACTCATTTTTCTTCCTTGTTTATCTCTTATAAGTCCGTGAATTAAGCAGTCTTCAAATGGTCTTGAGTCTGTAAAGTGAAGTCCTTGGAAAGTCATTCTATTAACCCAAAATGGAATTATATCATAGCCTGTTACTAAAACGTCATTTGGGTAGTATCTTTTTAATAAGTCGGTACTATCTGGCCATCCTAGTGTAGCAAATGGCCATAGAGCTGATGAAAACCAGGTGTCAAGTACGTCTTCGTCTTGCTTCCAACCTTCTTCTTTTGGAGCTTCCATGCCAACATATATTTGATCATCTTTATACCATGCTGGAATTCTGTGACCCCACCATAATTGTCTTGATATACACCAGTCATAGGTTATTTCCATCCAGTGGTTCATTATTTTTTCATATCTTGGTGGGACAAAATTTACTTTACTATCTTTATTTTTCTGGTTTTCTAAAACTCTATCGGCTAGTGGTCTCATTTTAACAAACCATTGTTTTGATAAATATGGTTCAACTACAGCACCTGTTCTTTCTGAATGTCCAACTGAGTGGGTCATTGGCTCTATTTTTAAAAGCAAGCCTTCTTTTTCTAAATCTTTTAACAGCTCTTCTCGGCATTGTTCTCTAGTCATTCCTTGGTATTTTCCAGCATTTTCGTTCATAGTTGCATCTTCATTCATGACTATTATTCTTTCTAGGTTATGTCTATTTCCAACTTCAAAATCGTTTGGATCATGGGCGGGTGTTATTTTAACACATCCTGTACCAAATTCGGGGTCAGCATGCTCATCAGTAATAATTGGTATTTTCTTATTTACAATTGGTAAAACTACGTTTTTTCCAATATATTTTTGATATCGTTTGTCGCTTGGGTTAACGGCTACAGCGGTATCTCCAAATAGGGTTTCTGGTCTAGTTGTAGCTATGTCTAAATAATCATTAGTTCCATCAATTATATATTTTAAATGGTAAAAAGCTCCTGGATCATCTTGATATATAACTTCTTCAGTTGATAAGGCTGTTTTAGATACTGGATCCCAGTTTATTATTCTTTCCCCTCTATAAATTAATCCTTCATTATATAAATCAACAAAAACTTTTTTTACGGCTTTGGTTAGCCCTTCATCTAAGGTAAATCTTTCTTTATCATAATCTAGTGCTAGTCCTAATTTTCCCCATTGTTTTCTTATAATATCAGCGTGGTCATAAGTCCATTTCCAGCACTCTTTTAAGAATTCTTCTCTTCCAAGAGTACTTTTTGTTTTTCCTTCTTCTTTTATTTTTTTAATTACTTTAACTTCTGTAGCAATGGCTGCATGGTCCATTCCTGGGAGCCATAAAGTGTCATATCCTTCCATTTTTTTGAATCTAATAATGATATCTTGAAGTGTCATATCCCAGGCATGTCCAATATGAAGTACTCCGGTTACGTTTGGCGGTGGGCATACAATAGTATACGCTTTTTTAGTTTTATCTCCGCTTTTGAAATATCCTTTATCAAGCCAGTTTTTATATTTATCTTTTTCAACTTCTTTGTGGTTATATTTTTTTTCTAACATTTTATCACCTCTAATTTTTCCTTAATATATTTGTTTATTTCATCAAAATATGGCTTTACTTTTTCTTTGTTTTCTATATTGTTAAATAATTTTTCTATTATTTCATTATTTTTTAAATACTCAAATGAATAATAAAAGTTCAAATCATATATGAAGGCCAGTCTACTGATTACGTTATCTACTTCTGATTTCATTTTATTTCGGTCTATTAATTTATAATTATAAAAGTCTTTTTTTATTTCACTAGTGACCTCTCCGCCTTCTTTGGTTTTTATATCATTTATGGTGCATAAATAAAGAATATCTAATTTGTCAGCATCTTTAATTATTTTACATAATGTGTTTTCTTTTAAATTTTCTGGCAAGCTATATTTATTGTGATATTTAATTGCTTTTTTTATTGTTTGGTAGTCTTCTTTATTTGACCAGTATTTTTTTATTTCGTCTTCGTCAAATAGTTTTTGAACTCCTAGATCAGCGTGATCTACTGATTTAGTATCATCATATGTGTGATAAAGATTCCACTGATAAAATCTTCCGTAGTCATGAAGAAGTCCAATTAATTTAGCTAGCGCTATTTCATTTTCGGGTAGTTTTTCATCTTTGGCAATAGTTTCGCATAATTTTTGGACCCGAAAGGAATGATCATATTTTAATTTTATCATTGAATCATTTAAATTAAATTTTTCAGCGAATTTTATAAACTCTTCCATGTTATCACCTTTATTCATAAAAAAAACATCCTTATATAAGGACGTTTTGAACGTGGTACCACCTTAATTCGTAAGTGTTGCTTACCTTAATGGTTTTAACGGGCCTTCCGTATTTTCTTACTTAAATTTTTCAGAAAATCAGCTGGCAAGCTACCTTCAATATTAACAGATATCAGTTTACACCAACCACTGATTCTCTATGAACTGTTTGATATTTACTCCTCTTGCTTAAGCTTTTATAGTATTATAGTAGATACTAAATATGTTGTCAAGAAATTTTTGCCCCGCAGAAGAAACAAATCTGAGCTGATTGTTCTAGTTTTGTTCCGCAATTTGGACAAACTTGCTGTTTATCACTTGCTATATTAATAGGATTTACGGTTTCTTCTTTTGTTTCCTCTTTAGCTTCAATAATCGTTTCTTTTTTTTCATCTGGTTCTAGGCTACTATTTGAAAATACAGTATCTGCGGCATATAAATTTGGCATTTCATTTTGCCCTTCTAAACTATTTTCTTGACTTGGTTCTACTATGCTTTCTTTTTCGTATAATGTCTTTTCATTGTTAATGAAAGCTTCGGTATTATCATACATGTGTAGCATAAAACTTGGTCTTTTAAAAACTAACTCTGGAAATTTATACATGGGTATTAAAATAAAATATATAGCTTCCTTTGAATTTAAATTATATGCTTCTAACAGTTTTTCAATTATTATATAGTAGTAGTATAAGTTGACAAACGGGATTAATGTCATGAAAAAAACAGAGCGTTTTAAATCTAGCTTGTCAGTTAATACTAGTCTGTTATAAAATGGGATAAATGCTTTCCAGCTTGGTATTTTAGCACTTTTAAAAATATATGCGAGAGAAATTTTAACGGTTATAAAGACTATCAAAAAGATTATTAATATTAACCAAAAATATTTTTCCGTTCCTTCAAACATACGTGCCACCTCCTATTTTAATTATAACATGTTTTTTCTGTTATTTCATTTTTTTTAAATTATTAAAGGCATTATTTAATGTATGACCGGACATATTTATTTTATTTTCTTGTTTTAGTGCCGGTTCATTTTGTTTTTTTATTCCTAGGCGTTCATTTAAAAGTTTTTCTCTTAGTTCTTCTGGGGTTTGGTTAAATCCTCTTTTAATGCTCCCCTTTAAAATATTATCTTTATTATTTGAATTTATTATCATGGTTAACATTTGCCTTTCTCTATATATTTTTTTACCGGCCCATATGTAAGCCTATAGCCATCTATTAGTCCATATTTGTTAATTGCTTCGATGTGTTTTTTGGTAGGATATCCTTTATGGCTTTTAAAACCATATTCTGGATGTTTTTTATCTATTTCGTATAGCATTTTATCTCTTGTTACTTTGGCAATTACACTGGCGGCTGCTATAGTTATACTTTTGGCGTCGCCTTTAATAATTGGCATAACAGGTATGTCTAAGTCAATTGGCATGGCATCGGTTAAAACGTATTCTAAATTGATTTGTTTTCTAACTTCACTAATGGCTATTTTCATGGCTTCTCTACTAGCTTCATATATATTTATTTCATCTATTTTTTTACTATCAACAATGCCAATACCATATATAACGTTGTTTATCAGATATTCATAAAATTCGTTGCGCTTTTTTTCAGTTAATTTTTTAGAATCATTTAATCCTTCTAATTTGAACGCTTTTGGGAGAATAACACAAGCAGCTACTACTGGCCCATATAATGGGCCTCTTCCTGCTTCGTCTGTGCCTCCAATATAATTTATATTTTGCTTGTATAATTCTTTTTCATATTTCCATAAATCCATACTTATACCTATTAAAAATAATCACTTGTGTGACTATTTTTCTTCTTTTTCTAATTTTTTTGTTACTTCTTTAGAAACTTCAACAACTTTCTTTTTAATCGCATTGGCAGATTTTTCAATTACAGGAGTTCCTTTTTCAATTGCATATTCAACTAATTCTGAAGCGGCATCTTGTAATTTTTTAGCCTGTTTTTTAGCTTCTTCTAAAACTGTTTCCTTATCTAAATTAGCAATTCCTTCTTTTAATTCAGCTATTTTTAGTTCAACATTTTCACGAACTTCGTCAGCATCGGTGTTTTTTACTTTAGTAACTAGATCATCAAAAGCTTGTTTTACATCTTGTCTAGTTTCGTCTCCTTTTTTTGGGGCAAATAGTAAGCCTAGGGCAGCTCCAATTCCGGCTCCTGCTAAAAATTTTCCAAATCCTTTTTTACTCATCTTCCTTTTCCTTCTTTCTATAAAATATTTTTCCTAAGGTTCCGCTGATAAATCCTACTATACTATCACTGAACCCTACTACGGCATCAGTAGCTCCATCAATTATTTGAAATACGCCATTTAATTTATTAGATTTTTGACTAATGTCATCGACTAATCTATCAACTTTATTTAATGTTTTGATAGCATTAATTACTAATACAATTAAAGCTACTACTAATACCATTAATAGTATATATAAGAATGCTGTAAATAATTCCGAAACATCAATCATCATTTTATCTCCCCTTCATACATTGAATCAATTAGATTAAATAATTCTTTATCACTGATTTTTCTAGGTTTTCTCTTTTCTGTTTTTTCAGATTTAGACATTTCAGCTTCTAATAAATCTGTAAGGTCATCTTCTTTTAGACTTTGATGTCTTGGTTTTTCCTTAATTGTGTTTGAATTATAATCATCAGTAATTTCATCTATGGATTTTTCTTCTTTTATTTTTTCGGTTTCATCTTTTTCATTTTTTTCTTCAAATAAAACCCGATTGTTGCCAAAGAGTGTCGTTTCAATATCTGATTCTAAGCTTCCGTAAGCTTTGTCTCTAATTTCATCAACACTAGCTTTTCTTGGATTATATTCATTGGTTTTTTGAATCAATTCTTCTTTTTGATAATTCTTATCTAAAAAGCCGTAAACTGGTGAAATGATTGGTGATGGTTTAAATACTTTCTTTTCTTCTTTTGGAGGATTATAAACTTCATGATATGTTTTTGTTTTTCCTCTTCAATAGGTTTTTCTAAATCAATCATATCAAAATCATCATCATCAAAATATGGGAATTTGTATTCTTCTTTTTCCTCAGTTACTACTTCTTTTTCTTCAGCAGATTCTGCAGGCGAAGGGATTTCAACTTGAATTACTTCTTTTTGAATTTCTTCTTGTTCTTTCTCTTTATGTTTTTTGCCCTTTTTTTCTGGTTCTTTTACTTCAACTTCTACTTCTTCAGTAAATAAATTTTTTACTTTATCTAGTAAACCCATTTTTAGCACCTCTACTTTTCTTCATAACGTAAGAAACTATTTTCATCTTTAGTTTTCTGTGTGAATACGTTATACTTTTCTTCTTTGTTTTTTAAAAAATCTTCTTCTAATGATAATTTTATTATATTACTGTTGTATTTTATTGTCGATAAAATGTATGAACTATTTAAAACTGTATCATTGAGTTCTTTTTCAGGGACTAGTGCCTCTATTTTGGCATAGTTGTATACAAACTCAACTAAATATAAATTGTTTTTCTTAGATATCTCTAGGTATCCTACTTTGTCACCGTTTTCAATTTTTTTTGAATAAAATTTTGAACTGTCTTCTTTGTAATCGATGGCTTTTTTATAGTAATAGCTAACTTCATCTAAGTATAAATAGTAATACACGCCATTCGAATAGAGCTTATCATTAGAACCACTACTGTCGATATAAGTAACACCTCTAGGAACATAATACTTATATCCTCTTCCCACATGGTTATATAAAGAGCCTTCTTTTGAAGTAATAACATTAACTATGTTGTCAATGGATGTGGTGTCGATTCTAACTATAGTACAGCCAGTCAATAATATGACGGCGATACATATTAAAATAATATTTCTCTTCATATATACACCTGCTTACTTTGATTATATCAAATATTGTTTATTTTTGATAGAAAAACTACACTTTACATGTAAATAAATGTCTACTTATATACTTCTATCATATATATAGGATATTTTAGGCTTATAAATTTCTTTTCATATTCCGTTTCAACATTATCATAGTCATCTTCATGGAGATTTAATGATATATTTTTTATTTTATATCCATAATCTATATACGAAATGATTGAAAATTCAAATAATTTTCTATTATCGGTCTTTTGGATAATGTGATTGTTTTCTTTAAAAATACTATCATATTTTTCTAAAAATCTATGGCTTGTAAGGCGTCTATGTTCATGTCTGTTTTTTGGCCATGGATCTGAAAAATTTAGATATACAGTGTCTATTTCTTTTTTAAATATCTCTTCTATATTAGTTGCATCAAATCTTATTAGTTTTAAATTATCTAATTCTATATCTTTTAATTTTTGAATGGCTCTTACAATTACGCTGTCAAACATTTCGATTCCAATAAAATTAATATTAGGATATTTTTGCGCCATTTTAATGATAAAGTCGCCTTTGCCCATACCTATTTCTACGTGGATTTCATTATCATTACCGAATATCTTTTTATAGTTTCCTTTAAATCTTTCTGGCTCTTTTATTATATAACTTGATGCTTCTATGATTTCTTTTGCGCCTTTAACATTTTTTAATCTCATAACGTCACCACTTTAATTATAACAAAATTGTTAATTTAAGTCTATAAATCAACAATGTTTGGGATATTGTGTTTTAAACATTAATACACCAAAACTAGATAAAAGCATATAATTTATTAGATATGAAAGGAGTAATCAGTTTGAAAAAAGATCGTAATTGTATGGGGTATCCTGTTTATCCTCAAATGATTCCTAATTTTAATGGGATGGTTATGCCTGGGGAAATGATTCCAATGCCAGGAAATTATATGATGAATGTTCCTCAAACTTCTAACAGTTCCTCTGATATAAATACACTAACAAATCAAATCAATTCTTTGGAGCAAAGGGTTAGAAGACTTGAAAATATCGTAAATAATGGTACGGGCAACTATAATTCTTCAAATTACCAAATGATGTAAAAAACAGCTTATTTTTAAGCTGTTT
>CACZQJ010000056.1 GCA_902783265.1 uncultured Erysipelotrichaceae bacterium | reverse complement strand
TGTTATCATTAGTAATAAAACTAGTAATGAGCCTATTATTAATTTTCTTCTTTTTCTATTCCTATACATCCATTATCACCTACTATACGATAGTTTATATCAGCCTGTTTCCTATTGTCATTTTATTTAATTATAACATGTTTTTCACCTTTTGTTAAGGTATATATTGATAATTTTTAATGGTATTAAAATAATAGCCTTTAAACTTTATAATTTTTATATAAATGAGTTTGTGGAGGTGTGATTTATATAATGAATACTTTAAAAATTGTGGGCTTGAATACAAAATGGTATAGATATCAAAGAAACCTTACACAAGAAGAATTTGCTAATACGACTAATTTTAAAATGGCATATATTAGTACTATTGAAAATGGTGATGCTAATTTAACACTAAAAAATATTGTTCTTATTGCTAAGTCACTACAAATAGAACCGGAACTTTTATTTAATAAAAAACAGCTGAGGAAGCCATTAATTTACCAAAACGAGTTGACACATATTATAGAAATTTAAAAAATCAAGGGCAAATGAAATGAGTTCATCTAAACCCTTGATTTTTATTGTTCAATTATATTTGTATCAATTAGCTTTTCTTTCGGATAATTCTAATAATTTTTCATAAATTCCTGGTTCAATTTTATTTAATGAGTTAATTGTAAGTTCTAAGGATTTTTTATATTCGCCTTTATAAAACAGACTTTCTGCGTAGGTTAAATTGCGATCTAATTCTTTTTCTTTTGAGCGATAACGGTTGCCATATACTATTGCCATTTCAGCAAATTTAGCCATATGCATCATTTCTTTGGTTTTCCCTGATAGTTTTATTGCTAGATCTCTTGCTGTGTCTACTCTGGTATTTAGTGTATCAATAGTTATTGGCTTTTTTTCTAACTCTTTTACTATTTCGCTCATAGCTTCTTTTGCTTCTCTAAGTTCAGTATAATATCTATTAGGAATTACTGGCAGATTATAGGTTCTGAGCTTATTTTTAGCTTCTTTTAATAGTTCTTTTACTTCTGTTAGTTGCTGCCTAGCACGCATTTCATCATCGTGCATATTTCCTAAAACGTTTAGCGAGTTTTCTAATTTACTATCGGTTTTAGATAATCTACTAAATAATTCATCAATACTGTCTGTTAATTTTGAATAAGCAAACTGGCCATTACTAGTATGACTTAACAGTGTATTGTAGTCATTGTTAAGCTCATCTACTTCTTTTTTTACTTCATAAAAATTTTGAATATCTTCTTCTGATAAATTATACATTTTTTTTAAATAGTCTAGTTGTTTAAAGATTTCTTCAACTAATTTGTTGGTTTTATTAAGTTTATTTTTTAGTGTAACGTTAGCATCTTCATAATCAACTTTAATTACTTTTTCTTTTTCAAAGTCAGTGAATAGTTTTTCAAAATATTCAGTTAATACTTTTAAGTCAAATAGGCTATCTTCAATATTTAAGACTTTAGCTCTTTCTAGGATGTCTGATATTTTGCTTTCAGCTTCTTTTATATTATATTCTATATTTAAATAATCTAGTGGGTAGCCTTCTTCTTTCATTTTGTTATATATATTTGAAATTTCTTTTATTTTTTTTGGCAAAATATTTTCAGCAATTAACACAATTGATGGAAGTTCATCAACAACTACTCCAATATGATTTAAAAGATCGGTTATAATTTTAAGAAGTTTTGGAACTTCGGTAAATTCTTTATTCTCCATAAGAGTTTCAAAATCTTCAAATCTTTTAGCAATTGTTTGAAATTCATTTTCAACCTTTTCACTAAACTCGCCATATTCAGACTCTGTTTCTTTAAATTTTAAGTATAAATTTCGGTATTCTGCTTTTTGCTTAGTAATGCTTCCTCTATTTCTCTCTTCGCTATTGGTAACTTCTTTAATCTCATCTAGTAAAAATTCAGAAGTTGTTCTTACTTTGTATATTTCCATTTCTAGTTTGGCAATTTTATACATAGTACTTTTATAATCTTTTTTTGAAAGTAAATATTCAGCTTCAATAAGCATATCGGTTATTTTAGGTATTTTAACGTCTTTTATATCATCTAGTCTATCTTTCCAGTTGTTATACATCACTTCTAGTTTTTCATTATTAATGTAATTTTGTAATTTTGCAAGTTCTGGTCCTACTGGAGATGTATCTAATTCGTTTTTTTGATAATCTAAATCATCTATTATTTTTTTATATTTATTGTTTTTATTTTTTCTAATTAGATGTATGACTACAATTATAGAAATTATAGCAGCTGCACATATAATACCAATTATGATTATAATGTTGTCCATAGCAATCACCTATTATAATGATAACATATTTTTGTCTGTTTTTGTAAGATTTTGTAAAAATTTTGTATTGTCTTTATTTTTTAGTACTGAAAAGAAAATTTACTCATATTCTTTAATAGTTGTTTTTAATGAAAAAGTATTGACTTTAAAGGGCAAACATAATATAATTATTAAGACGTGTTTGAAGCAGCGTTATTTTGAGGATTATAATGTGGTTATTCCCTATAGGGGTTATTAGAGCTATCGCTGCTAGATCTAATATTGATTTAGTCCACCCTATAATTTATCAAAATAACCTTTCCACGTGTGAAAGGAGGATGAAAATAATGGCAAGATATACTGGACCTATTTATAAGAAATCTAGACGTTTTGGCTTTTCTACTTTAGAAAACGGTAAGGAACTTGCTAAAAGACCTTACGCTCCTGGAGATCATGGACAAGATAGAAGAAAGAAATTATCTAACTATGGTATTCAATTACAAGAAAAACAAAAAGTCAGATTTATGTACGGTATTTCTGAAAAACAAATGCATAAAGCATTTGAAAAAGCTGTAAAAATGAAGGGTGTCAACGGTGAAAACTTACTTAAGTTATTAGAAAGCCGTTTAGATAACTTAGTTTACAGAATCGGATTTGCAACTACAAGAAAAGGTGCGAGACAATTAGTTAATCATGGTCATATAACTGTTAATGGTAAAAAAGTTAATATTCCATCTTATCAAGTTAAACCTGGAGATGTTATTGGTTTACCAGAAAATGATAAAGAACTTAAGATTGTTAGAGAAGCTTTAGAAGCTTTACATACTAGAGTTGAATATGTTACATATGACGATAAAAAAATGGAAGCAACTTATGTTAGAATGCCTGAACGTAGTGAATTAAATGCAGATATTGATGAAGCATTAATTATTGAATATTACAACAGATAAAAAAATTGGGAAAGTATCCCAATTTTTTTGTGTAATATTATTTATCAGTTTTAATATTTTTTACAATATCTACACTACTGCTTGTACCAATTCTGGTAGCTCCGGCTTCTATTAATTTATTCATTTGGTCAAATGTTTTAATCCCACCGCTAGCTTTTATTTCTAATACATCATTTTTATGTTTGTTTATTATTTCAACATCCTCTAGAGAAACTCCTCTACTTCCAAAGCCAGTATTTGTTTTTATGAAATGGACAAATGTTTCATTACATATTTCAGTCATTTTTATTATTTCGTCTTCAGTAAGTAAAGACGTTTCAATAATTACTTTTAATGTTTTTCCATCAATGTCGTCTCTTACTAGTTCTATTTCTTTTTTAACATAATCATAATCATTATCTTTTAAAGCTCCAACATTAATAACCATGTCAATTTCATCAGCACCGTTTTCTACTGCATCAATCGCTTCAAACGATTTTACTT
The DNA here is from genome assembly GCA_902783265.1 of uncultured Erysipelotrichaceae bacterium. Classification (GTDB taxonomy): domain Bacteria; phylum Bacillota_I; class Bacilli_A; order RF39; family UBA660; genus Coprosoma. The sequence continues at coordinate 113 of CACZQJ010000056.1, read as the reverse complement.
TAGGTGTGTTCATGCCAAGTGGAAACCCGATAACAGTACATACGCCGATATTAGTATCTTTTAATAAATCTTTAGCAAGTGATACATAACATGGATGAATACATACGGTTTCA
>CACZQJ010000055.1 GCA_902783265.1 uncultured Erysipelotrichaceae bacterium | reverse complement strand
GAATTTGGCACACCATTTACACTACAACTAGTAAAAGAAACCAAACCAAAAACATTCGCCGAACTAGTCAAAATATCAGGATTATCACACGGAACCGATGTTTGGAATGGAAACGCCAAAGACTTAATTGATAATGGTGTAGTTCCATTCTCAGAAGTTATAGGTTGCCGTGATGATATAATGGTATATTTAATGTATCATGGCTTAAAACCAATAGACGCATTTAAAATAATGGAATTTGTTCGTAAAGGAAAAGCCAGTAAAGATCCAGAAACTTGGAGTAAATACGTTAATATAATGCGTGAAGCAGAAATTGAGCAGTGGTTTATAGACTCATGTTCTAAAATAAAATACATGTTCCCAAAAGCTCACGCAGTCGCATACGTAATTAACGCCTTTAGACTTGCATATTATAAAGTTCACAAACCTGAAGTATATTATGCAGCTCAGTTTTCAGTCGAATATGATGACTTTGATATTGAGTGTATGATTAGAGGATATGAAGCTGTTAAAGCTAGAATTATCGAAATAAACGAAAAAGGATATGATGCTTCTAACAAAGAAAGTTCTATACTAGAATGTTTAAAAGTAGCTTTAGAAGCTCTAGCTAGAGGCTACACATTTAAACCAATAGATCTATATAAATCAGATCACACCAACTTTGTAATAGATGAAGATGGAAAATCACTAATCCCACCATTTAGAGCTATTGACGGACTAGGAACAGTTGTTGCCAAAAACATCGTTGAAGAAAGAGAAAAAGGTGAATATATAAGTATTGAAGATTTGCAAAAACGAGCAAAACTTTCATCCACACTTATAGAAAAAATGCGTTCAATGGGTATACTAGATGGCATGGAAGAATCAAGTCAATTAAGCTTATTTTAATATAACATATCTTTAAATATAAAAGCTCAATTTGACAAAAATAGACTTCTATGGTAGTATATAAATCGTCCGAGAGGGAGTAGTTCTGAAAAACTTAATTCGTCAGTCGAAATTATATTTCCGGATTAAGTGATAGTAAATATCGAACAAGACTTTTGTACATTTAAATGTATAAGGGCTTGTTTTTTCTTATATATTTAAATTATTTTTAAAGGAAAAGATAAAGGAGGAAAAGATAACAAAATGAAAAAACACACAGGTAATAAGATAAAAACAAAATAAATATATTATTTACTGTCAAAAAAAGTCAAAAAAATTAAAAGTACTTGAAATTATAAGCAAAAAAATGTATATTAAAACCATAAATACAAGAAAGGAAGGATACTAATTGATTTTAACAATCAAAGAAATAAGAGCATTAAGAGAACTATTAAAAAACACGCCGTATAATTCACTATCTGATGAAGAAATATTGGAAAATCTTGAAGAAATATTAGAATATTTAAAATCACATCTAAAAAATAGAAACGAAAAAATAGATAAAAAAGTTTTAAATGTAAGAAATATAAATGATCAAGAAGAAAATCTAGAAAGATATTTTTTAAAAATACCCAAAAAAAATCATATTTTAGAAGAAGAACCACAGCACAAAACTAGATAACATATCTTTTTCACCAAATAGTAACCAAAACAAATATAAGATACTATAAATTAATAAAAATAAGGAGGAATTTAAATGGATAAAAAGCCAATAAACAAATTTGAAACAGAACATAGCAAAATTAAAAAAAGGCCAATGTGGGATAAAAAAGTAGAAACAGCATTAAATGCTCAAGATCCAAATATAGTTTTTAAAGGAAGAGACGGAAGAGAATATTCAACAATAGAAGCAGCATTAAATGCTCAAGATCCAAATATAGTTTTTAAAGGAAGAGATGGAAGAGAATATTCAACAATAGAAGAAGCATCAAAAGCCCAAAATCCAAATATATCAAAAATCATAAACAAACAACAATTAGGATTTATTGGATTAGATGGAAGAGAATATTCCACACTAGAAGCTAAAAAAGCTGCTGATGAAGCATACTTAGAACGCCAAAGAGAAATACAAAGATTAGAAGCTCTTAAAGCTGAATTTATAGAAATTCAAAATATTAGTAAAAAAAATTCTAAAAAGTAAACAACTCGAAAGAGTTGTTTTTCTATTCAAATTTCTTTATAATTAAATTAGGTGATAAATATGAAAAAAATAATACTAGTAGATGGCAATAACCTTTTATTTAGAAGTTATTATGCAACGGCTTATAATGGTAATTTCATGAATAATAGTAAAGGCTTTCCAACAAATGCCATTTTTGGATTTGTAAACATGATGAATAAAATAGTAAAAGAGGAAAACCCACAGTATATTATAGTTGCCTTCGATAAAGGAAAAACCTTTAGACATAAAGAATATGAAGGTTACAAAGATGGCCGAGTAGAGACACCAAATGAACTAAAAATGCAATTTCCAGTTGCCAAACAAATATTAGGAGCTATGGGAATTAAGTATTATGAAATTGATAATTTTGAAGCCGATGACATCATCGGTACATTTGCAAAATACTGCGACGAAGAAGCAGATTTTATTGGAACAATTATTAGTAGTGATAAAGACCTATTACAACTAATAAGTCCTGATATAGATATTAAATTATTAAAGCAAAAAGACTATATTAGATATAATGAAAAAACATTTAAAGATGAGTGGGGCATAGATCCAATAAATATCATCGATTTAAAAGCCCTAATGGGAGATCCATCAGATAATATACCAGGAGTAAAAGGGGTAGGTGAAAAAACCGCCCTAAAATTACTTCAAGAGTATAAAACCTTAGATGGAATATATGAAAATATAGAAAGCATTAAAGGAAAGCTAAAAGAAAAATTAAAAACAGATAAAGAAAATGCCTATAAGAGTTATCACCTTGCTACGATTGTTAAAGACGTTAAAATGGATATTAATATTGATGATACTAAATATTTGGGTGAAAACACAAACGAATTAAATAAAATATATGAAGACCTGGAATTTTATTCATTTTTAAAAAAACAAAGTAGTTTCAAGAAAAAGGAAACAGAAGTAAAAATTATAGATAACATAAATGATTTAAACTTTAAAGACGATACTGCCGTTTATTTAGAAGTTTTTGGCGCCAATTATCATAAAGCTCCAATAATTGGTATGGGAATATATAATGATAACATTTCATACTTTATACCATTAGAAGTATTAAAACAAAAACCTGATTTTTTAATAAAAAATAGAAAATACACATATGATTTAAAGAAAATGATTGTTGCGTTAAAATACCAAAACATCGAAATAGAAAACACAATATTTGATACTATGATTGCTGGCGCACTTCTTGATTATAATATGAAAGACGATATCGCCTACCTAGCCAACCAATTAGATTATGATTTAAAATTTTATGAAAACATATATGGAAAATTTAGCCACCTAGAAATGCCAAGCATCGATGAAATAGCTAAAGAAACAGTTTTAAGAGCAAAATTTATTTGGGAAACAAAAGACTTTTTTCAAACAAAGATAAAAGAAGATAATATAGAATTCTTATTTAATGATATCGAAATGCCTCTAGCTGAAGTATTAGCCGATATGGAACATACAGGTGTTAAAGTAGACAGTAACATTTTAAAAGATCAAGGCGAGGATATTAAAATAAAACTAGAATTACTTACTAAAGATATTTACAATAATGCCGGCACTGAGTTTAACATATCATCACCTAAACAGCTAGCTGAAGTTCTTTTTGAAAGACTAAATTTACCACACAAAAAAAATAGTAACTCAACAGCTATAGATGTCCTTAAAAAACTAGAAGGCAAACATCCTATTATTGGTCAAATTATTGAATATAGAAAATTATCAAAATTATATAGTACATATATTGAAGGACTAATTAATACTATTGATAATAGTAAAATACATACAATCTATACTCAAAATTTAACTAGAACTGGAAGACTATCTTCTATAGAACCAAATCTACAAAATATACCTATCAGAGATGATATGGGAAGAAACATTAGAAAAGCATTTGTTCCTGAAAATGATTACATATATGGTGCAGACTATTCGCAAATCGAACTTAGAATTTTAGCCCACATCGCGGACGTAAAAACATTACAAGAAGCCTTCAAGGAAGGAAAAGATATTCATGCTAAAACAGCAAGTGATATATTTAAAGTAGATGAAAGTTTAGTGACAAGTAACATGCGAAGAGTAGCCAAAGCTGTTAATTTTGGAATAATATATGGTATAAGTGGATTTGGCTTAAGTGAAAATATAGGAGTAAGTGCTAAAGAAGCCAAAGAATTTATAGACACTTACCTAGAAACATATCCTGGTATTAAAGATTATATGGAAAATACCATTAAAGAAGCTAAAGAAAAAGGATATGTCAAAACAATGTTTGGAAGAAAAAGAAATATCCCAGAATTAAAAAACACCGTATACACAATAAGACAATCTGGTGAAAGAATAGCTTTAAATACACCTATCCAAGGGACAGCAGCTGATATAATTAAGCTTGCCATGGTAAAAGTATATAAAGCTTTAAAAGAACATAATTTAAAAAGTAAAATGATAATTCAAGTTCACGATGAACTAGTATTTGACATATATGAAGACGAGCTTGAAAAAATAAATAAAATAGTTACAGATATTATGGATAATGTTTATAAATTAAATGTTCCACTAAACGTATCTGTAAACTACGGTAAAAATTGGTACGAAGCAAAGTAGGTGAAGCATGGATAAAATTAGTAGAGTAATGCTTACAAGTTTTATAACTAATATATTACTTGCCGCATTTAAAATAATAACAGGCATAATAGGCGCATCAGGCGCCTTAATTGCTGATGGTATTCATTCATTTAGCGACATGATAACAGACATATTTGCTGTAATAGGTAATACTATTTCAAAAAAGCCAGCCGACTATGAACATCCATTCGGACATGGAAATGCTGAATATTTAACCTGCTTAGTTATAGGTATCATTGTAGGCTTAATGGGAATAAACGTCATTAAAGAAGGAATTATAAAAACATCAAATGTACCAAACATATTAACCGCTGTAGTAGTCCTAATAACCATATTAGTAAAATTAATTTTATCTAGCTACTTACTAAAAAAAGGAAAAGAATATCAAAATGATATTTTAACGTCATCTGGCAAAGAAAGTTTTTCTGACGTTATAAGTTCATTTATTGTTTTAATATCAGTATTATTATCTAAAGTATTTAAATATTCAGATAAAATAGCTATGATTATAGTTGGAATATTAATATTAAAAATAGCCTTTGAAATATTAAAGGAAAATATAAGTAATTTATTAGGAAAACAAGTCCTAGATAAAGATTATATAGATAATATAAAACAAACTATCAAAAGTCATAAGGACATAATTGATATAGATGAACTCATAATTATTAAATATGGAACACTAAAAAAAATAGACTGTGAAGTAGTTATGGACAAGAACATGACATTAGAAAATGTCCATAAAAGAATTGATCATATTGAAAAAGAAGTAAAGGAAAAAGACAAAACCGTAGCTAATATTATTGTCCATGTAAATCCATATGAAAATAAAATTTGATTAAAAAAACTATTGACAAAGCTCAACCAAGTTATGCCAAACAAAAAATAATGAAATTTAAAATATAATAAACTACTGAGTTTACAATAATCTTATTAAAAACTATATAAAAAAGGAGTGAAAATATTGAAAAAGATGTAAAACCACTAAGGCAAAAAGGACCGACTTGTGCCATAATGTGCTTACTTATGATATTGGACTATTACAAAGTTATACCAAAAATTAACTGGTATGATGAAAGACAATATTATAAAAGATTAAAATCATTATACATTGAAGGGACACCTTTATCAGCAGTAGCAATGGTTTTAGCACAATCAAATTTAGAAACTATTTTGCTGCATTCAGAAAAAGATTATTTTTCCAATAAAAACCACTACTTAGATGATTATACTTATAATAATTTAATGAAAGAGTACAAAATGTTTGTAGATAGTGCAAAAAAAAGTGGCGCTACTATAAAAAATGAAGCACTAATAAATTCTGATAAAATAAAAGAATTTTTAGATGAAGATTATTTAATAATTTTATCTGGCACTTCCGGAATATCATTGCATGCCGTTTTGGTGGTTGGATATGATAAAGAAACATTTTGCATATGTAACCCGTTGTTTAAAGAAAAACAGCATATTTCTAAAAAAGAATTAAATGAATATATGGAAACACCTATAGGCAAATGGTGTATTCTAGTAAAAGAAAAGCAAAATGAAAAAGAACGCAACGATAAAAAGTATTGAAACCATACTACAAAACAGTTAAAATAAAAGATTATTAAATAAAAGTATTGAAAAAAAAATAAAATTAATGTATAATCAAGCCAATGAACAAAGAATAATTTTTAGTAGTTTTAATATAGTAATTGTAGAGAGCTAGTGGCAGGTGAAAACTAGTATGGATATTAAGACGAATTACAGATTAGGAGTTTAATCGGGTTATTCCGTTAAAAATTATTAAGTGCACATTAGCTGTGAAGTAAGGTGGTACCGCGATCATTCGTCCTTACAAACATAGCTAGTGTGTTTTTTAGAAAGGTGATGTATAATGAACAAGAATATTGAATTAATTATGGAAAAAGCAGAACAAATTTACAGCAAAGAAACTTTAAAGGAAAAACTAGAAAGTGGAAGAAAATTGAAAATAAAATTAGGCGCGGACCCTTCAAGACCAGATCTACATTTGGGACATACAGTTGTCTTGAGAGCTTTAAAACACTTTCAAGATATGGGACATGATGTAATTTTTGTAATTGGCGATTTTACAGCTATGATAGGTGACCCAAGTGGGAAATCTAAAACGAGACCCGCACTTACATTTGAAGAGACAAGAAAAAGTGGAGAGTCTTATTTTAAACAAGTTACTAAAATACTCAATCCAGAAAAGACAAAAGTAGTATACAATTCAGAATGGCTTAGTAAAATGAATTTTAATGATGTTTTAAAATTAGCTGGCAAATATACAGTTGCAAGAATTTTAGAAAGAGACGATTTTAACAACCGCTTTAAAAATAATATACCAATAGGTATACATGAATTTTTGTATCCACTAATGCAAGGCTACGATTCAGTAGCTCTAGAATCGGATATAGAAATAGGCGGAACAGATCAAGTGTTTAATTTATTAGTTGGTAGAGAACTACAAAGAGATTATGGACAGGAACCGCAAGATGTTTTAACATTTCCTTTGTTAGTTGGGCTAGATGGCAAGAATAAAATGAGTAAGTCATTGGATAATTACATCGGAATTGATGAAGCGCCAGAAATCATGTACGAGAAAGCTATGCAGATTCCTGATGCAGTGTTAAAAGATTATTTTAGATTAACAACTGACTTTACAAGCGAAGAAACAGATAAAATATTAAATGATGACATCGTAAAAGCTCATAAAATATATGCGGAAGAAATTATAAAAATGTACCACGGTGAAGAATATATTAAAGAGGCAGAAGAAAGATATAAAACAGTAGCTAAAGGTGGCGCTCCTGCAGATATAAAAGTATTGGAAATAGAAAAAGAAAAGTTAGAAAATGGTTATGACATTTTGAGTTTACTTGTTGATATAAAAATGCTCCCATCTAAATCAGAAGCTAGAAGAATGACTGAACAAAACGGAATTAAGTTTAATGGTGAAAAAATGAATGATGTTAAACACATTG
>CACZQJ010000054.1 GCA_902783265.1 uncultured Erysipelotrichaceae bacterium | reverse complement strand
TTTTTGATTTCAGTAATATTATTGCTTCTTTCAATACATCCATACTCTACTTCATCTGTGAAAATTTTTATGTTTCCTTCTTCGTCCACTATGACTTTTATATCATCTATTTCAAATTCTCCAGGAAAATATATTTTGTAAAATGTAATTTTTATATTTTCTTTGTTTTTTGCTGTTTCAATCAAAGTGCTTTGTATCTGCTCAAGATCTATAGGTTCAATATTTCCAATAATGTTTATGTTACTTCCACTTTTAAATATAGCATAATTTTTAGAAAAATAGAAACGGTCTATTTTATCTAATCTACTTAAATAATCATCATAAATGATTTTTAAAATTTGACTTGTTTCTTTCTCTTTTTGCTTTGTATTCTCTAAACTTTTTATTAAAGATGGGCCGAAGAAATTATCTTCCACCGATAAACAATATATAATGTCGTTTTCTTTTGGCCTGTCAGCACTTATACTATCAAGTTCATCTAAAATAATTTCTGAAAGATTATTTGCAATGTTATTGCTTGGATTACTTAGTTTAAAACCAATAAGGGCTTTATTTAATAATTTTTTTATTTTTTCCATTTTGTTTCCTCTTTTAATTGATGATAACAGTTAAACTTTTTGTTGTCAAATTTATTAGGAATATCTATTTATATATGATATAATTATTAGTGGTAAGGAGGTGCTTCATGGAAATAAAACTACTTACAAATGCGGAGTTTTTAGAATTTACTAAAAATTTTGGATCTTCATCTATTTATCAAACTACTAATTATGCTTTTACTATGCATGAACAAGGATATGAATCTATGTTTATTGGTCTTTATGATAATAATCAGTTAAAGGCAGCAAGTTTAGTATTGATTCAAAAGATTAATGGATTTAAGTATGGTCTTGTTCCAAGGGGTTTTTTAATTGACTATAGCAATGAAGAGCTTGTATCTAATTTTACTAAACTTCTTAAAAAATTTTTAGGAAAGAGAGATATTGTTGCAGTTAAAATAAATCCAATGATTATTAGAAATATATATGATAGTGGTGGTAGAACAATATTTAATAATAAACTATATGATACTACTTTTCAATGTCTTACAAAACTTGGGTACTTTCACATGGGCTATAACAATAATTTTGAGGCTCTAAAACCTAGATTTGAAGCAGTTATTAATTTGGATTTAAATTTTGTTCAATTATTTGGGAATATGAATAAGAGTACTAGAAATAAAATAAGAAAAGCTACTCGCGATGGTATTAAAGTCTATCATGGTAAAAGAGAGGATCTCGAATATTTATATTTGCAAACTAAAAATAAGTACCCAAGAGATTTAGAATATTTTAAAGATTTATATGATTTTTTTGATAAAGATAATTTAATTGATTTTTACTATAGTAAACTTGATACTACTGAATATTTAAAATATACTCAAAATAAATATAATAAATATTTTAATGAAAGTGAACAGTTAAGTCACTCTTTAATTAATAATGGTCAAAATACTGATAAGATTATAAATAGAAAACTATATGTTGATAAAAATCTTGTTAAATATCGTAATCAGCTTGCCGAAGCTACTGAATATTTGAAAAAATATCCTAATGGAATAGTTATTTCTTCTGCTTTAACCATAAAATGGAAAGATGAAGTCTATGTAGTTATGGATGGCTACGATAATAGATTTAAAAAGTTTGGCGCTAAACAACTCCTTTTTTGGAAAATAATTGGAAGATATGCTAAACTCGGCTATAAGAAGTTAAATTTAGGAGGAGTAAGCAATATAAATCAACTTAACAATAAGTATAAAGGACTAAATGATTTTAAAATGAATTTCCATTCAAATGTTGTCGAATATATTGGAGATTTTGAACTTATTACTAATAATCCTCTATATTTTATGTATAGAAATTCATTTAGTATTACTGGAATATTTAATACAAAAAAGTGAGAATTTTCTCACTTTATTTTATTTTTTTCTTATTATAGAAGTATAGTCCAGCTCCACCTAATCCAACAATGATTATTGTTCCCAAAGCAATTAAGATTGTGTTTGATTTTGTTGGAGGAACTTCTACGACTTTATTCTTTTCTTTGAATGTTACTTCTACTAATTTATCGGTCGTCATTTTTAAGAAATTTGATAAAGTCATGGTTTCGAGTTCTTCTGGTATGCTTAATTCTTCATTATTGATGGTGATTTTTTCAATTATGTATCCTTCACTTGCTTTAATTTTAATTTTGTCTGGTGTTGAGTCTTTTCCATATAATACGGTCTCATCACCTTCTATTGTTCCGCCTTCACCATTTACCTTAGTTACAACTTTTAATTTAATTTGTTCATATTTATATTCCACTATTTGATCAGTAACTTTATACTCATATTCTTCAGTTGCTGGTTTGCTTACCAAACTATATCCTTCTATTTCTGCTTCTTCTGATTTATATGTTTCCCCTACTAAATTAGTGGTTACTATTCTGTCTATTAGGTCTTCACCTGTCGTGCTATCTACATACCTTACCGTTATTTTCCCAGGAACTTCAATATTTGTATTATGTACATTTTGAGTGGTTATATTTTTATCATCAGTCGTTGTGTTTTGAATAACAGTATTAGTCATCATCCTTTGTTTAGGATCGATGTTTGTAAATTTAAGATTTAATTTTTTAGTTATGGTTATAATTGATTGAGTATAGGAATTAACTTGAACTACCTCTTGCCATGTTATTTCATTATTTGCTTCGTTGTATGTTCCTCCAGCTAATTCTGATTCGGCTGTGTTAATTTTATATGGCAATTTATCCGTTATAGTTATTGTTGCTTGTCCTATGTAATCTTTAAATTCTGATTTATAGTTTATATCATAACTTACTTTCTCAGTTGTTGATGTGATTTTAGTTGTTCCTGTTTTAGTAATCTCAGGATCTACTTCTGCATCTTTTTTCTTATAGTAGTATGTTACTTCTACATTTGGCGTGCTTATTACTCCTCTATAATTATCCGTTTTTCTAGATAATGTATAGTTTGCGGGAATATCTGATGCTTCACTTGTTTCATATTCGTCTCCATAAGAATATGTTTTTGTTGTCGTTTCTGATAATCTATTATTTGTACCTTCTTCTAAATATGAAACTTTTACTGTGCCTTTCTTTTTAGTGTAATAATATATAACATTTATTTGTCTGTTTTCATTATTTATTAAGAATGTTCCGCTTGTGTTTCCAGAATCACTTACATAATTATAGTCATCGAAAGTCTTTTTGGTTGTTTCATATTCATCACCATATGTGTATGTAGCTTCTTCTTTTGTTGAGGCATTGTTTTCAATTATTTCTTTATTTGCTTCTCTATCTATATATGTTGTAATTACTTTTCCTTTTATTTTTTCATATTCATATGTTACTACAGTATTATCTAGTATTCTTCCACTCGCATTAGATGGTGTGCCTGAAGATTTATAACCACTTGGAAGAACTGGCGTCGTACTTGAGTTTAATGGTGATGTGTTATATTCATCATTATAATATTTTGTTACAGTTGTTGAGGAATTATTGGTAACTGCTTCTCTTGTATTTTTGTCAACATGATTTACTGTTAACGTATATGTATTTCTAGTTACTTGCACATCAATTTTGTGATCTGATGTTACATCATTAAATTTATAGATTAGTTTATTTTCACTTTTTTGTAATGTATCTATATCTATTTCTTCATCATCTACAGTTACTTTGCTTACACTATAGCCTGCATCTGGAATCATCTCTACTAATTTATCTTCTTTCCATAGCACTTCATTATCAGTTTGGGTTATTGTCACTTTATCTGGATAATCTCCTGAGGTTGAAGTGATAACTTTGTGTAGTTGAACTCCAACAAGACCAGTACCACATGAAGATCCTGCCCAATTCATTTTAAATGAATTTGAATCAACTCTTGTTATAAATCCAGATTTTTTAGTTTCAGGTTTGCCTATTGATCCTTGAGGATCTGTTGTTGTTCTGGTTGCAGTATATTTTGTATTACTGCCGTATGTGGTATCTGAAATGTTTAAATATCTATCATTGGTCATATAAACTTTGTCTTTTATACCATTTATTAGTGTTACACTTTCGGCATATGGTGCGGGTGTTGTTCCATCGGCTTCATAGTACGATGAGGTTGGACTTTCTTTCGTTCCTGCCGTTCTATCAGGAACATCTAAATCGGTGAATCCTATTACCATATTTTTATTTATATTTTCATCTGTTCCAGATTTAGTAACTTTAATTGTAATGTCATATGTTACACCAATATCACTATATTTATTACCGCTGCTTGGAATTTCACTACCTACCCATTCTTGTTGGGCATACCAAGCTCCTGCAGCTAAACCTAAATGATCAGAATACTTGTAATCATATAAGGTTCCAATTGGTTTTGTTGTCTCTCTATTAGCTTTAAATTTAAAATTATCAACTATCATCGTAACATCGCATAGTGTACCATCGGCTAAAATGGCGGCGTCTTTCCATTTTAAAGTTACACTGCCAGTGGCGTTATGTTCACCGATTGACATTGTTTTATTATAAACAATCCATAAATGGTCGTCTCGGCTATCTACGTATGTTAAAACTCCACTATCTCTTTCTGCATCAAAAGTACCATTCGTATAATCTTTCGCGGCATATCTTTTACTTGTTACTAATTTAAAATCCCCTGTTAAGGTTATTCCATTTTGATTGTTGGCATTTTCTAAGCTGATAATATTTGGTCTTAGTTGAACTTCACTTTCGCCAACTGCTTCCCAGCCGTCATAGCTGTATGTTAAGTCATCAGCGTAAGCACTTGTAAAGCTTAAAAGTATTGCTGCTAAAGCGGCTATAATTCCAAGTTTCATTTTTTTTGTTTTCATTTTATCTTCTCCTATATTTTATTTTATTATAACCAAGTTTGTTAATGTTAGCAACAAAAAAGAAGCATTTTTTGAAGTGAACCCTTAAATTGTCACTTTATTAAAAAGAAGATTTAATGTAAAATAACATCTCAAGAAAGTGAGGTGTTATTTTT
>CACZQJ010000053.1 GCA_902783265.1 uncultured Erysipelotrichaceae bacterium | reverse complement strand
GTTTATGTTTTGACACCTACACTTGGTAAAAGTTTTAAATTTCAAAGCGACTGGCCTTATAATAATTCTCAAGTATATTTACTTCAAACACTTCTTGCGGATATCCAGAACGATAGCAAGAAAGAATTTAAAAAAACAAGTTCTAATTATATTTTTAAAACTAATGTAAATTATCCTAATAATAGTGATTTAGTAAAGCAAAAAATTTATTTTGATAAAAGTTTAAACCCAGAAAAAGTAGAGGTTTTAAATGATGAAGATGATGTTTTAATTAAAATGACTTTTAATAAGATTAACTGGAATTTTAAATTTAAAGACAAATACTTTACCTTAGATGAGAATATGGAAGTTTCAATAGGTGAAGATAGTTCTGAATTAGTAAGTAAGATAGAAGAGGAAATTTTTCCAATGTATATTCCAGCAAATACCAAACTTACGAGTAAGGAAACAATTGATTTGGATAATGGAGAGAGAGTTATTATGACTTTTGAAGGAGATAGTCCATTTATGCTTATTGAGCAAACGGCATCTATTTCAAAAAATGATTCAGTTGTGTCTATTGATGGGGATCCTTTGCAAATGGCTATGGGTGTAGGTACAATAAGTGATAATATGGTTTCTTGGATTAGTGGTGGTATTGAGTATTATGTTGTGGCTAATGACATGAGTGATGAAGAATTAATAAGTGTTGCTAATTCTATTGCCGTTTTGCCTACTAGCAAATAAAACTTTGAAATTATATTTAAATGTGTTATAATTAACGCAGGTGATATAATGGCAAAAAACAATACTACAAAAAAGAATAATAGTGGCAAAAAGAAAACGACTAGCGTTCAAGTTAAAAAACAAGTTAAAGACATGAAGAAGGAAAAAGTTTCAGAAGAAGTTAAAAACACTTCACAAAAAAACGTAAAAAGTAAGACTGCTACAAAAGCAGATGTAAAAAAACAAACGCTTGAAAAAGCAAGACGTGAGCTACATTTTGAGAAAAATAATAGTTCTGATGAATTTTCAAATCTTGTGAAAGTGGTTTTAATAGTAACAGCAATTATAATTGTATTTTACTTTATAACTACTTTTGTAACCAGAAAAGCTAATGCAGTTAGAACAGTAGGAAATTTAAAAACAAATGAGAAAGCAGAAATTCAATATGATAGTTTGATTATTGGTTCTATGCTTAATCTTGATGGATCTTATTATGTGCTAATTGAAAAAGATGATGATGAAAAACTTACTGAATATCAGACTTTACTTCAAACTATAGCTGCAAACGATGAGGCTCCTAAGATTTATACGGCCAATTTAACTGATAGTTTTAATAAAGTTTATTTAGCTGATGAACATAATTATGATTCTGATTTGACAAAGTTTAAAGTTACCGGAACTGTTTTAGTTAAAGTAAATGATCATAAAATAGATTTAACTTATGATAATTATGATGATATAGTAAAAAAACTAGAAGAACTTAAGTAAAGATGCAATGTAAAAATGCATCTTTTATTATTTTTTTGTTTTATTGGGGCATATTTATGTTATACTTTTATTATGATGTCAAAGGGTTGATTATATGAAAAAAAGTGATGAAAAAACAAAACGAAATTTGGAAAAGCTTTCAGCTTCGTTAGGTGAATTTAACTTACATGAGAAAAAAGAAAGGGAAATAGAAGAAATTAAGACTGATTCATATTTTAAGACTAGTGAAGTTATCATTCTTTTACTTTTAACCACTGTTGTAAGTTTAATAATGGGTGGACTAGTAGCTTATAGAATAATTTATAATACCGGCAGAAATATAGATAAAGAATTAAGTGATTTTATAAAAAATTACGAGTATATTAAAGAAAATTATTATGGGGATATTGACAAAACTAAATTAATTGACTCGGCAATTGCTGGTATGCTTACAGCGCTTGATAAAAATTCTAGTTATGTTGGAAATGCCGATAGTAGTTTTAATGTTTTTTTGGAAGGCAACTACAAGGGGATTGGCCTTCAGGTTTATAATGATGAAAATAATAATGTTATTATATATGGTATTATTGAAAACTCACCTGCCCAAAAGGCTGGTTTGGAAGCTGGAGACATTATTACTAAAATAAATAATAAAAGTGTTGCTGGAAAAAGCACAGAGGAAGTTGCTAGTATAATTAAGAAACAAAAGGATACGTTTAGTATTACGGTAAAGAGAAATGGAGAAGAAAAAAAATTTGAAATAAAAGTTACTGATATTTCATTAACATCTGTGACTTCAGAAATTATAAATCGGGATGATAAAAAAATAGGATATATAAAAGTATCTATTTTTGCAAATAATACTGATAGTCAGTTCCAAACGCAGCTTCAAAAACTTGAAGATAATAAGATAGATAGTTTGATTATTGATTTACGCGATAATTCTGGTGGGCATTTAACGGCAGCTGAGAATATGATATCTTTATTTTTAGATTCCTCTCATCCAATATATCAAATTAATTCTAAGAATGGAAAAAGCAAATACTATTCAAAAGGCAAAAAAACAAAGGAATATAAAATAGCTATTTTGGTTAATGGGGAAAGCGCTTCTGCCTCAGAGGTTATGACTTCAGCTTTAAAAGAACAATATGGTGCTACTATAATTGGTAAAAAAACTTTTGGGAAAGGAACCGTTCAGGAACTTCAGACTTTACCAAATGGCGATCAATATAAACTTACAACTAAAACTTGGCTTACTTCTAAGGGAATTGAAATTAATGGAAAGGGTATTAAACCAGATGTTGAAGTGGATTTAGATGAATGTTATTCTAAAGAACCTAGTGCTGAAAATGATAATCAACTTCAGAAAGCTATAGAAACAGTTTTAAAGTGATATCTATGATATCCTTTTCTTTTTTTTTAAAAAGATATATAATGTAATTAAGGAGCGGAATTTATGCATAAATTTGAAAAAGGAGATAAGCTTCAAATACAGTGTTATAAACATGATGGTAAAATTCATAGATGTTGGGATGAAGCTGTAGTTCTTGATATAAAGAGAGACTATATTGTGTTTGGTAATGAAAAAACGCTAGTAACTGAAGCTGGTGGAAATACTTGGAGGACGAAAGAGCCGGCAGTTATGTATTTTTTCAAAAATAGATGGTATAACATTATTGTTCAATTAAAAAAGGAAGGTATTACATATTATTGTAATATAGCTTCTCCATTTATTATTGAAGAAGATACTATTAAGTATATTGATTATGATTTGGATTTGAGAGTTTTTCCTAATGGTAGTTTTAAAATCTTGGATAGGCAGGAATATAAATACCATAAAAAGAAAATGAACTATTCTGATGATTTGGATGTTGTTGTTAGGCACGCTCTTTCAGAACTTATTACTGATTATCAAAAAGGTATTAGTATGTTTGATAGAAATATTAATTTAAAATATGCCGAAGAGTACCAAAAATTAAAAAATGACAAATAGGTGTCATTTTTTTGGTAAACATACATATATTATAAGGAAAGTTAAAAAAATAAAAAAATGTATTTTTGGGATTGACTTTCCTAAAAAAAAGTGTTATTCTATTTGTGCATTTGACGAAAAGCAACAAAAAAATTCAAAAAAATTTAAAAAATTGTTGACTTATTTCAAGTGTTCTGATATATTAAATGAGTACTTTTGAGGGAAAGCCCTTATTTGACAATAGTTTTTAAAAAAAATCAAAAAACTATTGACTAAAAATTGTACATTTGTTATATTAGAAGTACCGCTTGATTAGTGGTATGAATGATCTTTGAAAACTGAGCAAAATGTCAATTCATTGAATTAGCTAGGAAACAAATTTGAAATTAAAAGTTATTTTTTTTTGAGAGTTTGATCCTGGCTCAGGATGAACGCTGGCGGCATGCCTAAGACATGCAAGTCGAACGAAGCGGCCCATTGATTATTTTGAAGATGAAGATGCTTGCATCTGATTTGGATTTATATGATTTGGATTTTCCGCTTAGTGGCAGACGGGTGAGTAACACGTGGGTAACCTACCCCTTAGTCTGGGACAACTATTGGAAACGATAGCTAATACCGGATGAT
>CACZQJ010000052.1 GCA_902783265.1 uncultured Erysipelotrichaceae bacterium | reverse complement strand
ATCTTTATAATATGATTCATCGTCTGGGCCTCTATGAATGATTGCGTCATTCATTTTTTTGATTTGATCTTTATCTTTTTTGTTTATGTATCCACAAAATCCACACATAATATCACCTTTCTAGCTTTTCCAATATCCGTTTTTATAGTCTTTATAATATCTAAAGTGTTTTCTTATTAAAAATAGTATTCTTTTAAGTGGCATATCTTTTTTGTATAAAAGGGGATATACTACTTTTTTTTCTTTATATAGTTTTAATATTTCTTTTTTAAATTTTTCGTTTTTTACATATTTTTTTATTATTCCTTTTGGAACGTATGTAAGCCCAATTTTTTCATCAATTATTTTGAATTCATTGACTTTATCGTATACTAAATCATTTACCACATATTTAACAAGATTATAGCCAGCAGCAGCTACGTAGTAGCTACATCTACCTTGTCTAGCATTTATTTCTAATATTTTATATTTTTTGTCCCTACTGTCATATTTTATGTCTAATTCAGCAAGTCCTTTAAATTTTATTTTTTCCATAAATTTTTTAAATTCTAAAATTATTTTTTTATCATAATTGTTTGTGTTAAAACCGTTTATTAGGCAGGCGGCATTGCCGACCATGTTAGAGGTGTGTTCTTGAAGCCCAATTTGCGCGAATGATATAAATTCACATTTACCTTTGGTATTACAGTAAACTACACTATCAAATAGAGAACTGTCGTCACCAGGAATGTATTCTTGAATGATTAGCGTATCTTTATAATCACTATTTTTAAAATAATTTATTGTTTCTTTTACTTCTTCTATATTATTTAGTTTATATATTTTCTTTTTTCCTTCAAAATTTATATGATTAAATGTTATAACGTTACTAGGTTTAATAATAACTGGAAAGTCAAAATCAATATTTAATTCATCTTCTAGATCATAAATTATTGTTTTTGGTAATAATCCAGAATTGCCGTATTTTTCATAAAATTTATCTTTCATCATAAGTGAGTCTATGAAGTTTAAGTCAACATAGTTAAAAACTATTCTTTTATCTAATTTATTTTTGTTAGCAACTAGGAATCTAGCATATGTTTCATTAGTTGATATGCATACTATTTTTTTAGCATTGATATTTTTAACATACTCATTTATAGCTTTGGGAAATTCTTCTTGATTCCATAATCTACTATCATATGTGGCGTCAATTATATTAGAGTGATTTGTGAAACTCATTGGTTTAACTGATAATAATTTGACTTTTTTGCCGTAAGCTTCATGGGCGCATCTGGCCATATAATATGCGTTGGCGTCACTTCCAATTATTACTACTTCGAATTCCATGATGTTTCCTCCTTAATATTTTATTTCTGTAATTTTTTCTTTTTCTTTATATACTCTAGGGACTCTAGTTGTAATAGAGGTAAGTAGGGTATAGGCACTGACTCCTATTTGTTTGCATCTTTTTTTAATATCATCATATATAATTACATCATCATTTATTTTAACTTTATCATCTATTTTAACAGCTATCATATCCATGCAAATTTCACCAACAATTTTGTATTCTCGGTCATTTATTTTAACAGTTAAATTTTCATTTTCTTTTAATAATCCATCAGCATATCCTATAGGGAGAATAGCTATTTTTGTATTTTCATTTGCAATGTATTTAGCTCCGTAACTAATGTATTCTCCTTGTTTGACTTCTTTTGTTGCCATTACAGTTGAATGTAGGGTCAAGGCTGTTTTAAGTTTTAAATTATTTTTAAATGTAATAGGGGAAATATGATGCTTTTTTAAATACATATTTCTTTTAATTTTTCTAAGTCCAGTGGGTTCATTCATGTTTTGATCAAATCCATACATAGCTATGCCCAAACGTACGCCATTTGCAAAATCTATTTTTGGGTGAGTTACTAAAGTTAGCGATCTACTTAAATGGACAATAGGTATTTTGGTCAGGTCTATTAAAGAAGTTATTTCTTTAAATTTTTCTATGGCGTTGTCATAATATTTATCCCACATTCCGCTTGTTCCAAAGTGAGTATATATTCCTTCTAGAATTATATTACTGTTAGTTAGTTTATCAAAAACTTCTTTAACTTCATTTTTATCTTTGAATCCAAGCCTGTTCATACCACTATCAATTTTGATATGAGCTTTTAAGCATTTGGTTAAGTCTAATGAATTAAAATAGGCCATGTCGGTTATTGTTATAGTTATATTTTCTTTTTCACATATATCTAAATATTCGGCATTTATTTTTTCTAAACATAAAATTGGGATGTCATTATTTCTTTTTCTGATGTTTAGACATTCTTCTAGGGAAGAGGCGGCTAAATAATTTATTCCTCCTTCTATTAGACTATTTATAATGTAGTCTCCATGACCATAAGCGTTGGCTTTAACGACGCCAATATAGTAATCGTATTTATAATTTTCTTTTATATTTTTTATATTGTCAGTTAAAATATCGCAATCTATTTCCGCATAAGTTTTTCGATACATAATATCACCAATAATATTTTATCAAATATATGGTTATAAGTAAATTAAATAAAGGTTTTATTATTTAAAAAAGTTAAGTTTTAGACATTTTTTATAAAATTGGTATAAAAAAATTAGAATTATTTTTCCACATTTTAATTGTGGAAAAAAGTGTTGAAAACTAAAGGAAAAGTAAAGATAAAGTAAATAAAAGTGTCTAATAGGTGT
>CACZQJ010000051.1 GCA_902783265.1 uncultured Erysipelotrichaceae bacterium | reverse complement strand
TGGAATTTATTTAGATTAACTGGCAAAATAGAATATTATTTAGCATATAAAAATATAGATAAACGAGGTTAATATGAATATTGTTGAAGTAGAAGGTATTATTGCAAGTGAAACAAATTATGGTGAAACAAGTAAAATTATAAATGTTATTACAAAAGACAGAGGATTAATTGGAATCATGGCTAAAGGCTGTAAAAGCATCAAAAGCCCATTAAGAAGTGTAACATCAAAACTCACATATGGTACATTTATAATTTACTATAAAGAAGGTAAACTTTCTACTTTAAAAGAAGTTAGTATAATAAATTCATTTAAAAATTTAAAAAAAGATATTTCAAGTATTAGTTATGCTACGTACCTATTAGAACTTTCAGAAGGCGTAATTAAACAAAGCAAAAATACTAAAATATTTAATCTATTAGTAGAGGCATTAATCAAAATAGATGAAGGCTTTGACCCATTAGTTATTATGAACATTCTAGAGCTTAAATATTTAGACTTTCTAGGCGTTATGCCAATTTTAGATGGCTGTGCTATATGTGGAAGTCCCCATGGAATAGTTACATTATCTAGCTATAGAGGAGGATACGTCTGTGATAAATGTTATACAAATGAAAAAATGGTTTCCGAAAAAACCATTAAACTAATTAGAATGTTTTATTATGTAGATATATCAAAAATATCTAAATTAGATATAAGTAGAGAAGCCAAAACCGAAATAAATATGTTTTTAGATGACTATTATAGTAGATATACAGGACTATATTTAAAAAGCAAAAAATTTATAAAAAATCTTCAAAAAATAACCAATTAAAATTGGTTTTTTATTTATAAAATTGTTGATACCACATATAACAAAATATTATGTATAAGAAGAGTAGCTATTAAATTTTCTTTTTATTATACTAAGTTTTCTTCAACTATATACATATAATACATTTCCCTAAATCAATCTACACTTTACGTAAAGTTAAAAGAAAAATGCAAAAAACCTTGATATATATATATATATATAATAAAATTATATATAATAAAATTAAAGTATAAGAATATTTTAAGGAGTGAGATAATGAAAAAAAATATTGTTATAGTTATTTTATTAATATTAGTTTTAGGGCTTGCAGGATATTTAGGATATGATAAATTTTTGTCAGAAAAAACTGTTGAAAATGCTAGTGACAATACTAATAGTGAAATAGCTGGCACCACCGAAGCAGACAACACAGAAAATGATTATCAAATTTTTGCTAAAAATTTAAAAAGCCACCTTTCAAGATATGATGAGAATAATCTTAATCGCCAATTTGTAAATAATGATAATGTTAGATATCCGTATACAGTTTATTTAAATGAAAATGGCAGTTTATTTGTAAAATATTCTAATAGTGAGCTTAATGCCAAATATGGCGATTATAAGATATCTGATGATGTTTTAAGTTTCTATGTTATTGAGACTGGTAATGGCGGAATGAGTCTATTATATTTCATAAATGGAGATGGAACTATTGGTAGTGCCGATGTTGAATTTGTTAGCGATAGCAATCAAATTACAGTAAAAAAAGATCTTGGATATAAAAATATCGTCAGTATTGTAAGTGGCTCATTTGGTGATGGTTACTCTGGCGCCCAAGGGCCAATATTCATTGATATTAACGGAAATATATTTAGTGAAAATTTGAAATAACTACTAAAACATATAGACTGGAGTTTATATGTTTTTTAATTTCTAAAAAACCTACATTTATATAAAGCATTACAAAAAAGGATAAACATACAAACGTTTACCAAAAAAGTCTTTATAGACTTTTTTAATTGTGATATAATCGTAAAGGTTCTAAATTAAATATACTGGTTAGCCTACACATCCCAGTATAAAAAAGGGAAGGAGATATTATGAACATCATATTAGGAGTAATAAGTATTTTTATAACATTTAGCTTAACAGTGATTGCAGAAAAAATATTTAAAAAAGAGGGTCTATATGTTTGGATTAGCATTGCCGTAATTATTGCTAATATAATTATATGTAAAAGCATAGACCTATCGATATTTAAAGTAAATCTTGGAAATATTCTTTTCGCATCAAGCTTTCTGGCAACAGATATTATGAGTGAAAAATATGGAGTAGCGGAAAGTAAAAAAGCCATTATAATCGCAGTATTTTCACAGTTAGTTTTTATTATATCTACTCAAATGGCTTTATTATATACACCAAGTAATATAGATATTGCAAATGAAAGTATGAAAACATTATTTAGTTTAAATTTAAGAATAAGCGTGTCAAGTATATTTATGTATTTTGTGAGTAACATGCTTGATATATATTTATTTGAAAAAATTAAAAATAAAGTGCCAAGTAAACTATGGCTTAGAAATAATGTGTCTACTATGATATCAAACTCATTAGAAAATTATTTATTTGGCCTTCTGGCATTTACAGGAGTATATGACCTAATAACTATTTTAGAGCTAACCACAGTAGCTTCTATCCTAGAAATAATAATAGCTGCGCTAGATACCCCATTTTTATATTTATCAAAATATCAAAAAACATTGACTAAAGATAAAAAAACGCATATAATTTAATTGTATTTAAAAGCGATGACGGGCTTGGAAACCAAGAGCTATATATTAAGAGTGATTCTTCTAGAATAAGTAAGGTGGAACCGCGGGAATACCGTCCTTACAACATCTAGGAGTTTTTTTATTAAAAGGAGGAATATTATGTCAAAAATAACAATGGATGAAATGGTAAATTTATGCAAACAATACGGTTTTATATTTCAAGGAAGTGAAATATATGGAGGACTTGCTAATACCTGGGACTATGGACCACTTGGAGCGAAATTAAAAAACAATATTAAAGACTCATGGAGAAAGTATTTTATTAGAAGAAGAAAAAACGCATATGAAATAGATGCAGATATACTAATGAATCCAGAAGTTTGGGTTGCCTCAGGACACGTAAGCTCATTTTCTGATCCCCTAGTAGACTGTAAAGAATGCAAAACAAGACATAGAGCTGACAATCTAATAGATGACTTCGACGAAAATGCTCATGCTGATGGTATGACAGAAGATGAAATGGTTAAATACATAAAAGACCATAAAATACCATGCCCAAAATGTGGTAAATCAAATTTTACTGAGATTAGAGAGTTTAACCTAATGTTCGAAACAAATAGAGGAGTAGTAAAAGACGCTAAAAGCAGAGTTTATCTAAGGCCAGAAAATGCCCAAGGAGAATACGTAAATTATTTAAACGTAAAAAGAACAACAAGAAGTAATCTTCCATTTAGCATTGGTCAAATAGGCAAAGCCTTTAGAAACGAAATTACCCCAGGAAACTTCACATTTAGAACAATTGAATTTGAACAAATGGAATACCAAACATTTGTAAAACCAGGAACCGATTCTGAAACTTATGAATACTTTAAAAACTATGC
>CACZQJ010000050.1 GCA_902783265.1 uncultured Erysipelotrichaceae bacterium | reverse complement strand
CCAATAAGATCACCTTTTTTACAATATTCTGTTGTATTTTGAGCAACGACTTGCCAAAGTTTACAACTGATAAAGTCGGTTTCATATTCTCCTTCAGTATTCTTATATGTTCTCGGAACGGCCAAAACCATTCTCGCAACTTTTTTGCCGGTTTCTGTTTGATATAATTCGGGGTCTCCGGCTAGACGCCCTACTAAAACTACTTGATTTAGCATAATTTTCTCCTTTCGGGAGTTAATATACTATGTTTTTAATCTCGACGCAAATGAAGATTTTACCTGTTTTTCTTAGTTTTGTTTTAACAATTTTGCCATTTGTATTGGGGATTTTTTACAAATTCACTGATGCTTAAAAAGACAAAAATAAAAAAGTTAAGTTTTTTAACAATTTAACTCAACTTCTACTTTTTTTGGTTTTCCATCCTTATAATTTATCGTTATTCTAGAAAGTGTGGACTGGGTTTTACACTTTTCTAAACCATTTAAATCATAATTTTCTCCCTGCTTATTTGCATTTTTTAGCATATCTAAAGTTACTATGTATGTTGATGTACTGTCATTGGTACTCATATATTTTTCAAAATAGTCTATACTACTTTTTTCCAATTTGTTTTCTAGATTTTTGCTAGAATTATTTTTCAAAATTATAAGATATGCGGCTGCTAATAATATTATAACTAATATCAGTGTGAGAACAATTTTTCCTTTTGGTTTATTATTTGCTTTTTCTTTTTTCGTATCTAATACTTCAATATCATTCATATTCCTACCCTTTTCTTTCTAAAAATAATTTTTGAGTAATCTGCTTAATTCAACGGCATATTCCATTGGAAGATTTTCTCTAAATTCATCAATAAATCCAATTATTAATAGTTCTTTTGCTCTTTCTTCATCTAATCCTCTGCTCATTAAATAAAACAGTTTTTCTTCATCTAGTTTTGATACCGTTGCTTCGTGTTCTAGATATGATGAATTATTTTCTACAATATTTTTTGGTATTGTGTCGCTTTTGGATTTATCGTCTAGTATTATTGTATCACATTTTATTATACTTTTTGAGTTTTCTGCTTTTTTATTTATTTTTACTGTTCCGCGATAATTTGAAGTGCCTCCGTTTGCAGCAATTGATTTACTTATTATTTTGCTTGTTGTATTTGGCGCTAAGTGAATCATTTTGGCTCCGGCATCTTGAATTTGTCCTTTAGAAGCTACAGCTATTGATATACAGTTGCCTATTGCTCCTTTTCCTTTTAAAATGCATGATGGATATTTCATATTAACTTTTGAGCCAATATTGCCATCAATCCACTCCATTTTTCCATTTTCCTCGACTAGCGCTCTTTTTGTAACTAAATTATATACGTTGTCTGCCCAATTCTGAATAGTGGTATACCTGCAGCTGGAATTTTTTCCTACATATATTTCAACAACAGCAGCATGCAAGGAATCTACAGTGTGATAAACAGCCGTGCAGCCTTCCATATAGTGAACATGGCTATCGTCATCTACTATTATTAATGTTCTTTCAAATTGTCCCATGTTTTTAGAATTTATTCTAAAATAGCTTTGCAGGGGCCTATCTATGGTTGTATGTGGCGGAACGTATATAAATGTTCCACCGCTCCAAACTGCACCATTTAAAGATGTATATTTATTTTCATTGTATTTTACTAACTTATTAAAATATTTTTTAAATATCGCTGGGTGTTTTTTGAGGCCGTCATCGGTACTGCAGAAAATGACGCCTTTTTCTTCAAGTTCTTGCATCATATTATGATAAACTACTTCGCTTTCATATTGCGCCCCAATTCCGCCTAAATATTTTTTCTCAGCATCTATAAGTCCTAAATCTTGAAATGTATCTTTTATTGGACAGGCAACATTATCCCAACTATTTTCAGTTTTGTCAGAGACTTTTTTATAATAATTTATCTTATCAAAATCAACTTTTAATTCTGGTCCAAAATTTGGATTAGGAATTTCGGTAAAGGCTTTGTATGATTCTAATCTAAAATCTGTCATCCACTTTGGTTCTTTTTTTTCTTTTGAAATTTGAATAATTTTATCTTCATCTAGTCCTAGTGTTTTCGTCATTTTCTTCACCTCCTAATATTATATTATTTTTTCAAAACAAAAAGCTTTATTTAGCTTTTATTTCGTTTAATATTTTTTCTATTCCCCACCATGATAGTAAAACGCATTTTTCTCTGTTTGGGGTTTTAGATACTTCATCGTATACAACAGCTTCTTCTAAAACTTCTTTGTCATATTCTTTTTCGGTTGCCATATTTAAAAAGTTTTGGAGGATATTTTCTGCTTCTTTAATACTTTTTCCAATTAAGGTTTCTGTCATAATTGATGCTGATGAAATGCATAGTGCACATGCTTCTCCATCAAATTTAATATCTTTAATTATATCATCTTCAACTTTTAACATTATATTTAATTCATCAATGCAGCTTTCATTATTCATATTGGTTTTAAAATATGTAGCATCTTCTATAAGCCCTCTGTTGTGGGGATTTTGATAGTGATCTAAAATAATACTTCTTTTTAAATTGTTATCCATTATTTATCACCTTCAATATCTATACTATATACTATTTCATCTAGTTCAAAGTAAAAATTTCTAAGTTCATCAAATGTACAAAAGAATATGGTTGGAAGGTTTAAAGTCGCTTTGTTTTTTAATCTGTCTATTACATCTGAAACATTTTCGGCTTTTTTTGCGCTTATTCTATTTTGTTGTTTTTCTTTATACATGGATAGTAAAAACTTGCCTTGAGCATATAATTTTTCATTGGTAGCAAATAAAATATCTGATTCAGTTACCTCTCTAACAATGTTGGCAATATTATATACTGTATTTACTATTGTATAATTATATGTGTGTGTGTTTTCAATTGTGCTTTCTTCTATAACATCTTTTATTCTAGTAAATAATTGTTCACTATCTTTACTATCACATGAAAGTTCAGTGTAAATAGTTCCATTATTACTTTTGATGTTAAATTCACAGTTTGGTATTTCTTTTACTAAGTCTATAAGCATGCCAATATTTTCTAGGTGCTTTTTTTCTGTTTTTAATATTATATATGCGGGATGTTCTTTTCCATTGCCTTTTTTAGCGTATATTGGAATTATTCCATAATTATAACATGTGTTTAATAAGAATTCTAGTTCTCTAGAGTCTTCTGCCATATCATGAAAATATATAGCCCTTGTTTTTTCATCTTCAAGATTGACATTCGTTCTTAGCCTATTCATGTCTCCCACCTCTTTTCAGGTTTAATACATACTAGGTTAATTATAGTTTATTTTTATGTTTTTGTAAATAAGTTGGTATTTTACTTTATGTTTTTTCATAGACTTTAGTGTAAAAGGAGGAATAAATTATGGAAACGCTTAAAGTAAGAGCTAAATCTAATCCCAATTCAGTGGCTGGAGCACTAGCTAATGTTTTTAGAGAAAAAGGATCTGTGGAAATTCAAGCTATTGGTGCTGGAGCATTAAATCAAGCTATAAAAGCAATAGCTATCGCCCGTGGTTTTGTAGCTCCTAGTGGTAAAAACTTAATTTGTATTCCAGCTTTCACCGATGTTGTGATTGACGGTGAAGAAAGAACTGCAATTAAACTTATTGTTGAATCATTGTGATTCAACTTTTTCCATTTTTTTGAAATAACTTCTTGACAGACAACGCAAATATAAGTATAATTTATGTTGTCTATTAGTTGCGGATGTAGTTCAATGGTAGAACCCCAGCCTTCCAAGCTGACTACGGGAGTTCGATTCTCCTCATCCGCTCCATATGAAAACAAGAACCTTTTATTTGGTTCTTTTTTGTTATATATTTCCCGTAGTCAGCTTGGAAGAAAGCAAATTATATTTTTTTATTTTTAAACTTATCGTTCATGTTTTCTATAATATCATCGCCAATGTTATACCATTTTAATTGGGAAATATATCTACCTTTTTCATATTTTGGATTATAATTTATGCATCTATTTAAAGGTTGATAACTTAAACTGCTAAAATGTATTTCTGAAGAGTATAAATTTCTTTTCTTTAATAATATCTGGCAAATGTCATCCTTTTTTATCCATATAAAATCTTCAGGAACGCCATAAATAATTGCATCTATTCTTTCATCACTGTTTCTTCCTTTTAAGACAAATCTGTCTATTGCTTTTATAAGTATATCTTCTTTGTTAATGAATTCATTAATTCTATCTATGGCATTTTGGTGATTTTCTTTGTATTCCTTTACTGACAATCTTTTTTCACCTTTACCATTAGTTGTTCCGTCGGCATAATGATATTTTAAAAACTCAATTACTAACTCCCGTGGCATGCTATTTTCAATAAAAAAATGAATCATCTCACTTATTGGTTCATTATGTACCGAATTTTTTACTCCTTTTTTTATACTTATTCTTTTGGTTATATTATTAATCTTGATTAATATGTCACTTTTTTGTAATTCTTTATTTTTATAACATTTCACTATGTCTTTCTGATTTATTTCTTTAAAAATATCTTCTAAAAATAATTGCAAGCTAAAATTAACATCTTTAATTTTTTTGTTATTCAATTTTAATATAAAATCAAATTCGTTTTCGAAACCGTTTTTTGAGTTGTTGAATGGCATATTTTACCTCCTCATTTATTAATATACTTGGTAAAATTCTTATTTCCTTTTTTTAATTAAAAAAAGATCAAATATGATCTATATTAATGCTTTTAAATAACATTTATAATTAAATCTACAAGCATTGGTATTCCTATGATTAATGTTATTATTATTTTTTTATTTAATTTTGTTTTATTTAGAAAATCATCTAAAATAGGCTGAACTGTGTATAAAAGCAAAGTACCTCCTATTGCGAAGTTTCTACTCGCATCCCAGTTTACTCTTCTATTTATATTTAAAAAATCATATGTATAATCCCATAATAATTTATGAGAATATGTTTCAATAAAATAATGTGATACATATTCTATTAAAGTTGTTATTATCCAAATTGTTAAAAATACAAGTATTATTGTAGTATCAGCTTTTTTTAATTTGTTGTTTTTTTTGATTATCATATTTACTAAAATAATAATCCTATACCATATTTGCTTAAAAAGTAGTTTACATTATATATTTTTGGTGTTGTATACTCTATTAATATTACATATATAAATATAATTAATGTGAATAATGAAGCAGATGTATATATTTTGTTCGATGAAGGGTGTTTTTTATTCATAAATTTTTTTAATATCAAAAGAAGTATTAATATGCCAAATCCATATATAGGAAGAAATGGGCCAAATAGAACTCCTCTATTTACGAATTTGTGCTGAAAAATTAAGTACCAAGAAACTTCATATATCCATCCGATTAATGCATATATGCAAAATATTATATAATTATTCGTAAAAATGTTTAAAACTTTTTTCATATATTACTCCTTTTATCTTTTATTTGATTATAACATTAATTATCTATGAATTTATATAGTTTTATTATATAATTATCTTTTTTTGTATTTTTGATAATTCCCATAAATTTATATTTACCATATTTTTTAATACTAAATGCGTCATTTTCTTTTACGTTGTAATTTGTTTTATTGCATACTTCATAATTTAAAATAACTCCACCATCCATAAATTTCTTTTTTAATGTTTCTCTATTTATACCAATAAATCTAGAAATAATTGTGTCTATTCTTAAACTTGATACAATTATTTCTGTTATTTCATATTTTCGCTGATAATTATCTAATATGTTTAGTGGGACTTCTTTTAATTTTATAGTACTTCTGCCAATCATGTTAAATTCTTTTATAATTAAATCATATATATTTTCTAATATTATCACATAATAATGGTCATTATATATAATAATGTCTCCAATCATTTCAGTGTTTATATGTAAATTAAAAAGACTTCCCATAATTTTTCTATGTGTTAATTTATCGTATGATATTATTTCTAGAAGCTTAATTCTTGGTATTTCTTTAGTATATATTATCACTTTATCGCTTTCTTTATAGGGATAATATATTTTATAATTATATCCTTTTAATTTACTTTTTACTTTTTTTAAAATACTTGGATCTAAAAAATTAGTATGTTTTAAATTAATGATTTTATCTGCGTTTTTTTCTACTATATAATAGTCCTTCTTTGACATATTTTCACCAATTAAATTATATATAAAATTGTTTTAAATTGCAAAATCTCTGTGCATTTGATTTCCTCTTTTAACTACATTTATCACAAAAGTCAAGAATAAAATATAGTAAATTGATAGGTTTACACTCAATTTGACATTTTTGCGTTATTCTGATAAAATGAAATGGAAACGTTAAAGATAAAGGAGATAATTTATATGGAAACATTTAAAGACCCATCGTCGGTTGTTTCAAATAAAAGAATTAATAAAACGAAACTTATGATTGGGGTTTTATCACTTGTATTTGTTTCATCATTTGTTTATTTTATTTATAACGATGTTCGAAAACAAAAGATATATGAAAGTTTGAATATTTCATTTGCAAGCAACAAAGAAATAGAATATGGTTCTGACTATAATCCAATGGATTTAATAAAAAATGTAAGTGAAGGTTCAATTAAAAGTTATACTGAAAAAGTTGATACTTCTACTGTTGGTACTAAGGAATTAGTATTTGAAGTTCAAAAAGATGATGTTGTTAAACAAGTTAGTGTAGAGGTTGTAGTTAAAGATACTAAAGCGCCTACTATTGAACTTTCAGATGCTGAAGTTAATATTTATGCTGGTGATGATTTTGATCTTAATAGTAATATTGCTAAAGTTAACGACGTTGTTGATGGTGACATAGCTTATAGCGATGCTGAGCTTGAAAATGACTCTTATTACTTAGTAACAACTGATTTAGATAATAGTACTGTTGGTAATTATGTGGCTACTGTTAAAGCCGTTGATAATAATGGTAATGTTAATGAAGCATCTTATAAGATTAATGTCGTAGCAAAGCCTAAGGTAGCAACTGTTAAGAAATATGCTCCAAAATCTACTTATAATGGTCCAGCTTCCGTTGACACTTCTAGCGTTGTTGGTGCTGCGCAATCTTTGTTAGGATCTAGGTATGTACGTGGGGGTTCAAATCCTAATACAGGATTTGATTGTAGTGGATTTGTTCAATATATATATTCAGCTGTTGGAAAGAATATAAGCAGGACTTCAAGATCTCAAGAAAATGATGGTGTGGCCATTGATAGACAAAATCTACAACCTGGTGATATTATAATTTGG
Source organism: uncultured Erysipelotrichaceae bacterium (assembly GCA_902783265.1). Classification (GTDB taxonomy): domain Bacteria; phylum Bacillota_I; class Bacilli_A; order RF39; family UBA660; genus Coprosoma. The sequence continues at coordinate 8,486 of CACZQJ010000050.1, read as the reverse complement.
ACTAAGAAAGGTAGTAGTACACCTAGTCATTCATCTATATATGTTGGTGATAATACTATAATCCATGCGATTAATAGTAGAAAAGGCGTTCAACAAACTAATCTTAATGCCTGGGAAAGTTATGGTTATAATATCGATGCAATTAGACGTATATAAAAAATACTTACATTTGTAAGTATTTTATTTTTTACTAAAAAATTCTTTAAATATTTTTTCTTCATCAGACAAAATTTCATCGGTTAATTTTTCCCTTGGATCTTTTTGTTTATCTGATATTCCTTCTATTTTTTCTACTACTTTTCCTTTTTTAATATAAAAGTAATTTGGGGCATATATTCTCTTTTCTCCGACTTCCACTTTATTTCCATCTTCATCTGTTAATGTGTAGTCACTAAGTACTGAATCAAATGTTTTTATTAGTTTTTGATATTCTTTAGTGCCGCTTGAAGTTTTTACTGCTTTTCCATCTTGCAGTTCATATTTATCTCTTAGAATTTCATTTCCTTCATCATCCCATATTTCGATATAATAAATTTTGTCAACTTTTTTCTCTTTAGCTACTTCTATTGATTTTTCTAAAACAGAGCGGCACCATGGGCATAATGAATCTCCTACATAAAGATAGAATGTTTCTTTATTATTTATTTTTTTTATAACTTCTTTTTGAGTTATTTTTTCGTATGGATTATCTTTATCAATATGGAGTGTTCTATGCTTTTTACCGCTAGCGCTTGTTTTTCCATTTAAACTTTCATATTCTTCTTTAAAAGCAATGGCACTTTTGTTTTGACAGCCAGTTAATGAAAATATTATTATAAAAAGTAGTATAAAAATAATGTTTTTGTTTTTCATAAAATTACCTCCAAAATAAGTTTATCATAATTTACTATAAAAACAAGAAACCATAAGTTGATTATTCTCAACTTATGGTTGAATTTTAAATTTATTTATTATTTTGAATGTCATCTATTGCGACAATTAGCGTTGTAAAAAGTGAGGCAAAGATTATTCCTATACCAAGCCCAATGATAATACTATGAAAAACTATTCCGAATATGACGCCAAAAATAATTCCAAAGATTATTATATACGGAATAAATGCTTTCATATTTGTTTTGTTTTTCTTCATTTTACCACCTGCCTTTATCCTTTTCTTATCTTTATTATATCATCTTTTTCTATCTTTCCAATTAATAATGATGAATTTATGTCATGCTTATTGTAATTATTGTTTACTTTTTTTTCATCATAATTCGCATAACAATATTTGCAGAAGTGTTTGCATGAATTATATACTCCAATGTCGGCCATTTCTACGCAGTGACACTTTTTCTCCTTTCTTGCTGATTGTTCTTTAATTTTTTTGCCTGTCATGATATATGCAAGTTCTTTCGACAAACAATCTCTTTTAATAAAGCCATATTCTACTAGTGTTTTTTCTTCAAAACATGTTTGAACCGTCATGTGGTTTTCCTTGGCGCTTCTACTAAATGATGTTCCTATTTCCTTGTAGTCGTTCTCATTTAGTTTTTTGTATTTTAATATGTTATAGTTTTTTCGCACGTTTTTATAGTCATCTATAAACGAAACAATTATCTGTTTTACATAACCATTTAATAATTTGCACATGTTGTTAAATGCTTTTTTATGATATTCTATATTATATTTATCATTTATTAGTATTGGATCATATCTCACCACAACATTATCTATCCCAATAATAGTTGACACTTTTTTTATAGCTTCAATAATGTGCCCTTTGGGGGGAAGATTAGGTTCAATGTCTTTTTTGTAAGGGGTTAAGGTCACATGAAATAGCATAGGTTTTTTAATTTTACTTAAATCATTTAAAATAGGAATGGGGTTTTTTGTACAAAACATAATAAGATCAACATCGTTAAAATTTATTCTACTTATTAATTTTGGATTAAATGGATTTCTAACATCAAAGAATCCTTCTTCTACCCTTTTCATAAACCATTTAGAATAAAATGCGACAACATCGGTTCGGCCGCTGACCATTAAAACCATTAACAATTATCGTTAAGCGAAAGTGGGATTATATAATTTTTTATTTTGCCATTTTCGCTTTGAGCCTTTATTTTTAAATATAAACTTGTCTTATTGTAGTTTTTACATGTTCTATTATAATCATCTATTTTAAAGTTTAAGGTCTTTAAAAACTCATCTAAACTAATCATACTATTTTTGTTATAATCATATTTACTTATAATATTTTCATTAGTATCATTTTTTTCATATAAAGTGCATTCGATTTTTTTATAATTGTTACTTTCTTCTTTTCCACAATAATTAATATCTGATATATATATAGAAGACTTTTTGCTGTTATATGCAATGCTTCCAGTAATATTGAAATCTGAACACTGACTTGATAATGTCTTAAAAGAAAAATTTTCAGTTATCCTTACCTTTATAAATATGATTGATATTAATAACAGTGCAGTAATAAACCAAAATACCATTTTATTCTTTTTCTTTTGGTTAAAATTTCCATCTAAAATATCATTCATATCTATGTTAAAATCCCTACTCATCTTTTTTAATAGAGCTACGTCTGGGATATTTTTTCCATTTTCCCATTTACTTACGGCTTGATATGTAACGCCGTACTTTTCAGCAAATGCGGCTTGTGTCAAATTATTTTTTTTTCTAATTTCTTTAATTAATTTGCCGATTTTTTCTTGATCCATATTCTAACCTTCTATCATTATATAATACTACTTTAATTCTTTTCTATATTATTATAGCATATTTTTCTTTTTTAAAAGTATTGCAGTTATAATAGATATAATTATTGACAATAACGTTACAATTATTATTGAGCTTGGGCTAGTTTCTAAAAATCCAAGTGGAATATTCATGCCTAAAAATGATGATATCATTGTAGGAATTGATAAAACTATAGTAATTCCTGCCAAAAACTTCATGGCTATGTTCAAATTGTTGGAAATAATTGTTCCATATGTGTTAGAAATGGATGATAAAATGTCTTTATAAATTCCACTCATTTCGATCGCTTGTTTGTTTTCAATAACGGCGTCTTCTAATAAATCTAGATCTCCCTCATATAAAGGAAGAACATTTCCTTTGCTTAATTTTTCTAATACTAGGTCGTTTGCTTTTAAAGACGTCATAAAATATACTAGTGTTTTTTCAATATCTAATAATTCTATTAAATCTTCATTTTTAGTATTTGTTTTTAACACTTTTTCTTTTTCATCAATTTCTTTGTCAACTAATCTTAATACTTTTAAATATAGGGATGCTGTTTTTAACAAAATTTGAATTAAAAATCGTGTTTTTTTTGCCGTCCTAAAGTCTTTTACCTTGTCTTTTCTAAATTCGCTTAAGACGAATATTTTTTTTGGCGCAATAGTTATAATGTAATTATTATCTGTTATAATAATACCTAATGGATTTGTTGTATAAACTCCTTCGTCTAAACTCGGGGTATCTATAACAATTAAGGTGGCATTGCCGCTTTGTTCAATACGTGGCAGTTCATCCTCATCCATCATTTTTAATATCAAATCTTTGTCAATTTTTGTTTTTTCGGCTACCATTTCTACTTCTGTGACTGTTGGTGAAACTAAATCAATCCAAGAATCTGCAATCATTTTTTTTATCTTTTTTGTATTTTTGGTTGTACCATTAGTTTTATATATTCTTAACATAATTATCGCTTCCAATCTTTGATTATTATAAAAGAAAAAACTGGAATTTACAAGAAAAAAATAGTTTTATGAACTATTTTTTCTTTATTCCTGTTACAACTAAAGCAATTACAGCTATAGATGCAAAGATTATAAACACTATAGTTGTAGTGCTATTGGTTTTACTTGTCTTTTTTTCTTTTGGGTGTTCCTTCATTTCTTTAAATACATCATATCTGTCATCACTATCATATAGCTTTTTTATTGCTTCTTTGATTTCTTTATCCATTGATTCTGCATATCCGTTGAATGTCTTATCACCAATTATAATGTATGGCACCCCACTAGCATCATCTTCTAAGTACTCAGAAATTTCTTGCATTAGACTAGCATTATTAGAATTATTCCATACCTCATAGCTAACAAGATTAAAATATGTGCCGTATTCTTTTATTAGGTCTGATGCAACAAACTCTAAAAACTCGTGGCAATGTGAGCATCCTTGACCTCTGAATAAATAAACTGGAACTTTGCCTTCTTCTTCTTTATAATTTTCTAAATTATATTCAATTTTTTCTTTCTTTAAAGTTTCTTCTAATGTTTCACTGGTTACTTCTTGGGCTGTGACCATAGTTGGAACTAGCATGACAAGCAATAAAAATGTAACTATTTTTTTCATAAATACCTCTTTCTAGAAGTCTTAACTTCATATAAATTAATGATAACACATTCTTTTAATTTTGAAAAGCTTTTGTTCTGCTTTTGGGCTTTTTTTGTGGATTTTAATTATGAGTTTAAACTTATTGTAGTTGCTTTTTAATATATGGTGTGCTATAGTTTAATAGATGAAAGCATATTAATTATATAAGGAGGGATTTATTTGATTAAATATGAAACTGATTCTAGGAAAGTAAAACCTGGGCAAACTTTTGTGGCTATAAAAGGATATACTGTTGATGGGCATAATTATGTTGAATCTGCGGTTAAAAATGGGGCTACATCTGTAATTGCTGAAAGGGAAATAGAAACTTCTGTGCCAGTTACAGTTGTAGAAAACTCAGCAAAGTATTTTCAGAAAAAATTGGTTAATGAGTATAGTGCTGATTTTAGGGATTTAAAGTTAGTTGGAATTACTGGTACTAACGGGAAAACTACTTCTGCTTATTTGACGTATCAAATGCTAAATAAGTTGGGTAAAAAAGTTGCTTATATGGGAACTTTAGGATTTATGTGTGATGATTATTATGAGGAGCTTCCTAATACTTCTCCTGAAATTCTTACGATTTATAAATTACTAGAGCTTGCTTTGGAGAAAAACTGTGAATATGTAATTATGGAAATTAGTTCTCATGCTTTGGATTTAAAACGAATTGAAGGCTTGTCTTTTGAAGTTTGTGCATTTACTAATTTGACAGAAGATCATTTGGACTATCATAAAACAATGGAAAATTATTTAAGTTGCAAACTAATGATTTTAAATTATCTAAAAGATAGTGGCGTTATGTTAGTAAACAAGGATGATGAGGCTAGTAAAAAGTTTATAGAAAGATTTGCTAATACCAAAACTTTTGGTATTGGTGATGCTGATTATGATATACAAAACTTTAGTATTTATCCTGATCATACAGATATTGATTTTACTGTCGAAGGAAAGGCTTATAGAACTACGACTAATTTAACTAGTAAATTTAATATCTATAATTATATGACGATGTTTTCTATTGTTCATGAGTTAGGTTTTAATTGTGATGATATAGTTAGATTTACTACCGAACTAAAACAACCTAAAGGAAGATGTGAAACATATAAGGTTAAAGATGGATTTGCCGTAGTAGATTACGCTCATACTCCTGATGCTGTTTTAAAAGTTGTTACAGCGTATAAAGAACTTGCTAAAGCTAGAGTTATTACTTTAGTTGGTTGTGGTGGTGACCGAGATCCAATGAAACGTCCTATTATGGGAAATATTGCTTCGGAATATAGCGATTATGTAATATTTACAAATGATAATCCTAGAACTGAGGATCCGGAAAATATTATGAAGGATATTTTATCTGGAGTAAAAAAGGATAATTATGAGGTTTGCCTTGATAGACGTGAGGCTATTAAAAAAGCTTTAGATATGATAGAGGAAAATGATATTGTACTTCTTTTAGGGAAGGGGCACGAAGATTATCAAATACTAGGTCATACTAAGGTTCATTTAGATGATAGCGAAGAAATACTAAATTATGTAAATAGTATAAAAGAGTAATTGTTATTACTCTTTTTTTTCTTTTAGATATTTGCTAACTTTGGTTTTAATTCTGTTTATAGCATTGTCTATTGATTTTGGCTCTTTATCCAATATTTCGGCAATTTCTTTGTAATTAAAACCAGCTGTTTTTAATTCGAAAACTTCGCATTCAAAGTTCGTTAGAACTGTTTCTATTTTTTTCATTAGCTCTCTAGTGTTTTCACCTGCTATTAATAAACGTTCAGGGTTACTTTCATAGTCACTAAATATATTTTCTTTGGTGGATGGATCTTCAGAAATATTTTCAACAGATATTGATTCATTTAAAATTTGGTGTTTTTTGGTATTAGCTGCATTTATACTACTAAGAATTCTTCTTAAAATGCACATTCTAGCAAAGGTATAAAAAGAAGCTTCTTCTTTTTCATTATAGGTGCTTATCGCAATGCTAAAGCCAACCATGCCCTCTTGAATTATATCCCCTATTTCAATACCATTTACTTTTCTTGAATAATATATTTTTTTAGCAATGCCAGTAATTAATGGCTTATATTTTTCAAATAATGTTTCCGTAGCTATTTCATTATCGGAGACTTTATCTAATAGCTCATTATCTGTGATATCTTCATACATTATCTCACCGCCTCATATATTATTAAGGCTGCAGCTACAGATGCGTTTAGACTATTTACTTTGCCTTTCATAGGTATCATGGCAATAAAATCGCAGTTTTCTTTAACAATTCTACTCATGCCTTTTCCTTCATTCCCAATCACAATAACTATTTTGCCTTTATAATCTATATTCTTATAATCTGTGCCAATCATATCTGTTCCAATAATCCAATAGCCTTTTTTCTTGAGCTCATTAATGGTATTTACTAAATTGTTAACTCGTGCTATTTTGACATTTTCTAATGTTCCAGCACTTACTTTCATAACTGTTGAATTTACTTCTACTGATCTATCTTTAGGAATGATTATACTTTTATACCCAGCAGCTTCAATTGTCCTTATAATAGCTCCAAAATTGTGGGGATCTTCTAAATGATCAAGCATAATAATTACATCTTCTTTTTCAATTTCATCTAGTGAATAGTACTCGTAATCATCGATATCAATAATTATTCCTTGGTGATTACCCTTTTCCATATTATTTAAAAGATTTTTGTCAATATATCTTATTTGAATATTTCTTTTTTTTAATTCATCTATTATTTCTTTATCATTGAATGTTTTTGATAAATATACTCGCTTTATATTTTTATCAAGCACTTCTTTAGCAACGTTTTTTCCATATACTCTCATTTAATCACCTACTATATATTTCATAATTTCTTTTATTCTATTATTATTGTTTGTTATTTTCAAATAACCGATTAAGGCCTCTAATCCTGTTGATTTTTTATATGTGATAATATCTGTAGATTTGTTTGAATGACTTTTATGATTTCTTGCCCTTTTTACTATATTTATTTCTTCTTCATTTAAAAAATTATTTTCTATCATTTTGTCTAGAAAGCTACTTTGGGCTTTAGCGCTAACATAATTTATAGCCTCTTTTTGAAGGTCACCAACTTTTTTATTACTATCTAGTAAATATGTTCTTATATAAAGTTCGTAAACGGCGTCTCCTAAATATGCAAGTGAAAGTGAATTAATTTGTTTATTCATATTCATCTACTCTATCAAATGTTATTCCTTTGATGTAACCGTTTTTGACATCTCCAATTATTAAGTCCATTACTTTGTCATAGTCTATTTCTCCGCCTTTAATTAGGCATCCTCTTTTCTTACCGATTTTTTCCATAGTTTCAACAATATCTTCATCTAGGTTTTCTATATCATATCTTTCTTTTAATATATTTCTATAATATTTTTCTAGCGTTTCTAGTATATAGCTTGCAATTTCAAATTTAGGTAGTATTTCTTCTCTTATAGCACTAAATGTGGCTAAGTTTAATGCGTTTTTTTGCTCTAATTTTGGCCATAGAATACCTGGGGTATCTAATAATTCTATTCTATCATTTATTCTGATCCAATTAAGTCCTTTGGTTACTCCAGGTTTGTTGCCTATTTGTGTTACTTTCTTTCCTGAAAGTCTGTTTATCAATGTGCTTTTACCAACATTGGGCGCTCCTATTATCAAGGCTCTGTTTTTTCTTTTCTTTAGTCCCTGTAGGTTTCTTTTTTCATCTAGTGGTTTTAAAAGTTCGTTGGTTAGTTCTAATAATGGCTTTAGATTAACATTTCCTTCTAAAGCTGTTAGTAAAACTTTATAACCTTTTTTTTCATAATATTTTTGCCATTTTTTTGTTTCTTCTAAATCACATAAATCAGCTTTATTCATAATAAGTATTTTAGGTTTGTTTTTTGTATATTCATCAATGTCTGTTATTTTTGAAGATACTGGCATTCTAGCATCTACTACTTCATATACTATGTCAATTAATCCTATGTTTTCGCTTATTAATCTTTTGGCTTTTGCCATGTGCCCTGGATACCAATTGATTTGGCTCTTTTGAAACACCTTTTCATTATCTTGATTATTCATTAGAAATCACTTCCTTTTTT
>CACZQJ010000049.1 GCA_902783265.1 uncultured Erysipelotrichaceae bacterium | reverse complement strand
GTAGCAGTTATGTAATTTCCTATGGCGTGCATTAGATGGGTTTTCCCTAGTCCACTACTACTATATATGAATAGAGGGTTATACATGGCTCCAGGTTTTTCAGCAACTGCTAAACCAATTGTTTTAGCAAATTTATTACTTTCTCCTTGTATGAAATTATCAAATGTATATTTTGAATCTAAGCCACTTTCAAATATAGCTTCATTATTATCTTTAATTATTTCATTGTTGTCTTTTGTTTGTGAATTATATTCTTCTTCAGTGACAAATTCAAATTTAAATATTGATCCAGTTACTTCCATAAATGTTTCTTTTATAATCTCATAGTAGTTTTCTTTTAAATGTTTTTTGTGAACATCTAAAGGCACTAATACAATGGCATATTCATTATTTAAGTCTACTAGTTTTGTTTCTTTGAACCATGTTTGAAATAATACTGGCTTTAATTTTATTTCCATTTTAGATAAAAAAACGGACCACATATTATTTAAATCCATACAACTACCCCCTACAACCTTGGCAATCTAATATCATTTTACATTATTTTTACGCAATTTTCTATAAAAACTGTGGAAAAAGTCAAAAAAAGTTATTAACATATCTTTTCTTTTTGATTTTGTTTTGTTTTTGATGTTTTTGCACATCTTTTGTGGATAATTATTTTTGCACTTTTGTGTATTTTTTTTATTTATTAACATATGTTTAAAAGTATATTTCTTTGTTTATTTTTTTATGTTTTTGATGGTGGAAAAAATATGCATTTTTTCTTTTAGAACGTTTGTTTTTGTGTGAAATTTTTTACTTGATTTTTTCTAAAATTAGTTTATAATGTATTTTTTTGCTGTGGAAAATGAGAGAATCTTAAAATGTTTGACAAAAGTTCCTTTTATCTATATAATTAAATCGCTGTGTGAAAGTGATTAGGAGGTGTTATTATGAAAAGAACTTGGCAACCTAATAAAAGAAAAAGAAGTAAAACCATGGGCTTTTTTGCACGTATCAAATCTGGTATAGTAAATAAAAGAAGAAAAAAAGGCCGTAAGGTACTTTCTCATTAAAATGCCACTGCCTTTTAGCAGTGGCTTTATTAGTGAAATTAGGTGATAACATGAAAAAGATAAATATAGTTAAAGAAAGTAATGATTTTAATAATATTATAAGGACGAATAGAGCTTTTAAATATAAAGACTTTGTAATATATGTTGAAAGAAAAGAACCTTCTATTTATAAATTTGGTATTGCAGTACCTAGAAAGATAGGCAATGCGGTTATACGTAATAAAATAAAAAGAAGAATTAAAAATATAATTGATAAAAAAGACTATAAAAATGATTTTAATTGTATTATAATAGTGGGTAAAGGAATTTTAACTAGAAGTTTTGAAGAGATGAGTGATTATCTTTACGAAGCTTTATTTAAGTTAAATTTGATAAAGGAGACTAGTAATGAAAAATAAAAAAATTAAAAAGATAATAATACTTACTGTTATTTGTTTTATCACTTTATCTTTAACTGGGTGTACAAAGTATGTTAAAGATGAAAAAGGAAGGGCTGTTAAGGAACCGACTACTGGGCAAACCTTAGCTTCAAATATTTTATGTAGACCTACTAATAAAAATGTTATTAAGACATATAAAAAGTATGGTATTAATATTGGTAAATTACCTAATTGTTCAAAATTTACGCCTGCTAGTGGAAAATATAATGGGCTTTGGGAAGCTTTGTTTATAAAACCTCTTAGTTTTATAATAATTAAAATTGGCGAAGTATTAAATAATTATGGATTTGCAATTATAGTTGTTACTTTACTAATAAGGCTTGTAATATTTCCTATTAGTCAAAAGTCAGCTATGCAATCTGAAAATATGAAACTTGCACAAAAAGATTTAGAAAAGCTTGAAAATAAATATCGTAATCGTAATAGTCAAGATGATCAAATGAAAAAGGCGCAAGAAATGATGACAATTTATAAGAAGTATAATATTAATCCTATGAGTGGTTGTTTATTTGCATTTATTCAAATGCCTTTATTCTTCGCTTTCTTAGAAAGTTTAAATAGACTTCCAATCGTTTTTGAAGGAAGATTTTTGGGATATAATTTGGGTATGAGTCCGTTTGTTAAGTTATTTGGAACGTCATTTAGTTTTAATAAATTATTTGCAAGTTTCAGTAATGGAAGTTTTATTTATTTATTTTTACCACTTCTTGTTGGACTTGCAACGTATTTTTCATTTAAATTAAATTCAGGCGTTAGTGGATCTGAAGAGCAAAAACAACAAATGAAATCTATGATGAATGTTATGCTTGTATTTATCATATTTACTTCATTTACTATGCCAACAAGTATTATATTATATTGGGTAACTGGTAGTTTATTTACTGTAATTCAAGCATTTCTTATAAGGAGGAAAAAAGATGACTCTAGAAGTAGTAAGTAATGAATCTAAGGTTAAGGAAGATTCAATAAATAAATGTTTAGAAGAATTAAATGTTAATTTGCACGAAGTATATTATTATACCGTGGAGACAGAATCAGGTCTATTTGCCAAGAAAAAATATACAACTTATATGACTACCAAATATGCGGTAAAAACATTTGTAAAAGATTTTTTGACTGAGCTTGCGAAAAATATGAATACAGCATTTAATATTGAAGTGAAGGAATCTGAGGAAATAGTTTCTGCTATTATTGTTACTGATAATAATGCTGTATTAATTGGTAAAGATGGAAATACTTTAAGTGCTATCCAGACAGTGTTAAGACAAGCAATTAGAAATTATGGAAATTTTGGTATTAAGGTTAATTTAGATGTAGCGGGATATAAAGCCAAAAGAGAAAGAAATATAATTTATGAGGTTAAAAAAATAGCTAGAGAAGTTATGAAAACGCATGTAGATGCAAAACTTGATCCTATGAATTCTTATGAAAGAAGAATTGTTCATACGGCTTTAGCTGATTTTAAAAATATTGAAACCCAAAGTGATGGTGAAGAACCTAATAGGTATACAGTTATTAAATATAAAGAAAGTGAACAAGATTAATGTTCACTTTTTTCTTAATATGATATAATACTTTCCGGAGATGATTTTTTTGAAACGGGATATTACTAAGAGGATTTTATATGATAGCAAATATTTAAATATAGTGTATCCTATTATAAATTCATCTGAATTTAAGAAACGAAAAGATTGGATACATCATGAAAACATCACTTTAGGAGAGCATTTACTTGTTGTTTCCTATATGTCTTATTTAATTTGTAAAAAGAGAAAATTAAATTATAAAGATGCAGCTATTGGCGGTCTTTTACATGATTTTTATAATGAACCTTGGCAAGATCATTTATTTGAAAAGAAGCCGTTTTTAAAATCACATGGTTTTGTGCATGCCAGAGAGGCTATGGAAAATGCTTATAAATATTTTCCGGAACTTATGAATGAAAGAATTGCTAATATAATAGATAAACATATGTTTCCACTTACTGGTATTCCCCCTAAATACAAGGAAGGTTGGATAGTTAGTTATGTGGATAAAAAAGTCTCACTTGATGTTGTAATTAATATAAAGGTATTACCTAAATATTTGGGCTTAACTCGGCAAATAAAGAAGATAAAAAAATTTTTTAAGAGGAAGTGAATATATGGAAGATACAATTGCAGCTATTTCAACTGCTTTAGGTGTTGGTGCTATTTCTATTATTAGAGTTAGTGGAACTAAAGCTATTGAAATAGTTAACTCTATTTTTAGTAAAGATATAAGTAATGTTAGTAGTCATACTATTCATTATGGTTTTATTGTGGAAAAAAATGAAAAAGTGGATGAAGTATTGGTTAGTGTAATGAGGGGACCTAAAACCTTTACGGTTGAAGATGTTGTTGAAATAAATGCCCATGGAGGAATTAATACAACCAATAAAATTTTAGAATTATTACTTGTTCATGGATGTAGGCTTGCTGAACCTGGTGAATTTACTAAAAGAGCTTTTTTAAATGGGAGAATTGATTTGACTGAAGCTGAAGGAGTTATGGATTTAATAAATTCAGAAACTGATGTAGCAAGGAAAATGGCGTTAAACCAGGTTAACGGGAAGGTTTCTTCTATGATTAGTATGTTAAGAGATAATTTGGCAGGCATTATTTCTAATATTGAGGTTAATATAGATTATCCGGAGTATGATGATATAAAGGTTATGACATTAGCTGATATTAGTTTACAAATCGGAAAAATAGAGGAAAACATAAATAAAATTTTGAAAGAAAGTCAAAGCGGAGAAATATTAAAAAATGGAATTAAAACTGCTATTGTAGGGAAACCCAATGTTGGTAAAAGTAGTTTACTTAATAGATTAATTGGTGAAGAAAAGGCAATAGTTACTTCAATAAAAGGAACGACTCGTGATAGTGTTGAAGCTACTTTTAATTTTGATAATATTGTTTTAAATTTAGTTGATACAGCTGGTATTAGAGATACTTCTGATTTAGTTGAAAGTATAGGTGTTTCAAAGTCTTTAAAGCTAATTGAAGAAGCTGATTTGATTTTATTTGTTTTAAATTATAATGAAGTACTTTCTGAAGAGGATTATGTCATTTTAGACAAACTTCAAAATAAAAATTATATTACAATTATAAATAAAATTGATTTAGATAAAAAAATAGATGATAGTAAGTTACAAAATGTAGTTTATGTTAGTGCGTTAGAAGATAAAAATATAGAAGATATAAAATTAAAAATTAAGAAATTATTTAATTTAGATAAAATTAAGACAGATGATTTAACTTATTTAACTAGCGCTAGAAGTAAGGCTATTTTAATAAAAGTATTAGATTCTGTAAAAGCAGTAAAAGATGGACTTATTAAAGATATGCCTATTGATATGATTGAAATTGATTTAAAGAATATTTGGAATTTACTTGGTGAAATCATTGGTGAAAGTTATGATGAGGAACTGCTTGATGAATTATTTAGTAGGTTTTGTGTTGGAAAGTAGGTGAAAAAATGTATGAAATTATAGTTGTCGGTGGTGGTCATGCTGGTTGTGAAGCGTCACTAGCTGGTGCTAGAATGGGACATAAAACACTTCTTATCACTGGAAATATTGATAATATTGCTGACATGCCTTGTAATCCTTCTATTGGCGGAAGTGCTAAGGGAATTGTTGTGCGTGAAATAGATGCATTAGGCGGCGAGATGGGAAGGTGTGCGGATAAAAGTTTACTTCAAATTAAAATGCTTAATAGAGCTAAGGGTCCTGCTGTTAGATCTTTAAGAGCGCAGGCTGATAAAATAACTTATCCCAAAAATATGCTTAAAACACTTAGAAGTACTAGTAATTTGGATATAAAAGAGGCTTTGGTTAAAGATATTTTAGTTAAAGATGGTAAGATAACAGGAGTGTTACTTGAAGATGGGACGGTAATTGATAGTTCTATAGTTATTTTAACAACTGGAACTTATTTAAATGCGGATATTATGATTGGTAGTACAAGACACCGTGAGGGTCCTCATGGGGAAAGGCCATCAAATTATTTAAGTGATAATTTAGCTAAAAAAGGTTTCAAAATAAGAAGATTAAAGACAGGAACGCCCCCAAGGATTTTACGTAGTAGCATTGATTTTTCTAAGACAAAACCAGAATATGGTGATAATGAAAGATTGACGTTTAGTTTTGAAAATAATATTTATTATGATGTTAACAAACAAGAACCTTGCTTTTTGACATACACTACGAAAAAGACACATGAAATTATAAATAAAAATTTAAGTAAATCTAGTATGTATGGTGGCCTCGATGATATAAAAGGGGTTGGTCCTAGATATTGCCCTTCAATCGAGGATAAAGTCGTTAGGTTTAATGATAAGGAAAGGCATCAATTATTTTTAGAACCGGAAAGCCTATTTTATGATGATATTTATCTTCAGGGTTTTTCAACAAGTATGCCTACAGATGTTCAAGAGGAAATGGTACATAGTCTTCCTGGCCTTGAAAATGCTAAAATTTTAAAGTATGCTTATGCGATTGAATATGATGCTATTGATTCAAGAGATTTAAAATTTTCTTTAGAAAGTAAGTTAATCGAAAATTTATATACGGCTGGGCAGATTAATGGGACCAGTGGTTATGAAGAGGCTGCTGGACAAGGTCTTGTTGCTGGAATAAATGCTTCTTTAAAACTGGATGGTAAGGAGCCTTTAATTTTAAAAAGAAGTGAATCTTATATTGGAGTTCTAATTGATGACTTGATAACTAAAGGTATTAGAGATCCATATAGGTTACTTACTTCTAGGGCTGAATATAGATTACTTTTAAGAAGTGATAATGCTGATTTAAGACTAACTGATTATGGGTATAAATTAGGCTTAATTTCAGATAAAAGATATGAATTATTTTTAGAAAAAAAGAAAAATATTGAAAAGTGTATGAAAGAATTTAATGATATAAGAATAACACCTAAGGAAAACGAATATTTAAAAGAAATAAAAACGGAAGTTTTAACTTCAGGAATTTCTTTATATGAACTTTTAAAAAGACCTGAGATTGGGGTTCAATCTTTGACTAAGTATTTAACTAATAGTTATGATAATGAAGTTTTAGAACAAATTTCTCTGTCAGCTAAATATGATGGTTATATAAAGAAGGCTATGGTAGAAGTTCATAAAATGGAAAAAGCTGAAAATACGCGTATTCCTTTAGATTTTGATTACGATTCTCTTCATAATTTAGCTAGCGAAGCTAAACAAAAATTAAAGGAAGTTAGACCTGACACTATAGGACAAGCTATGCGTATAAGTGGGGTAAATCCTGCAGACATTTCAATATTGACAATGTATTTGAAAGGATAAAATATGGATTTAGAAGTTTTTAAAAATGAATTAGGTAAGCTTTATATTGATTTTGATGAAGAAAAACTTAAAAAATTAGAAAAGTATTATAATTTACTTATAGAGTGGAATGAGAAAATTAATTTAACGGCAATTACTGATAAAAAACAGGTTTATTTAAAACATTTTTATGATAGTTTAACAATTACTAAAGTAATTGATTTAAAGAAAGTAAATAGTTTATGTGATGTCGGAACTGGTGCAGGTTTTCCTGGTATTGTTTTAAAAATATTTTTCCCGCACATTAAGCTTACTTTGGTTGATTCCTTAAATAAACGAATTATATTTTTAAATGAGGTTATAAAAGAATTAGAATTAGATGATGTAAAAACTATTCATATAAGAGCTGAAGATTTTGCTAAAACTGTTAGAGAAGAGTTTGATGTTGTTACGGCAAGAGCTGTATCTTCATTTAATACTTTGCTTGAGTATGTTATTCCACTTGTTAAATGTGACAAATATTTTGTTGCAATGAGGGGTGTAGATGATACTTTAGAAAGTAATAAAGCCCTTAATTTATTAAAGGCTAAAAAGATTCAGACATTGAACTTTAAATTACCAATAGAAGAAAGTGAAAGAACTATAGTCCTTGTTCAAAAATACGACAAAACTGATTTAAAATATCCTAGGAAGTTTTCTGACATTAAGAAAAAGCCACTTTAAGAGCATGCAAAGAAATGCTCTTTTTTTAAGATAAATAGGTAATTTTATTACTTATTTATGCATGCTAAATGAAAAAAAATTTTATTATTTTTTTTAATTGCTTGAATTATTTTTGTAAAAATAGTATTATTATGTTATAAGAATAGAAAGAGGGGTGGATTATGCACGAGAGCCGTGAACTTAGAGAATTAAATATCAGCGAAGTTTTGCCAAACAGGTTTCAACCAAGATTTAAGTTTGAGCAAGATTCTTTGGAACAATTGGCTGAGTCTATAAGCAAGTTTGGTGTTATTGAACCGGTTGTTGTAAGGCAAATTGGTAATAAATATGAAATTATCGCTGGTGAAAGAAGATATAAGGCTAGTAAAATAGCTGGCAAATCCACTATTCCTGCTATTGTTGTTAATTTATCTGATAAAGATAGCGAAGAGCTTGCTTTACTTGAAAATGTTCAAAGAAAGGCTTTAAATCCGATAGAAGAGGCGGTATCTTATAAAAGGATATTAGATGCTGGTTATATAAAACGTGAAGAACTTGCAAAAAAAATAGGAAAACCACAAACTGAAATTTTGAGTAAAATAAGACTTTTAAGTTTGTCTGATGAAGTTCAAAGCTATTTATTGAATAATAGAATTTCAGAACGTCATGCTAGAAGTTTGCTTAAGTTAAGCGATATTGACGATCAAGTAGAAATGCTTCATAGAATTGTTAACGAAAGGCTTACGGTAAAGCAAACAGATAGAGAAATAAGAAAAATAGTTTCAGAAAGTGAAAAGAAGGATTTCGAAGTTTTATCTGTAGATGAAAGGGGTAATGATATGGATATAGATAAGATTATGCGTGAAGCACAAGATATTAATGTTCAGGAACAGCCAGCGCCTATGCCAGATTTAATGGCTGGAGCTAATCCTGGTGTTGTAATGCCACAACCGGTAGAACCTGTAACTGGCGATGAAAATAAATTTATAGGTCCTATGCCAGTGCCTGCTGCCCCTACTCCTACTGTAAGTGCATCTACTGGTCCAACGTTTGACGATATGTTTAATGCACCTATAAGTAGTAGTGATTTACCTTTTAGTCAGCCGGTAACTACAGCTTCTACTGCAATGGAGCAAATGCCTATTCAAGAGCCTACACCAGTAGTAAATTCTGCTAATGAAGCGCCAGTTTCTCCAGTTGAAGGAGCTACGCCATCAG
>CACZQJ010000048.1 GCA_902783265.1 uncultured Erysipelotrichaceae bacterium | reverse complement strand
GTGGAAAAGATTTATATCTATCAAGATAAAACGATAGATATTATATTTACATTTAAAAATGTTACATAAAAATTGTATCAGGTGATAGCTTATGGAACATCGCAAATAGATACGGAACCACAGTAAACGAACTAAAATCATTAAATAATCTAACGTCAAATAATTTAAGTATAGGCCAAGTGCTAAGACTTCCTTAACTTTTAATATTTTTTACAAGGTCAAATTTAAAACCTTGTTTTTTCATCTCTCTTATAAAAGAGTCTAGTGCTTCATAATTACCTTTATTATTAGGATGAATTAAATAAATAGCTCCATTATGATATCTCTTAAGCATCTCTGATAGTGCTTTTTCTTTAGTTAACACACCAGAAAAGTCATTATAATTTGCACTATAAAAATAAGTTTTATATCCAAGATCTTGCATTATTTTAAGATCTCTAAAACTCCATTCACCTCTAGGTTCACGGTAAACTTTATCAATTTCTTTTTTTGTTATTTCAAAGTAAGCTTTTTCAACATCCTGTATTTCCTGCAAGTACGTATCAAAATTCTCTTTTGTAGCTAGCTTAGGCATATTTAAGTGATGATAAGTATGATTACCAATAGAGTGACCAGAATTAGTCATTTGTTTTATAAGGTCAGCGTTTGCTACTATATAATTTTTACAAAAGAAAAAAGTAGCTTTAACATCATTTTCATCTAAAACTGAAACAATCTCCTTAACAAAAGTTTCGTAGCTTCCCTCATCAAATGTCAAATATAAAGTTTTTTCATCCGGGCCCAAAAAATAAGCATCATATTTTTTAAGTTCATTTATATTAGCACCTCCAGAAGGCCTTCGATGATCAAATTTATTCCCACTCCACCAACCGCGGGAAGTATTATCAAATTTATCATATTCATCTTTATAAATAGGCGAATATATCTTATTTACCTTGATAAACCTATAAGCATTAACTCTTTCATTTTTATCATTACTAACACTGTATATAAGCTCATACGTTCCGGGTTTTTTATAATTAATAGTACCAGCAACCTTTACTTTGTCAGTAATATCGTTACCATTTTCATCTGTTGCCGTGTAACCAGGTTCATTATATTTTTCGCCTTCAACCAAATTTATAATTGTGCTCCCATTTAAGGTAATCTTAGAAATATTATTCATTTTTGAAGAAGTATTAAAAAAAAGATATATAACTATAAAAAAAGTAAATAATATAAATATAAAAAAACATTTTCTCTTTATAATCATAAATACCTCCTACAAAATTATACTTATTTATACTTTAATTATGCTTTATGGAATTGTGCTTTTTTTAAAACTAATATATAATAAATAATAGAGGTGAACATATGAAAATTACAAAAAATATAGATCCTAGAATCTTTAGAGAGTATGACATAAGAGCTATATACCCACAAGAATTGAATGAAGATGTCGCATATACCATTGGAAGAGCATTTGGAAGTTATGCGAAAGAAAACGGCGAAAGCAAAGTAATAGTAGGACATGATAATAGAAATAGCCATAGTATCCTTTATCCAGCACTAATAAAAGGTTTAATAGAAAGTGGCATAAATGTATTAAGCTTAGGATTAATTACAACCCCAATGCATAACTTTGCAAAAATATATTACAATATTAACTGCGCTATTATGGTTACAGCTAGCCATAATCCTAAAGAATATAATGGATTTAAAATATCAATGGACAAAGAAGATTCGTTATTTGGCGATAGACTGCGTAAATTTAAAGAGTATTTAGATAAATATGAATTTACTGAAGGGATAGGTAACGTGCACGAAGAAGACATCACTTCAGTTTATCTAGAAGAATTAAAAAAATCAATTAATTTAGGTAGCAGAAAAGTAAAGGCTGTAATCGATTGTGGAAATGGTACAGGAAGCGTGTTTATCAAAAACATTTTAGACATGTTTAATATTGAGTATGACTTATTATACTGCGAAAGTGATTCTAACTTTCCAAATCACACACCAGACCCAGCAGTTAAAGAAAATATGATTGACCTAGGAAAAAGAGTAAAAGAACTTGGATATGATATAGGACTCGCTGTCGACGGAGACGCCGATAGATGTGGCATGGTCCTAGAAGATGGAACCTATATTGCCGCTGATTTAATAATGCTCATTTTCTATCGTGATTTAGCGCCAACTATGAAAGTAAAAAAAGGAGTATTTGATGTTAAATGCACGAAAGCATTGATAGATGAATTAAATAATCTTAATATTAAGCCATGCATGAATAGAACTGGTGCAGTCTATTGCCGCAGTTTTATAAACGAAAACAATTTAGAATTTGGTGGAGAATATTCCGGCCATATCTTTTTCAAAGATCGCTATTTAGGATATGACGATGGAATATACGCTATATTAAGACTAATAGAATTACTTTCAAAAACTGATAAAAAGCCAAGTGAATTATTAGAAGGAATTAATACATATTATTCAACAGACGAAGTGAAAATTTCAAGTAAAATAACCGATAATAACAAATTTGAAATAGTAAAAAAAGTCATCGAATATTCTAAAAATAAAAACTATAACTATAGTTTAATTGATGGGATTAGAATAAGTTTTGACGATGGATGGGCACTTGTTAGAGCTAGTAATACAGGGCCTAATTTAACCATAAGATTTGAGGCCAAAACAAAAGAAAGACTAGAAGAAATAAAAGAAGAATTCACCGAGGTAATTGAAAAGGAAAGCAAATAACTTTCCTTTTTCTATTGAAAAAGAAATACATTTATTATATAATCTAATTATGCCGCAATAGTATAATGGTATTACGAAGCAATGGTAATGCTTTAATCGGTGTTCAATTCACCGTTGCGGCACCAGATTAAAATTACCCGAGCCTAATAGCTCGGGTTTTAAAATTTAATCATTGTTTTTAAATTGCTTTTATTATATAATTTATATGTGGTAAAAGTAAAGGTGAATTTAATGATAAATCAATTCAAAAAATATGTTGACACATTTGATTTTAATGATAAAAACATAGAAAAAAAGTACTACCATTCTTTAAGAGTTAAAAGCTTATGCAAATTAATTTCAAAAGATATAGGATTTAATAATGAAGAAGTCAAAATTGCCGAAGTTGCTGGTCTTTTGCACGATTATGGCCGTTTTATGCAATGGTCCAAATATCACACTTTTAAAGATTATGAGTCTATTGACCACGGAGATTACGGAGCCAGCCAGCTATTTGATAAAAATGAAATAGTTAATTATTTGACTGATGAAAAAAAATATGACGAAATATATAATGCCATTAAATACCATAATAAAATAAGTCTTCCCAAAGATTTGCCAGAACGCAGTCAAACATTATGTAAAATTGTTAGAGATGCCGACAAATTAGATATAATGTATTTATATTCATCACAAGAATTAATTTTTCCCGAGGAAGGTGAAATTTCCTCTGTCGTGAAGAAAACATTTGATAATGAAACATTAATTAATAAGAAAGATGAAATTAGTGGTGCAGATCATGGTATTACAGATTTAGCATTTATATACGATTTAAATTTTACATATTCATTTAAACATTTGAAAAGATATAAAATTATCGAACAAATATATGAAAATTTAAAAGATAAAGAGAAATTTAAATACTATTTTGAAAAAATAGTTAAATATATTGATGCTCAAATAAAAGAATAACAATATATTGAAAATAAGCATAAAATATGTTAGACTTATACTAAAAAAATTAAATGAAAAGGGATTTTTATGAAACAAAAACTAAAATATTTATTAATACTATTATTAATACCACTAACATTTTTTGTATTTTTAAACTATAACAACACAGCCAAAGTAAACAAAGATAACACCATAGTAAAAGAAGCCATCAAAGAACCTGAAAATAGTACGCAGCTTTTAAAAGAAAAATATAATAACAATGATATAGTTGGATCAATATCAATAGAAGGAATGGACATCAACGAAGCTGTTTTACAATACACAGATAATGATTACTATCTAACTCACGATAACTATGGAAATTACGACAAATATGGCAGCGTTTACTTAGATTATAGATGCAATAAGGAAAGTAAAAAATTACTAATATTTGGACACAATTACTATAACTCAAGCACTCCTTTTAGTAAACTTGAAAACTACTATGATGAAAGTTATTATAGGCAAAATGAATATATAAATCTAATAATTGAAAATGAAAAGCGAACCTATCAAATATTTTCAGTCTATATTGAAACTAAAGATTTTACCTATATGAATTTAAAAATAGATGAAAATAGATATAACGAAGACCTTGTAAAGTATAAGAATAATTCTTTCTACGAAACGGGGGTTAATGTATCAAAAGATGATGAAATATTAATATTACAAACATGCAGTAACAATAGAGCCTATAAAAAATATAAAAACAAGTTTTTATTAATTATTGCTAAAAGAATAATATAAGCAGCTTAAAATTATTTAAGCTGTTTTTTTATATTCGCATATAATATAGTGTTCGACAAAAACAGATAAAAGAAACATAAGCAAATTAGAATATTTTCAATTTTTAACTATCATAATACAAGTAGAAAAATCGCAAAAACACCAAATTAGGTATAAAAACATTGACAAAATCAAAAATTTGTATATAATAAAGGCCAATTTCTTTAGATTACCTGGACTATTTTGCAAATTTACCATCAATTAGTAAAAAGTTTAGCTGATTTAATAAAAGGAAGAGGGAGGATAAAATGAAAATTTTAAAAGAACTTACAAAAAAAGGGAGAATACTTTTATCATTTTTAACAATCGCACTTACAGTTGTGAGTTTTTTAGGTCTTACAAACCTAATAAAAGCTAAAGATGATAATTCTCCAGAACACTACAAAAGGATTAAACCAAGTCCTGATGGAACATATGAGTTAGCGCTTGACGTTAAAGGAAGAGCTATAACCGAACCAAACAACGCCAACGTTATTGTTATTTTTGACGTATCAGGAAGTATGGCAGAGCCTACAGGAAATAAAGTAGATTCTTATACACCTGTATACTATGGTGGTGATTATGGACTTGTAGATGGTACATACGTTGAACTAGAAAGTGAAGGCTGGGGATATGGAACAACATATTGGTATGATAATAATGGCGTAAGAACTCAGTATACCGGACAACGTTATAATAAACAAGAAGTCGATGAAACAAGACTTCAAGCTGCTCAAACCGCTATAAAGTCTTTAACAAATTCATTACTTAGTAATAATGAGGATGAAAATGATAAGACTGTAGAAGTGGCTTTAATCACATTCTCAACTAATGTAAAAACAGTAGTTAACCCAACTAACAAATATAGTGCTATTGAGTCTGCTGTTAATGCTGCTGTTGCCGAGGGTGGTACTAACTGGGAAGATGCTTTAACAAGAGCTAGAAGCATTGACTTCGGTGACGATGATGATACATACGTTATATTCGTTTCTGATGGAGACCCAACATTTAGAAATAGTGATATGGGTGCTGACGAATATAAAGGTGTTAGAGATTCAAAAGGTGGACTAGGTTACGTTAATGGAAACTATGTACGATTATATTATTATCAGAATGATGCGTGGCATAGTGCCGATGGATATACTGGAAATAGACAATTATTTTATATAAATAGTCGAAGCCAAGCAGTAGAATACAATGGTACTAGATATAATTCTAAATATGACTGGGATTATACTGATGAAGTATATGGTACTGGAAACAGCGATCCACAAGGCTGGAACTACGATGCTGCCAAAGCTATTGCAAGAAATATTGTAAATCCAGATGGAAACACTTTATATACAATAGGTGCATATGGTAATGTTGAACGTATGGAAGACCTTACTAACTATGCATATAATGATGAAAGTAAAGCTGACGAATACTACTATAGTGCAGCTGACACTGCATCACTTCAAAATGCTTTAAATTCTATCTTAGAAGATATTGAATCTAAAGGTATTGGAAAAGTATCTATTAGTGATGGAACAACATCAGCTGTAAAAGCAAGTTCAAGTACAGTAAACTTGCTTACAGTAGATGAATCATCTTATAAATACTGGCTTTCAATGAACGTTACTTTAGAAGATGGTAAATATGTTAATAATGACTTAGGAAGTAAAATTACTTTTACTAAAGAAGGAGATACATATACTGGAACATGGACTGATAAAAAAGGTAGTCATACAATTACTGGAACTATCGAAACAGATCCAAATGATGAAACTAAAGAAGTATTCAAAATGCAGTGGACTGAAGCTAATGACTTACATAATGTTACTCCACCTGCTGCTGAACTTGTAACTAAAGAAGACGGAAGTAAATCCGTTGATTGGGATTTATCTTCTCTTGGAACTTTATTAAATGGCGTTACATACACAGTTACCTTTGATGTATGGCCATCACAATATACTTATGACTTAATTGCTGACTTAGAAAATGATGTAGTTAAG
The DNA here is from genome assembly GCA_902783265.1 of uncultured Erysipelotrichaceae bacterium. Lineage (GTDB taxonomy): Bacteria > Bacillota_I > Bacilli_A > RF39 > UBA660 > Coprosoma. The sequence goes on along the minus strand of CACZQJ010000048.1, from coordinate 1,856 downwards.
TATAGTGACTTATCAAGTGGTTCAGGTTCAGATTATGCAGGACTTAATAAGTATATTGTACAAAATCTTGATGGAAGCTATTCTTTAAAAACTAACACAGAAGCTGTTTTAACATATACAGATACAAATACAGAAAACCCATCTGAAGAAACTTCAAAATATAAAAATCCAGATCCTGTACAAACTAATGTTGATAAAATTAATATTAACAAAACATGGGAAAACGATTTAGATACTAACGATGGTATAGCAATCGATATAAATGTTAATAGAGATAAAAATGGAAAACAAACTAAGTTTTATAGTGCTACTTTAGACTTTAATAATCAATATACTAAAAAAAATATTAATATTGCTACAGGACTTATGCGTTTAAAAGTAAACGAAGATGGAACTGGTAAAATTCAAGTGTTAGAAAAAGGCCACGACTACACATTTGATGAGTTAAATCCTGATTACTATAAATGGGAACTATTCGCTGAAACTATCCACCCAATGCTTATCGAAGGTGAGTTAAAAGAACTAGTTCTATTAGATGAAGCTGTTACCCAAATTCATAAAGACGGAGAAACAGTAGACCCTAAATATATTGCTCCAACAGAAATGGAAGAAAATGATTACTATACTGATGGTACAAATGCCTACGTTAAATTAGATGGTAAAGTTTACTTAGTTACTGATACAAACCCAACTATCAAAGCACACAACTATCGTAGAAGTAATTTAAATATAACTAAAAAAGTTGAAAGTGCCGCAGCTGATCCTGATGAACAATTTGAATTTAATATAACAGTTAAAGATCCAGGATTAAGTACTGGTGAAAAGATATGGTTCTCAGTATTTGAAGGCGAAGATGTAGTTACTGATCCAAGTATAATCATCTCTAGCGGCTGGGAAGCAGAAATGAAAGATGGAAAACCAACTGGATTCTATTCTGCTCCAAATGAAACTTTATTAAAAATTAAGTTAAAAGCAGGTCAAAACTTACGCTTTACAAACTTAACAACTAAAGCTTCTTATGAAATTGCCGAAGAAGCTAAAGAAAACTTTGTCTTTGCTGACGCAACTGGCAGTGCAAAATATGGATCTAGTGAAAAACCGTTAGACTATGTTAAAGGCACTAATTATAAAGTTGATAAAGATAATAAAAAAGTAACTGGCGATATTACAATGACCAATTCAACATTTACGGTTGAAATTGAAAATACATATGAATTAACTAGTATTGACGTAATTAAGACATGGAATGACCATAATGATTACGATAAATTAAGAGGTAATATCCAAGTTCAAGTTAAACAAAACGGTAATAACTATGGGGACCCTATAACTATAACTAGTGAAAGCGTAAATAAAGATAATTCAAACGAATGGGATTATACTATTACAAAAGTAACTATTAATGGTGAAGAAAAAACACTTCCAAGATTTGCTGATGATGGTTCAGAATACACATATACTATAACCGAGGCAGAAATAGAAGGTTATACAAAATCTGAAAACAATAAAACAGAAAACGGTAAAACAACTTATACTGTTACAAATACTCATACTCCAAAAACAAATGTAACAGCAACCAAAGCATGGGATGATGCTAATAACCAAGATGGTAAACGTAAAGATGTAACATTTAAACTTTATAAGAAAGTTAACGGAGAAGATGTAGCTGTCGAAGGTGCAGAAGAAAAAACTATAGCTGCAGATGCTACAGGAGATGCTTTAACAGTATCATGGACTGACTTAGATGTATTTGATGGTAATAATGAAATTATTTATACCGTTAAAGAAGAAACAGTCTTAAAAGATTATGACACTCCAGTCGTAACTGGAAATAAAGAAACAGGATTTACTATTAC
>CACZQJ010000047.1 GCA_902783265.1 uncultured Erysipelotrichaceae bacterium | reverse complement strand
CAATATTTATAATTTAATTTAAATTTATTACTTATTTCAAAACTATTAATAACTAAACTAGATGAGCCTAAAATACTATCATCAAAACCAATTGTTTCTTTAATTTTCTTTTCAAAAGTTTGACCTTCTTTTCGTAAATCAACTGGTTTTAATCTAACCAATATATTTTTAGCTCCAGCCTCACCATTCACATAACTGTTATTATCATTAATCTTTAAATACATTTTTTTATTAACTAATTTGTCAGGCACTTCAAAAGCTAAGGTATAAGTTTGAAACTCACTAGTTAATTTTTGATTTATATAAGCTGCGCCCAAATCAGTAAGTATTGATGCATGCTTTACATTTTGAGCATAAGAAAACTTATCAATATTTAAAGTTACAACGCCAGTGTTAAAAGTTTGCTGATTAGCATATCCTTTAACCTGAAATCTAACTAAAACTATAGCCCCAGCATTTTCTCCATCAGTTTCAACTAGTTTAGTCCCATCAGCAGCACTATTCACAATATAAGCGTCTTTAACATTTAACGTCACAGAACTTGCACTAAAAGTTTCCCCTACTGAATACCTAGCCGTATAAGCACTTACACGCAAATAAACAGTAATAGATATAGTAGAAATCAAAAGTACAAGCAATATATTTATAATGAATTTATGTTCAACATAAACATAATTAATATTTCTAAGTCTATTTTTAAAATTACGCTTAACCTCATCCTTATCAAATTCTAACGCAACTTCTATCTCTTCACTATCTTTTTCAGAAATATCAAGTCTTTGCAAATCACTAACAAAATCAAACTGTTTAATATCAAAACCAGTAGCCCTAACTACAACTAGCGCTAAACTAGCCATTTCAAGTAAAATGGCAATTAAATAAAAATCTCTAAATGCTTTAGCAACCCTAATATCTAAAACAGTAGTTCCTATAGTTCTAAAAGAAGAAGAAGTAAATCTATATAAAATTAATATTAAAACAAACATAATTACACTATATATATAAAGTAATTTTGGCTTCTTTTTATAAACCATCACTGAAAGTAAAACAATAGTCAAAATTAAAGCTAAAATAACAAACAAGTAATTAATCACATTTAAATAACCACTTGTTTCAAGGCCACTAGTAATTGATCTATAATCAATAGAATAAATTCTAAAAAAATTATAAAGCCTAATAGACCCAAGCAAGATGAAGACTATAAAAGCTGCCATAATAGCATGTAATAATTTAAAGTATTTAATAAAAGCCGCATAAGGTTTTCTTAATATCATTTTATAGCCCTCCTTATTTTCTCTATAATAATACTATCATATTTTAGGTAAAAAAAAAAGATAAATAAAAAAAATCTATACAATTATAATAGAGATTTAACAAAAGATAGTAAAACACATTTTCTAATATACCTTAAAAGTGTAAAACTAAACTTCGCTTAAGATAATATTTTTTATCTAAGTATACTCCGTTTTTAAAGATAGAAATAAAGTTCATAACAGCTAATCAAATACCATTTTTTATTTTATGGAAATTTCCTTAACCCATACATAATGGCATAAAAAAAGAACTTTTTGCAAGTTCTCTATATCAATGTCCGAACAGTTCGAACAGATTTTTAAGTGGTGCTTGCGGTGGGAATCGAACCCACATGACCGAAGTCACACGATTTTGAGTCGTGCGCGTCTACCAATTCCGCCACGCAAGCAAGTAACATAATTATAACATTTATAATCATGTTTTAAAAGAAAAATTATAAAAATAATTAAATTTCTTCATTATATTTAGAATCATATAATTCTGTTTCTTCAAAATTCTCTTCAAATTCAATCTTAGGCAAATCCTTTGTAGAATTTAATCCAAAGTAATCTAAAAACTGGTCAGTTACCCCGTATAATATTGGTTTACCAGGAAGATCAGATCTGCCAACTTCCTTAATTAAATTTTTAAAAACTAGCTTTCTAATTATATGAGCACTAGATACTCCCCTAATTTCATCAACAGCTATTCTTGTAATAGGCTCATTATAAGCAATAATTGCAAGTGTTTCTAAAGCTGAATTACTTAAAGTTTCCGAAACCTCATTATCCACAAGTTTTTTATAATATTCTGCATGTTCCTTTTTGGTAACCAACTTATATTCATCACCAAATTTTTTAATAGTAATTCCCCTACTATCGTCATTATAATTATCCAAAAGCTTATTTATTAAATTATCAGCTTCATCTTCAGTAATTTCTAATATGGAAATTATTTTATCTTTAGAAATACCATCCTCACCAGACACAAATAATAACCCCTCTAATATCGCTTCTAAGTTCATTTAACTTTCTCCTTTTATAGATAAAATAATTGTATCTAAATTTCTATCTTGTTTAATAAAAAGCTCACCATTTTTTGCTAAATCAAGGACAGCTAAAAATGTCACAACAACATACTCCTTAGTATAAACATCAAACAAATCTTCGAAATTCATTTTTCTATACTTTTTTAATTTTTGACTTATCTCAAAACTTCTTTTATGAACTGAATATTCTTTTCTAGCTATAACCGTATTTAGTGGTTTTTCATATGCTTTCTTTTCCTGAAACTTCATAAATGCTTTTAATAAATCATCTAAAGAAATGTCTTCATTAATTTTTACGCTATCATCATGAAACTCATCAAGTAAACTTGGGAGCCTAGAAAAAAGCTGCTTACGTTCACTTTCAAAAAATTTAAAATCTCTGCTTACTTCTTTATATTTTTGATATTCGATTAATCTATTGATAAGCTGCTCTTTCGGATCTTCTTCATATTCATCAGTAACCTCTTCATGAGGAAGTAATTCCCTAGATTTAAGTTCGATTAACTCCGAAGCCATAACCAAATATTCACTATCAACATTCAAATTTAAGTTTTCCATGTGCTCGATATATTTTAAATATTGATCAGTTATATCTGCAATATTAATTTCAAAAATATCAATATTTTCCTGTTTTATAAGATGTAAAAGCAAATCAAGTGGACCTTCAAACTCCTGGGCTTTAAATTTATATTCCATGATTAACCACCATAAACATTATAACTTGTTAAAATAAAAAGTTCAAGTAAAGTTAAATAAAGGAAAAAATAAAGAAAATAATAATATTATTAAATAGTGATATATATGATTACAAGAATAGCTTTATTCCTAATTGGTTTTGGGTTTAGTGTAATTGGTTTTGCCTTCATAATAAGTTATTTAAATTTAATCCCATTAGGGTATAATTTTTTTGAATATGTAAATTTTATAAGTAGAAAAATTGAATGCCTAATTGGGCCAATCGGCCTAATAATAACTTTTTTATCAATATTTGTTAAAGGAGAAGACAAAAATGAACTACATTTATGATACATATTTAAATTTCAATAAAAAATTATATGATTTCTATGAATGGAATAAAAACGATAAACTAATCCACATTCGTAAAATCCCAGCATTTAAAATAAATGATAAAACCCTTTTAGACTTTAAAAAAAATTTAGTAAAGGTAGATAAAGATTTTTTAAATAAAATATATTATAAAACTGAAGAATTTAAAGAAAGTAAAATAAGCAAATTAAAATATACCGTCCTATTTTGCAATGGGAAAAATACTATAGCAGTTAAATTTAACAAAAATGGCATAAACTATATGAAAAGCACTCTAATTATTGACGAAGAATGCGATATTACAAACATCATTAAAAATCAAAAAGAAACAGATATAAAATATAAAGTCCTAAAAATAATAAATAAAAATAATTTTAAAACAAGATTTGAAAATGAAAACTACAAATTTATCACAAATGAATTAGATAAAATATTAAAAAATAATGATTATGAAAAAATAAACTATATATGTTTAGAATGTTTCGGAAAAAAAGAAAGCAATATAAAAGAAGCAATCAATAGGATAAAAAAAGAAATTACCAAAGAAAATGATAACTTCTATAAAATTTTTAAAATTTTTAAATTAATTAACCAAAATAATTAACCGATTAAATTAAAAATAAATGGTAAAGCAATTATAAAAGCAACTACAATAATAGTTATTATAATTAAAAACTTTTTAGTACCTTTTTTATCTTCAATCAACTCTTCACCCTGAACATTTGCTGTATTAGCTTGTTCTAATGGTTTTTCAGTAGCCTGATTTTCAGCTACATTTTGCATTTCAGAATCCGAATTAATGTCTGGATTATTTACTGATTCTACTGGTGCAGGTTCTGGACTAACCACAGGTTCTACAGTAGGTACTGGATCTACTGGCGCAGGTTCTGGACTAACCACAGGTTCTACAGTAGGTACTGATTCTACTGGTGCAGGTTCTGGACTAACCACAGGTTCTACAGTAGATACTGGATCTACTGGCGCAGGTTCTGGACTAACCACAGGTTCTACAACTGGCTGTGGCTCAGGCGCTGAAACAGTACCCGGCATTGGTGCTGGCTCAACATTACTAGCAGGTGCTGGCATAGGTGTAGGATTTATAGGTTCAGGATTACTGCTAACTTGATTAGAAAAATCAAAACTATAATTAAGTCCATTACTATTAACATTTACAACATTGCTATCCCCAGTATCTATATCAGATTTTCTTTGTTCCATTCTTATATCCCTCCATATTCTAAAACAATTATAACAAAAAAAGCCTAAAAGTCAAAACATTTTAAAACAAATTAATAAATTACTACTAATTTTATTAAACAAAAATGATGATTATAACCAAGTTATAATCACCATTTTCTATTTTAAATTATAAAATTCTCTTACCTTTTTGTATAAATCATCAAATACTTTAGGATTTTGTTTTAAATATTCCTTTACATTTTCTTTACCTTGACCAACCTTTTCACCATTGTAAGCATACCAAGCGCCAGATTTATCCAAAGCTCCAGCCTCAACGGCTAAATCAACAAGTTCGCCTTCTCTAGAAATACCTGTTCCGTACATAATGTCTACTTGACAAGTTTTGAATGGCGGAGCCATTTTATTTTTAACAACTTTTACATTTGTTTTATTACCTATGATTTCCGTACCCATTTTAATTTGTTCACTTCTTCTAATATCAAGTCTAATAGAAGAATAAAACTTTAAAGCTCTACCACCAGGAGTAACTTCTGGATTTCCATACATTACACCAACTTTTTCTCTTAATTGATTTATGAATATCGCAATAGTATTAGTCTTATTTATAATACCAGCAAGCTTTCTTAAAGCTTGACTCATAAGTCTAGCTTGAAGACCAACATGAGAATCACCCATTTCACCTTCAATTTCAGCTTGTGGAACTAAAGCCGCAACCGAATCAATTACAATAACACTAATTGCCCCACTTCTAACTAAAGCCTCGGCTATTTCTAAAGCTTGCTCACCATTATCCGGCTGTGAAAGTAATAACTCATCTATATTTACACCCAAATTAGCCGCATATTGTGGATCCAAAGCATTTTCAGCATCAATAAATGCTACCTTGCCACCTGCTTTTTGAGCTTCGGCAATTGCATGTAAAGCAAAAGTCGTTTTACCAGAAGACTCTGGCCCAAAAATTTCAATAATTCGTCCTTTAGGATAACCCCCTATTCCTAGAGCTGCATCCAAAGCTATACTACCACTAGAAATAACATCTATTTCCCTATGTTCATTATCACCTAATTTCATGATTGAACCTTTTCCAAATTGCTTTTCAATATCAGCAAGAACTTGCTTTAAATTTTGATCAACATCAGCAGTTGTCTTTGCCATTATTTTTCCTCCTTTACTCCTACAACATAATTTTATAATAATAAATCAGCTTTGTCAACACTTTTACGAACATTTGTTCAAATTTTACAATGTTGATTAAAAAAACAAAATAAAAATAGCAAAATGATATAGAACTTTTGCCATTTTTAGTAACATATTTTATATAAAAAAGGGAAAATTACATTTCCCCATTTTCACCAAAAATATATTGTTTATTCATTTTATAATATTGAATGCCAGAAATAATTGAAAGAGCTGAAGCTACTATTAATAAGAAATCAGAAATATTTACATTCCAAAGTACAAATGGCATATCATAAAATAAAGTTAAAACAATACCCACCATCAAAGAAGCAGTTTTATATTTTCCTGTTTTAATAGCGGCAACAACATTACCCTTAGAACCAGCAACCATTTTAATAGAATCAACAATTGTATCTCTAACAATAATAATAACTGGAATAACTGGATGAATAAATCCTTGAGCTGCTAAAATAATTAAAACTGAATTAACTAATATTTTATCAGCAATAGCATCTATCATCTTTCCAAAATCAGTAATTAAATCATATTTCCTTGCTATCATACCATCAAAAAAATCGGTAATAGAAGCCAAAATAAATAATACTCCAGCAATCAAATAACGAATATCAATTACAATAGCCTCATTTACAAAAATACGAGGCACATTTATTCCCATAGCTGAAAATGGAAATAATAATACAAAAATAATTAAAAAAGTCATAAAAATTCTCGTCATTGTTAACTTATTTGGTAAATTCATAAATCATCCTACTCACTTTCCGTAACTACGGCTCCTTCAACAAAATTATCCTCAGCCGCATTTAAATTAATCATAAAATAAATAATCACAAGAACTAAAACAAGAATAACTAACCAAAGTATAAATAATATAACCGGCAAATTGCTTTTCTTTTCTATAGTATATGGTGATTTAATCCTTTTAGCTTGTTTTCGTTCTTTCTTAGCCAGTTTAATATCATCTAATGATAATCTAGATGTATAATCAAATAAATATTCATTAAACTCATCAACTAAATCCTCTTTATTAAGCCCTAAATATTTCGAATAATCTCTAATTAAATATTTCAGATTAAAGACATCCTTAAAAGCATCAGAATTACCAGCTTCAATGTTTTCTATTTGTGATGGTCTTAATTTTAAATCTTCAGCCACCTCTTCAACAGAAACACCGATACTTTCACGAGCTTCTTTCAGCTTTTCACCAATTTCTTTCATAAAATCCTTTCTAAAAAAACAATAATATTTTATAAGCCATATTCTGTTCCTTATAAAAAGGGGCAAACATTTATCTACCGTTACCGGTCCCATAAGAAATTCTTATATTCTCTCTTATTAGGTTCCCCTACCAAAATTTGGGTTTCTTGCTTGCGGGGTTTACCACGTTTCACTCTTTCATTTCTAAAAGCATCGTCACTGCGGCACTTTAAGCGAAATTACCATATTAATTAACTTAGGCTATTCGCGCCGTTAGCCAAAAAGCTACCTTGGGTTATTTTTTCCCCAAGCACAATCACTATAGTCATCACAGACTATGCAAGTATGGACTTTCCTCTACATTACTAAGAATGCAGCGTTTGCCAAAATATTATCTATTTTCGTAAATTATTTTTTCAAGATTAGAAAGACGTCTTAATAAATCAGCATTTGATACATCGTTATTTCCAGATTCACGAAGGACATCAAGTTTAGTTCTAGCATTTCTAACTTCTTGTTTTAATCTTATGTTTTCATCAATTAAACTTTTCTTTTCCTTTTCAAGTTCTTTAGCAAAAGAAATCATCTCTTCATAATCGCTAATTACAGCATCTAAAAACTTATCCACCTCTTGTGGCCTATAACCACGTGTATCAATTTTAAATTCTTTTTCTAAAATATCTTTAGGTGTCAAGAGTAATCTTTCTTGTAACATAGCTTAACCCTCTTTCTATAACATCTTTATTTTCTCAAAAAAAACACTATTTGTCAACGTAAAACCCTAGTTAATAATTTTACTAGGGTTTTCATTTAATAAAATATTTAATTCTTCTTTTGATAAATAATGTCTTATCTTTTTCTTTGCCTTAAGAAATTTATTATAATCATGCTTTCTATGATGAATATCAGAAGCTAAAAAAGAAATTTTTTTACTTTTTAAAAGTTTCTTTATTGTCTTAATT
>CACZQJ010000046.1 GCA_902783265.1 uncultured Erysipelotrichaceae bacterium | reverse complement strand
AATAATTCGTCTTTTTTTTATGTTTCTTTCATATAATTCTTTAGGAGGAGAATATGGACAAGATAGATAATGTAATTACTTCATTAAATCATGGCATAACTATTAATGAAAGAAAAAATATAATTATTACTGGTGTTAAAAAAATAGAAAGTTTTGATGACGTTGAATTTTTTATGGAAACAAGTATGGGAAATTTGACATTAAAAGGTCAAGACCTAGAAATTATAAAATTAGATACTTATCAAGGTAATGTATCAATAAAAGGTCGCCTTGATAGTCTTTCTTATTCTGAAGGCGAAAACAAGGAAAAAGATGGCAGTCTATTTAGTAAACTTTTTAAATAGTGAATTTAAGATTACAGATATTGTCGTTAGTTTTTTCTCTTGTTTTTGGATTTGCTTTTTCTTTGTTTTTAAATTTAAATGATAAAATAATATATAGTAAAAATAAATTAATTAAATATTTGGGCTCTTTTTTTGTTATATTAGTAAGTGTTTTAATATATTTTATTATTCTTCAAAGGATAAGTAATTCTTATTTCCACCCTTACCACTTATTGTTAATTATATTGGGTTTTTACTTGCAAAATAATATTTTGAACTTTTTTAAATAGTCACTACCTATATAAATTATTGTAAAAATAAACAAAAGATGTTATACTTTTAATGATAGTAGAGGTGACTTGATGACTAAAAGGATATCGAAGAGAACTAGATTAAGGCTTATGATTTTAGGGCCAATTGCTTTTTTTATAATAGGTTACTGTGCATTTACTTTAATAACTACTACTATAAATTTATATAATTTACATAAAGAAGAAAAGGCTTTAAATGAAAAGCTTACTAATTTAAAAGCTGATGCTAAGTCACTAAAAACTGAAATAAATAAACTTCAGGATAAAGAATATATTGCAAGATACGCTAGAGAAAACTATTTATATACTAAAAATGGCGAGTATGTTATAAAACTAGATGATGATGGCAAAAAGATTAAAGAGGTCAAAGCTAATTATGATGATGCTTATTTAATTTATGGCTGTACAATAGTAATAATTTTAATATTTTTATTTATTTTTAAAAGACATTTTAAAAGTAAAAAGAAAAAACGCTAAATAGCGTTTTTATTATATTTTTAAGTGCTTTCTTACGGCTCTCCATGAGCCAAACATACCTACTAATACCCCAACCACTAATAATAACAATGATGTTTTATAAACAAATGGAACTGGTTTTATTAGTTTTATTAAATTAGAAAATAGATGACCACCAAAACGGTTATATAACTCTGTATAACCATATATAGTTATTATTATTGGTACTATTGAACCTAAAAGTCCTAAAACTAGTCCTTCAATAATAAATGGAATTCTAATATTTAAGTTTGATGCACCAATTAGTCTCATAATTCCAATTTCTCTTTGCCTTGAACCTATAGTTATTTTGATTGTGTTAGAAATTAAGAAAGCGGTAACTAGGATTAGGGCTACTACGGCTCCAATACATATTTTGTGAATAAATTCAAAAGTGGAAATTAATTGTTCTACCATACCTTCACCATATTTTACAACGGTAATTCCATCTATTTTTTTTATTTCGTCAGCAACGTTTTTTATTTTATTTATATCTACAACTTTTACTTGATATGTGTTTTGAATTGGATTTTCATCGTCTGTCCAGTTTTTCATTATACTGTCAAACACTTCTGAGGAATCACGCATTTCTTCAGTAATTACTTGTTTTGATTTAAACTCATATTTTTCAACGTTATCAATCATGCTTATTTTATCTTTTATTTCTTCTATTTTATCTTGATCTGCTTCGTTATCAATAAAAGCTACTATGGTAACGTCCTTTTCAACTAATAAGGTAAAGTTGTCAACATTTTCCGAAAGCACCATGGAGATAGCAACTACTATTAAAGTTATGGTAATACAGGAAATTGAGGCGAATGATAAGGAAAAGTTTCTAAATACGCCTTTAAAAGCATCTCTTATATTTCTTAAAATAATTCTAATTGTTTTCATGGGCATAGGTTCCTTTCTGGTAGTCTTTTAACACTCTTCCTGTATCTAAAACAATGACTCTTTTATTCATTTGTTTTACAATATTTATATCATGGGTTACCATTATAATAGTAGTCCCTAATTTGTTAATTTCTTCTAATACTTTCATAATTTCCATGCTGGTTTTTGGGTCAAGGTTTCCTGTTGGTTCATCACATATTAATAGTTTTGGACCATTGACAATTGCTCTAGCTATAGCAACTCTTTGCTGCTCTCCTCCAGATAATTGGGCAGGATAATTTTTTATTTTATTCTTTAAACCCACAAGTTCTAGTACTTTAATTACTTTGCTATATATTTCATCCTTTGGCAGGCCAAAAATTTCTAAGGCAAAGGCTACGTTTTCATATACTGTTGATTTTGGAAGCAATTTATAATCTTGAAAAACTACACCTATTTTTCTTCTTATTTTGTATACTTTTCCGTTTCTTAATTTACCAACATCTATTCCACCAACTATTATTTGCCCAGCGGTTGGTTTTTCTTCACGATATAGCATTTTTATGAGTGTACTTTTTCCACAACCAGTAGACCCTATGATGAAGACAAAGTCACCTTTGGCAATTGTTAAATTTAGGCCTTGAATGGCTGTAACTCCGGTACGATATGTCTTTTTAACGTTGTTAAGTTTTATTAAATCCATTTAATTCACTTCTTTCTATTCTTCTTCAATTTTGCCTTGAATTTCATAGGTGTCTGTAGCTATAACGAAGGCGTTGGGGTCTAACTTTTTAATGCCTTCTGTGGCCAAGAAATATTCTCTAGTAGGAATGGCACATAATAGTATTTTTTTATTACTTCCAGTGTATCCACCTTTCACATTCATTTCTGTTATACCTCTATTTAAATTTTCTAATATGAATGATTTTATTTCTTTATCTTTACTGGTTACTATTTGAAGGGTTTTATATTCGGATATTCCCATAATAACTCTATCACTTACTGTTCCGGAAATGGCTATATATATGATTGAATATATGAATGAATCCCAACCAAATACTAATCCACCAGCAAACATAATTAATCCTTCTGAATATATATTGGCTTTACTATATGGCATTTTTCCATATACTGAAAAAATTTGTTTAAGTACATCTGTTCCACCACTTGTAAAATTATTTTTAAATATTAGTCCAGTTCCTATTCCAGAAACTAAAGCTCCGCAAAGGGTGATAACTATCGATTCTGTACTACCTAAATCTATATATTGGGGCAAAAAATCAGTAGCTTTTACTAATACTGGGTATAATATTGATCCAATTATTGTAGTTTTTGTTTTTTCAGGTCCTAAGAAAACAAAACTTGCGATTAGCAGTAGTACATTACCAATTAGTATAATAACTGATGGATCTATTCTAAATAAAGCTTCGGTCATGATAGAAATTCCACTAACTCCTGAAATTAAGTGCAGTGGCTTTAAAAATAGATTAAAAGATATAGCTGAAAGTAATACTCCGAAGAAAAACATTGTATTACGTTTTACTCTTTTACTATTATATATTTCTTGCATTAAAGCATTGTTATCGAATAATGGTTTATGCCCAAATATCATTTGGCATTCCTCCTTAAATTAGAACTTATAAATTTATCAATATCACCATCTAGCACTTTACTTACATTAGTTTCTTCAGTGTTTGTTCTGTGATCCTTGACTAGCGAATAAGGGTGCATAACATAACTTCTAATTTGAGAACCAAAATTTATATCTTTTTGTTCTCCTTTTAATTCTTTTATTTCATTTTTTTTGGCTTCAGTCATTTGTTCAAAAAGTTTACTTCTTAGTATTTGCATGGCTTTTTCTTTGTTTTGAACTTGACTTCGTTCATTTTGACAGGTTACAACTATTCCAGTAGGTAGATGGGTTATTCTTACCGCACTATCCGTTGTGTTTACTGATTGGCCTCCAGCGCCTGATGAATGAAAAACATCAATTTTTAAATCATTAGGGTTGATTTCAACGCTAACTTTATCATCTATTACGGGGGTGACGCTAATTGATGCAAAAGAAGTATGCCTTCTTGCGCCTGAATCAAATGGAGATATTCTAACTAATCTATGGATTCCTTTTTCATTTTTTAAATATCCGTAGGCGTTTGTTCCACTTACAATTATAGTCATACTTTTAATTCCAGCTTCTAGTCCTAATTGCTTGTCAACTATTTCTTCTTTATAGCCTTTTTTTAATATCCATTTTGAATACATTCTATATAGCATATTTGCCCAGTCACAGGCTTCTGTTCCTCCTGCTCCAGAATGAATTTCTAATACAGCATCATTTTGATCATAATCTCCGCTTAATAAAACTTCTATTTCTAGGTTTTCTATTTCATCGTTTATTTTTGAATATTCCTCTTCCGAAAATTTAATAATGTCATCTGTCACATCATTTGCCTTTAAGTTTTCTAAGTGAAAACTTATGTCTTCTTTAATTCTTGTGGCTTTATCTAATAGGTTTTTTATTTGATTAAATTCATTTATTATAGTTTCAGCGTTTCTTCGGTTATCCCAAAAACTTTCCGCTTTCATCATTTTATCTAAGTCATCTAGTTTTTTTTCTTTTTTTTCTGGGTCAAAGTGACCTCCATATGTCATTGATTTTATTTAAATATTTTTCATATATGCCCGTTAGCTCTTTTCTATCCATATCTACCATCCTATCTTAATTATTATATCATTTTATATTTCCTTTTACTAGTTAAGTGCTTAAAAAAATTAAAGTTATTCTTTAATTTTTTTTAAAATAAAATATCGACATTCATAAGCGCAATGTTTTTTTATATAATTATCAACTGTTTTTATATCATTGATGGGTTTAAAGTTTTTGTTTTTTTTATCACAAAATCCTTTTAATCTTAATTTGCCATATGACCAATCACCTAATATATAGTCATAATCATCAAAGTATTCGGTCCAAATTTCTTTAGTTGCTTCATAATCAAACCCATCTTTATAATTTTTTTCAAGTTCATATTTGTTATTAAATTCATATATTTTCATGTTATTACCTCTGTTATTAGTTTATCACACCTGTTTTAATAAATAAAGTCTAATTTGGAATAATTATTTGTTTACTTTCTTTAGTTCCAATATAATATTCTGGTATTTTACCCGCGACTAATTTTATGGCTATTGGTATTTTGGCTTCCATATCGATATTTTTATCGTAGAATGGGAGAATTATTGTTTGTGTTACTTTTAAATTTACAAATATTTTAATTAGAGAATTATTAATACCATAGTCATCAACTTCTGCGGAAATATAACTTATAACGTCCCCTACTAGATTTGTTTTTATTGGTATTTTAGGCCCCAAGTTTGCAAGGATAGGATTATTATGTATGACGCCAGTACTAATAAAAGTAATTATACCTTTTTTTAAATTATTTTCATCATAGTTTTTTAAAATATTTTTATTATTTACTTTTTTTATATTGCCTTTTTCTATGTTTTTTAAATCGTTTTGGATATATCTAGTGGCCTTTGTCAAGTATTTATTAATATTTATTGTATTAAAGTCAATTGATTTAACGTCACCACTGCTGTCCATAACTACTTCAAAAATTTCTTCTGGCTTGGCTTTAGTTGTAATTGTTTCAGCAATTGCGTCATTTATTATTGTGTTAGAAAACTTTTTTGTTTCAACTTCGGCATATTTAAAAAAAGCTGGTGTAATTTTTTTGCCTATTGAATTAATTAATAATAACGAACTTGTAATTACAGATATTACAATTAAAAAAACTATATTTATAGATTTTTTTCTTAATTTTATTTTTTTCATATTTAATTATATGATTTTTAATTAATATTAAAGACTAGCATTAACAATGCTAGTCATGATTTACGATATCTAAATTTATAAGTCGTTTCTAATTTGACATCTTCTCTTTCATTAAAAGTTTGTAATTCTTCATTTACTTTAGTTTCAAATTCATCTTTTTCCAGTGGTTCTTCTAATACTTTTAATGAAAGAATTTCGTATCTGATTCTAAATCTTGTCATTAATTTGTTTTCTTCTACCATATATTCTTCTGTATATCTATCATTTCTTGCTTTTTCCCATGAACTCCAGCTTGATAATGTTTCGGTTTCCGCATCTTTATATGGCCTACCTGCTGGGGCGACGGTTGAATAGCTACTATATTTACGTTTTTGGCCGTTATACCAGCGCCACATCTTATCTCTGTAATGATATAAGGTAGCTGTTTCATTATCTCGTTCATTATATTTTTCAGTGTTTACCTCTTCTTTTGGAGTGTATTTTCCGTTGTTAAAGTAAACTTTTTCACCTTTTTCATTTACATAATAATATTTATATCCTGATGTTTGTTCAATTCTGCGGTATGATTTTTCTTCTGGATAATTTAGTAAATACTCAGACCATTCGGAATATTTTTCGGTATTTTCATCTTTATATTCAAATCCATTGGGCTTTTCTGATGAATAACTTGAATAGTTGCCTTGAATGTCATACCATTTCCAACTACGATTGCGATATCTAAAAAATGTAGTATCCTCTGTTTCATATGCGAATATGTTAGATTCGCTTGGAATTTGTGGAATGTCTGTCATATCTATTGGCAACCTAACGCCATATTCAGAAATTTCATCCGATAAAAAATCCTCATCATAATATTTAGACCATTTTGTTGTACTGATAGCTCTTTCGTAGTAATTATAATATGGAATGACATCTATAACTGTTTTCCCTTTTGGAAAGTTTGTTTGAAGTGTACTCCAATTACCAAATCTTCTATCAGTAGAACAACTGTTGCAATTTTTAACGTCTAAAGTATATATATATTCATCTTTATATTTAGTTATTTTTACTGTTCCAGAGCATAAAATGTTATCAGTTTCTGAGCTTTTTAAATACTGTTCAGAATACAAAGACCCTATATTAACAATTATGTTCTCTCCTTCTATTTCTGGAAGATCCATTTCATTTTGAGCATATATTAATGCTGCTTCTTTTATTTTTTCATATGTTTTTTTACAATGATTGTTTTGAAATATTGTTGCAATTATTAAAATTATAAGAACAATTGGCAATATTGTTCCAAAAACAAAGAAGAACTTTAATAAGGGTTTACGGTTTTCAAATGATTGGTTAATTTGATTCCCATCTTTATCGACATAAGTCATTCTTTTCATATTTTATCCTCCTTATTCTATTTATTATTTTAGCATACTTCCCTTTTTTTTAAAAGAATGTTTTAATTAATTTTTTTATATCATATAATTTATTAATCTTTAGATGGGGTATTTATATGACAAATTATAATTTAGAAGAGGATGCTTTATTAAAGCTGCAAATTAATTTATCAATTATTTTTATTTTTACAATTATAATTTCTATAAGTCTTTCATATAATTCGATGATGGAATGTGAGGGAAAGAATAAAATTTATAGTGATGATGAAGCTTTAAATATACTTAGAATAAATAGAATCATTGCTTTTTTTGTGTCATTGGGTTTTATATATATTAATATAAGAGATAAAAATATAAAGGAAAAGTATAACCTTGATATTGAGTTTGCCGATATTCAGATAATAGCTAGTATAGTTACGTTAATTGCAACAACTTTAGTTTTATATGTGGCATTTAGTGGTTCTGGTGAAATTGTTGCTGGGGAAAACCCAAATTAAAAGAAGCTATTTAGCTTCTTCGGTAACTCTAGTTTCTCTTATAACTACAACTTTAATAGTTCCTGGATATTGTAATGTTTCTTCAATTTTGTTTT
>CACZQJ010000045.1 GCA_902783265.1 uncultured Erysipelotrichaceae bacterium | reverse complement strand
TTAATAAAAATGCTCGTTATAGAGTAGAATTATCAGTAAAATAGGGGATTATAATCCTCTTTTTTATATTAGAAAAGAAGTTCGTTTGAACTTCTAATTATTTTTTACAATTTTAACTGTTATTGGATTACAGGTACTAGCTGTTTTGCCATTAATATCTCTTGAATTTAATATAAATCCGTCGGTTCCATTGTCACTAGATGTGTATTCACATTTTATGGCATTTCCATATTTTCCTTTTAAAGTTGAACAAGTTCCTGCAGGATCATTTGCCTTTATTTCACTTCCGTTTAGTCTAATTGTTATTGTTTCACAATTATTTTCATTGGTGTTTGTATTTGCTTGATTATTTGAATTTGATGAATTATTTTTTGATGAACTAGTTGTTGTGGCTTCAGTTTGTTTTTTGACAGCTATTTCAATATTTATGGTTTGGCCTTTAGATATTTCATTTCCTTTAGCAATGCTTTGAGTTATGGCTGTCCCTTCAGTTTTGTTTGATTTGGTATTTGTGAAGGAACATATTATACCTAAATTATTACATTCTTTTTGAATTTCATTTTTTGTTTTACCTATAAAATTAGGCATTATAACTGCTTGTCCTTTTGAAATATATACGATTATTGGCTCATCAATATTTATTTTTTCGTTTTCATTAACTGAGAATTTAATAATATTGTTTTGGGC
The DNA here is from genome assembly GCA_902783265.1 of uncultured Erysipelotrichaceae bacterium. GTDB lineage: Bacteria > Bacillota_I > Bacilli_A > RF39 > UBA660 > Coprosoma. The sequence goes on along the minus strand of CACZQJ010000045.1, from coordinate 14,902 downwards.
AATGTCCTTATTAAATTCTTCTTTAATTTCGTATTTGATGTTATAGGTGGCAGCCCAAGCTTTAAATAATTCTAGATTTTCAAATTTTGGCATTATTAGTTTTCCTTTTGAAAAAATAATATTTATTTTTGTTTCTTCTTGTATGATGTCACCGGTTTTATAATTTGAATTTATTACTAGTCCTTTTTTAATATCATTGTCATATTTGTCTGAATATTCAATTTCTAAGTTGTTTTCAATTATCCATTTTGTAACTTCGGAAAGTGTCATGTTTTTAAGTTCTGGTATTTTTATTTCTTTTCCCTTTGACACTGTTAATATTATTTTGTCGTTTGGATTAATTGTAGTTTGATTTTCTTTATCAATTTTTATTATTTTTCCTCTTTCAATTTTATTTGAAAATTCATATTTTAGTTCGTAGATAATTCCGTGTTTTCCCAAATATGTTTTAGCATTTAATAATTTTTCATTTTTTAAGTCTTTTAGTTTAATAGGGGATAGACTCGCTTTATCACCTAGTGATGCGGTAAATATAATATTATCATTTCTTTTTATTTTTCCTGTTGTGCTTTGTTTTATTATGGTATCGTTTTTTATTTCTTTATTTTCTTCAAAAAATATTTCTACATTTTTTAATTTATTTTTATCAACAAATTTTATTACTTCATCCGTGGTCCAACCTGACATATCTGGGAGTATTATTTCTTTGTTATAATCTGGCCCGTTTGAAACTATAAAATTTACATTTTTAAGTCTTTTAACTAATGTTTTTGCTTTTTTGTTTTGACTAATTATATTATATTTTTTAATATTATCACTGTATTCAAATGTTTCTTCATGCTGAATGCCATTTTTATCTGTCCATTTAATTACGCTTGCTAAACTTTTATTATAAAAGTCTGGAAGATATTCTTGCATGGGTAGTTTAATTATATTAAGCAAGCATAATCCATTAAATAAAATTGTAATTATTATAAGTAAACTCGTAAAAGCTGTAATTGTTGATTTGTTTTTGAAAAATGCTTTTGGAAAACTTATTACAATATTAATTACTATTAATAATATTAAAATAGCATTAATGATTTGATAAGTTTCATTTATTTTGTCTGAGGCATCAATAATTAAAAATATTGAAAAAATTATTGATGCCACTAGCATAATTGAAAGCATGATGTTGGTTATAATTGGTTTTCTTTTTCTTATATATTTTTCTTTCTCTTCATATAGTCTATTATCCATTTTACCACCTTATATTAATTATACCTTATTTATTTATTATCATAAATATTCTTTGAAAATTAAGCGTGTTACTTTACTATTATTTACAAAAATTGAAGTTTGTGTTACCATGGTTATGGTAGAGGGTGGTTTGATGATAGAAGTTTTATGTATGTTTTTACCGCCTTTTTTGTCATTTAGAAGTAGTGATGATGAATTAGGCGTTTTTTTGAAAATTAAAAAATATATTAAATTTAATGTTTTAACTAATTTTTTAGTTTTATTTATTATATTTTTGAAAACTGATTATAAGGATTTGGAAATTAACAGGATGTTTACTATTAGTGTTGCTCCTAAGTATTTAATACTTGCTTCTTTTATTGCTTATTTTTTACCTGGATTTTTATCATATATAAGAAAGAACTATAGTTTTAAAATTATAAAGGAAAAGGCTAGAAAAAATGAAAAAGGTAAAAAATATATTTAAATATATATTAATTTTTTTGATGTGTTTAATTGTTTGCTCAATAGAGTGGGCTTTTAAAGTATATGATAATGTAGTTTTTGAAGAAGCTTTGTTTCATCTTAATCCAAAACTTACAGAGTCTGGGACTGGGATTTTATTAAATTATTTTTTTGGTGCTTTAATTCCAGCCATATTATTATTTATTATTATTTTATTATTATTTAGAATGATTTTTAATTTTTTACATGGGTATAATCTTGTTTTAAAAATTAAGCTGAATGGGAAAAAATTTATTTTTAAATTTGCTGAAAATAAATCTATAACTTTTTTTATGAGATTAATTTATTTGGTTTTAATGTTTACTTTCGTTTATAGTCTTTATAAAATCGAACTTTTTTCTTATTTGATTAATCAAACAAAAAAATCTACTTTTATTGAAGAAAATTATGTTGATCCTAAAAAAGTTAAGCTTGAGTTTCCTCAGACTAAAAGAAACTTGATTTATATTTTTGTTGAGTCATATGAAAGTTCTTATTTTTCTACTGATCTTGGAGGTTTGAAGGAATATAATCTTATGTCTGAAATGAGTGAATTTACAAAAAATAATATAAATTTTTCAAATACTAATAAATTTGGTGGCGCTATTCAGATATATGGCTTGAGTTGGACGACCGCTGGTATGGTTGCTCAAACAGCTGGAATTCCTTTAAGAATACCAGCAGGTATTTCAAATGAAACGAAATTTAATAAGTATCTTCCTGGCGCTTATTCTATAGGTGATATATTAAAAAAAGAAGGCTATAATCAAGAACTTTTACTTGGTTCAAAGAGCGGTTTTGGAAATAGAAATATTTATTTTAAAGCGCATGGAAATTATAAAGTTTATGATTATAATACAGCTATTAAAAACAAAAAAATTGCCAAGGATTATTATACTAATTGGGGGTTTGAAGATTCAATACTATTTGATATTGCTAAAGAAGAGATCACAAAATTATCAAAAGAAGATGAGCCTTTTAATTTTGTAACACTTACGACAGCAACACATTTTCCAGATGGCTATGTTGAAGATTCTTGTATGGAAAAATATGAAGATAGTTATTCTAATTCAATTGACTGCTCTTCATCACAAATTAAGGAATTTATTGAATGGATAAAAAAACAAGATTTTTATGATGATACGACAATTGTAATTTCCGGTGATCATTTGACTATGCAGGCTGATTTTTTTGATGATAATCAATTTGATAAAAGAACAATATATAATTTGTTTATAAATTCAGCTATTTCGGAAGAAAACTCTAGGGTAAGATATTTTACTACTATGGATATGTATCCGACAACACTTGCAGCTATGGGCGTGAAAATCGATGGTGATAGGCTTGCTTTGGGTGTTAATTTATTTTCTGGAAAGCAAACTATTATTGAAAAATTTGGTAGGAATATGGTTGATCAAGAATTTAGTAAAGTTAGCAAATTTTATAATGCCAAAATATTAAATTAATTTGTTGTTTTAATATTTTGACGATGTTGACTTTGATGTTGGAGATTGATATAATTTGATTGTCTTAATATTTCTAAGGGAGGATGATTTTATGGAATTAAAAGGATCAAAAACTGAGGCTAACTTACAAACTGCTTTTGCAGGTGAAAGTCAAGCAAGAAATAAGTATACTTATTTTGCAAGTGTAGCTAAAAAAGAGGGTTATCAACAGATTGCTGCAATTTTTGAAGAAACAGCTGCTAATGAAAAAGAACATGCTAAAATGTGGTTTAAGTTATTAAATGGTGGAAATGTTAACGAAGGATTAAAACTAACTACGGTTGATGCTTTAACTATGGCAGCTGATGGTGAAAATTACGAGCATACTGATATGTATAAAGATTTTGCTGAAACTGCTAAAGAGGAAGGCTTTAATAAAATTGCTTATCTTTTTGAAGAAGTTGGTAAAATTGAAAAACACCATGAGGAAAGATATAGAAAATTATTAGAGGCGGTTAAAGAAGAGAGGGTATTTAAATCAGAGTCTCCTAAAATGTGGATTTGTCGTAATTGTGGGCATGTTCATTATGGTGAGAATGCGCCTGAGGTTTGCCCTGTGTGTGCTCATCCAAAAGCATATTTTGAACTTATGGCTGAAAATTATTAGTCTTTAAAGACTAATTTTTTTATTTGTTTTCATATTTTGATAAATGCTTATGTTATGATATAATTATATTGAGAATTATATAATAATTTAGGTGGTATAGTGAAAAAAATTAAAATTTTTATGTTACATTTAGGTTTTGGCGGAATTGAAAAGCAGACTATTACTATGGCCAATGCTTTAGTAAATAATTATGATATTGAAATTGTCTCTTTTTATAAATTGTCTAAGAATCCCGCCTATAAAATAAATGAGAAAATTAAGGTAAAATATTTATATGATGGTGGGCCAAATAAAAAAGAGTTTATCGAAAGTTTAAAAAAGCTTAAGCTTTTGAAAGTTTTATCTGAAGGATTTAAATCTCTTAAGATTTTGTGGTTAAAAAACAAATTAATAAAAAATGAAATTATTAAGAATGATGCGAATATATTTTTTTCAACCAGGGAAGAGTATGGAAAACTTATTAGTAAGTATGGTAGTAAAAATATATTAAAAGTTACTCAAGAACACAATTTTATCGATACTGATGCATATAAAAATAGAATTTTAAAGGAATATAAGAATTTGAATTATGTTGTAGTTATAAGTAAGTATCATGAAAAAATGTATAATGATTGGTTTAAAAATAGTAGTGTAAAAGTTATTAGAATAGAAAATATATTAGATAGTTTTCCTAAGAATCATAGCGCTTTAGATCATAATGCTGTTGTGGCTGCTGGCAGGTTTAACTGGGTAAAAGATTTTACTAGTTTAATAAAAGTTATTAATTTAGCAGTAAAGGATAATCCTAAGTTAAAATTATATTTGCTTGGAGACGGCGAAGAAAAAGGAAAAATACTAAATTTAATTAGAGAATATAATCTTCAAAATAATGTAATTATTACAGGATTTGTTAGTCCTGATAAAGTTGAAGAATATATGCTTAAATCGGATATATATTTAATGACTTCTATTAGTGAATGTTTTCCAATGGTTTTGCTTGAGGCTTATTCTATGGGACTTCCGGTAATTTCTTATGATATTTTAAGCGGGCCTAAAGAAATTGTTAAAAGCGGAGAAACTGGTTATTTGATTTCAAATAGAGATATTAACGTGATGGCTAAAAAGATTAATGAACTTTTATACGATAAAGAAAAATTAAAATTGTTTGGTAAAAATGCTTTAGCGGAAAGCTATAAATATAAAGCTGATTTGATTAAACAAAAGTGGATAAATTTGTTTAAATAGGTGATGTGAATATATGAAAAAGGTTTTATTTATTTCTAGTACTGGTGGACATTTAAATGAGCTTTTACAGTTAAAGCCAATGTTTACTAAATATGATTATCATATTGTTACAGAAAAGACTAGCTCTAATATTAGTTTAAAAGAGGAATATGGCTCTAAGATTAGCTATTTAGTTTATGGCACTAAACTTCATTTATTTTCTTATTTTTTTAAGTTTTTATTTAATTGCTTTAAAAGTTTATACATTTTTATAAAGGAAAAACCTGATGTGGTTGTAACAACTGGTACTCATACGGCTGTTCCTATGTGTTATATTGCTAAATTTTTTAGAAAAAAGGTTATATATATTGAAACGTTTGCTAACATGACAACAAAAACGGTTGCAGGAAGAATTGTATATCCTATTGCAGATTTATTTATTGTTCAGTGGGAAAGTATGCTTAAACTTTATCCTAAAGCAGTCTATGGAGGGTGGATTTTCTAATGGTATTTGTAATTTTGGGAACACAAGATAAAACTTTTGAAAGACTACTTAAATATATTGATAAAAATATTGAACTTGGTAATATAAGGGAAGAGGTTGTAGTTCAGGCTGGTCAAACTAAGTATGAGTCTAATAATATGAAAATATTGCAATTAATACCTATGGAGGAATTTAAAAAATATATTAAAACTTGTGATTATATTATTACCCACGGTGGGGTTGGATCAATTTTAGATGGACTTAATGCTTCTAAAAAAATTATAGCTGTTCCAAGACTCGCTAAATATGGAGAGCATGTGAATGATCATCAAGTACAAATAATAGATGAATTTGCTTCTAAAGGCTATATATTGTCTTGTGACAATTTAGAAAAATTGGGTGATGTAATAAATAAACTTCAAGAATTTAAGCCCAAAAAGTATAAAAGTAACAATGAAAAATTTGTGAAGTTAATAACTGATTATATTGATAAGATATAATTTGAAAGTGGATGATAAATTGAAAAAATTGATTTTTTTTGCGAATAATATGGACTATGGTGGTATTGAAAGTGCTTTAGTTAATTTATTAAATAATATTAATTATGATAAATATGATGTAACTTTGGTTTTGGAACATAAAATGGGAGTTTTTTTAGATAAAATTAATTCTAGAGTTCATGTAAAAGAATATAGGATTTCTAATTGTAAATTTGTTTTGTTTAGAAAAATTTATAATTTTTCTAAAAGATTTTTTTGGACTTTAATTAATAAAAATAAATATGATTTTTCTTGCTGCTATGCAACATATTCTCTTATGGGTTCTAAACTTTCAAAAATTGCTTCTTCAAATTCTTCTATATATATACACGGTGATTATGCAAATATGTATGATGAGTCTGAACTTTTGGATTTCTTTAGAAAGCGTGAAATAGATAAATTTAATAATGTTATTTTTGTGTCAAATGAGTCTAAGAATAATTTATTAAAATATTTTCCTTCTATTTTTGATAAAGCGGTTGTTATAAATAATTTTATTGATAGTAAAAAAATTTTAAGTTTATCTAATGAAAATATAAATATTCAAAAGAAGCATGATATTCTTTTTGTTTTTGTTGGTAGACTCGAAGAAGATTCTAAAAGAATTTCTAGGATGTTAAAATTAGTTGACGCTTTAAAATCTAAGTATTCGTTAGAACTTTGGATAGTTGGTGATGGTCCTGATAAAAAAGATTATGAAAAGTATATTTTTGTTCATAAGCTAGAAGATAATGTGAAATTATTAGGGGCAAAAAAAAATCCTTATCCGTACATGAAAAAAGCTGATTATATACTTCTTAGTTCTCAATATGAGGGGTTTCCAGTAATTTATTTAGAATCTATAGCATTAAATAAAAAGATTATTACAACCATTGATGTTACTGATGATTTTATATCTATTCCTGGTAAAGTTGGGTATGTTGTTTCTAAGAATGTTGATGAGTTTATTAGCGATATTGATAATATTTTAAATAATGATAATTTGGAATATAAAAAAATTGATTTTGAAAATCTTTCAAATAAGAAAATGAAACTGTTAGAAAGAATTTTTGATGGAGAGAAAAATGAAAAAATATAGTATTGTGATTCCTGTATATAATGTTGAAAATTATTTAACAAAGTGTTTAGATAGTGTTGTTAATCAAACATATAAGGATTTTGAGGTTATTTTGGTTAATGATGGTTCTACTGATAATAGCTTAAATATTGCTTTAGATTATTCTAAAAAATATGATTTTATAACTGTTATTAGTCAGGAAAATCTTGGCCTTAGCGTGGCTCGTAATAATGGCATTAAAATTGTTAATACGCCTTATTTTTTACTTTTGGATAGCGATGATTTTATTAATGAGGAATTACTTCAAAAACTTGATGATGTTGTTTCTTCAAATTCTAATATTGATTTAATTAGGTATCAAGCTTGTGATGTTAGTCCTTCTGGAAATGTTAATTATGCAGAGACTGATTTTGAAGATTTACCTGGAAAAGAAGCTTTTGAGAGGATTGTTAAATTTCACTATGTTGAAAATGCCTGGCTTTATTTATATAACACAAAATATTTTAAAGAGAATAATTATATGTATCCTGCAGGAAAAACGCATGAAGATTTTGCGTTAACACCACTTGTTATTTATAAGGCTAAGCATGTCTATTCAATTAGCTATATTGGCTATAATTATGTTAAAAGGAATAATAGTATTATTAATTCTAATGATTATGACAAAAAGTTAAAAAAAGTTTCAGATTTTTATGATAATTATTTATATATAAATAGAATGCTTGATGATTTAAGTGGTGATAAAAGCATTATTAAAAGTTATTTAGCTAATAGTCTTATATTAAAAATAACAGAATTAAATGGTAAAGATTATTTAAAATATTTTAAACTTTTAAAAACTCAAAAAGTTTTTGATAATATTTTAGCTGATTCTTTGCCCAGAAAATTAAAAAAAATTCTTATTAAAATTAGTCCTAAAATTTATTATAGGAGGTAGTTATGATTAGTATAATTGTTCCTTGCTTTAATGGTGAAAAATATATTAAACGCTGTTTGGATAGTATTTTAAATCAAAGTTATGAAGATTTTGAAGTTATTATTATAAATGATGGATCTACTGATAAGTCTGATGATATTATAAGTGATTATTTATCTGATACTAGGATTAAATATTTTAAACAAGAAAACAAAGGCATAGGCGCGACAAGAAATTTTGGTATTTCTAAAGCTAATGGTGAATTTGTTACTTTTTTGGATGTTGATGATTACTTAGATATTCAAGCTTTAGATAAAATGATTAATTTTTCTTTGAAAAATGATTTAGATATTGTTGTTACTGATTATTATTTTCAAAATAATGTTACTAAAAAATATGAAATAAAGGACTTTGGAGTAACTAGTGTTAAGGAAAACCCAGATATTATACTAGATATTAATTTTGCTCCTTGGGGCAAATTATACAAAAAAGATTTGATTCAAGCTATTTACTTTGAAGAAAACTTAAAATATGAAGATGCACCTTTTGTTATAAAGTCTTTGTTAAGGGCAAAAAAAATAGGTAAATTAAATTATCCTACAGTTTACTATACTGTTAATAGTGGCAGTGAAACTGCTGTTAGAGATGGTAAGGTTTTTGATATTATCAAAGTAGTAGATATTATTCGAAAAGAACTTGTTAAAAACGGATTTGATGATATTTCTAAAAAAATTATAGTAAAAACTTTAACTAATCATACTATTCAGCAAATATATAATAGAGATAAAGAAAGTGGCATGAAATTTATTGATAAAGCTTTTTCTTATATGGAAAGGTATGTTCCTGATTACCATAACAATGATTATTATGAGGGTAGAGGTTTTTTAAGAAGAAGTATAGAAAAGAGTAAATTTTTAACTAAGATTTATGTTAAATTATATGGTTTAATTAAGTAGCTGTTGTTTCTCAATTTACATTTGTGTTACAATATATATGGAGGTATTTTATGACGAGTTTAAAAAATATTTGGTTTAATTTTAAACGTTATCAGTTTTTAATGTTTCAGCTTATTTCTAGGGATTTTAAGCGAAAATATAAAAGATCAGTTTTGGGCGTAGTTTGGAGTTTATTATATCCAATTTTAATGATGACTGTCATGGCTATTGTTTTTTCGCATATGTTTAAATTTAAAGTTGATGGGACAAATTATTTGGTATATTTGATGACGGGTATTATTATGTGGAGTTATTTTAGCGAGGCTTCTAATTCAGCAATGGCATCTATTGTTGAAAATTTTGCGTTGATTACTAAGGTATATATTCCTAAGTATATTTTTCCGCTTGCAAAATGTCTGTTTGTTGGTATTAATTTTGTTTTAACTTTAATTCCTTGGTTTGGACTTATATTATTAACTCAATTTGGACTAGGAGAATTTCCGGCAAGTATTAATATTTATTATTTGCTTTTACCATATATATTTATTTGTTTTCTTTTATTTACTATTGGTGTTAGCTTGTTTTTGTCATGTGTCTCTGTTTTCTTAAGAGATGTCTTTTATATTTATGGTATTGTGCTTACTATATGGAATTATTTTACACCTGTTTTTTACAGCTTGGATATATTGCCAGAAGGATTAAAAACAATATTTAAACTTAATCCACTTTATCAGATGATTAATCCGGTTCGAAGTATTGTTTTGTATGGTCAAGCTCCTTCGGTTATAAATTTAATTGTTATTGGTTTGATTGGAGTAATTACGTTATTAATTGGTTCTACTATATTTAAAAAGAATCAAGATAAGTTTATTTACTATATTTAAGAAGGTGATATTATGATTAATGAAGATTATATGATAATTGTTGATAATGTTTCAATGAAATTTAATTTACAAATAGAAAAAGACTTCTCAATTAAACAGGCTTTTGTTAATTTGTTTGATCCTAAAATTAGAAAGAAAAATTCTAAAAAAGAAAAAGACTTTTGGGCATTAAAAAAATTGTCTTTTAAAGTTAAAAGAGGTCAGGTTGTTGGACTTATTGGCAGTAATGGTGCTGGTAAATCTACTATACTTAAAGTAGTTAGTGGGGTAATGAAACCGACCAAAGGGCAAGTTATTGTTAATGGAGTTATATCTCCTATGATTGAGCTTGGGGCTGGATTTGATTCGGAATTGACTGCTCGTGAAAATATATTTTTAAACGGTGCTATTTTGGGATATTCAAGACAATTTATTGAAGAAAAATTTGATGAGATAGTAGAGTTTTCTGAACTAAAAGATTTCCTAGAAGTGCCTATTAAAAATTTTTCTTCTGGTATGGTAGCTAAACTTGCTTTTTCAATTGCGACTGTTGTTAATCCGGAAATATTAATTGTTGATGAAATTTTGTCTGTTGGTGATATTAAGTTTCAGCAAAAAAGTAAGAAAAAAATGCTTGAGCTTATTGGTGGTGGTACCACAGTTTTGTATGTATCACATTCAATTGAAAGTATAAGAGAACTTTGCGATGAGGTTATTTGGATTGAACATGGTGAACTTGTTGAAGCTGGAGATCCAAGTATAATTTGTGAATCTTATTTTGCAGCGCAAACAGGGCTTCATACACCAGAAGAAGCTTTGAAGATTATTAAGGAGCGCAAGAAAGAACCTGAAAGGAATTAAAGATGGAAAATAAATATATTCATTATTGTTGGTTTGGAGACAAACCGCTTCCCAAGCTAGCAAAAAAATGTATTAGGACTTGGAAAAAATTTTTGCCTGATTATGAAATTATTAGATGGTCAGAAAAAAATGTCGATTTGGAGGAATGCCCTTTTATTAAAGAAGCATATGAGATGAAGAAATGGGCTTTTGTTGCTGACTATGTTAGAACTAAAGCTATGTATGAATATGGCGGCATTTATTTTGATACTGATATGATTTTAAAAAAGAATATCGATTTTCTTTTGGATAAAGGCAGTGTTTTAGGCGTTGAAGATTCTAGAATGGTTAATGCTGCTATATGGATTGAAAGCAAGGCCCATAGTTGGTTTTCTGGACAAATGCTTGATTTTTATAAATCTAAAGAACATTTTGATGTAAACAACATTTATTCCCAGAGTATTCCTAGGATTATAAATAAAATCATTAAACCTTTAGGTTTTGATCATAGTATAGATGAAATACAAGAGTTGCAGCATGATGTTATTATTTATCCTAGAGAATATTTTTACCCATTATCTTATAATTATCAGAATAATGTTTTCACCGATAATACTTGTGCAATTCATTATTTTGATGCTACTTGGATTCCTAAGAAAGATAGATTAGAAACTAAACTCTATCGTTATTTTGGTAAAAAAAATGGTGCCAGAATTTTATCGTTTTATCGTTTTATAAAGAAAAATGTTAAGAGGTTTTTAAAACTTATTTTATTTCCTCTTGTGTTATATAGGCGTTATAGGCGTAAATGTTCTGTTTCTTATGTAAAATCAGTTAATACTGCTATAAATATAATTAATAACACACATGGTGATTACATTGTTATGCATAATCCATCTTGGTTTGGAGTCAGCAATGCTACTGCTGAACTTTTCGATAATTTGGTTCCTTGTGCTGAACTATATAGAAAAAAAGATATTGCTAAAGTTGGTGATGCTATACTTTCTAATAATATAAAGCAGGTAATTTTTAGTGCAATGTGTATTGGCTGGAAAGATCTTGCTATATATTTAAAAGCGAAAAGTCATCATATTAAGATTAAAACTTTTTGGCATGGTAATCATTCCCAAGTTTCTGAACCTTATGGATGGGAAAGAAATATGGAAATTATTGAACTTCATAAGCAAGGAATAATTGATGTTATGGGTACTTGTAAAAAAAGCTTGATGGAATTTTATGAAAAAGAAGGCTATAATGCTGCTTTTCTTACTAATCGTGTTATTTTAAATGAAAATATTGAGAAAAATAGACAAACTGATGAAATTAGGGTTGGCATTTATGCTGCTAAGAGTGATGATTGGCGAAAGAATATGTTTACGCAGATTGCTGCTGTTTCTTTAATGGATAATGCTGTTATAGATATGGTTCCTCTAAATAGAGATGCTATAGAGTTTGCACGGGTTTTAGGAGTAAAATTAGAAGGGCTTGATAAACCTATTCCTAGATATGACTTAATTAAACGAATGGCTAATAATGATTTGAATTTGTATATAACTTTTTCTGAATGTGCACCAATGCTTCCACTTGAAAGTTTTGAAGTTAATGTTCCTTGCCTTACTGGTAATAATCATCATTATTTTCAAAATGATGAGCTTGAAAAATACTTAGTGGTTAATAATGAAGAAAGTGCAGTTGACGTTGCTGAGAAAGCAAAATATGTGATTAAAAATAAAGAAAGAATCATGAAATTATGCCACAAATGGGTTATAAAAAATAATAAAAACAGCCGTGATGATGTAGAAAGATTTTTAAAAATGTGAGGTATTTTATGACAGAAAAAGAATTAAATAAAATTGTTCAAAATGGCACTTTAGTATTACTTCCTTATTCTAGTCGAAATTGGCTTAAATCTTTTGAATTTATGTTTGGTGAATGTATATTAGTTGAAGATAAATATGAAGAAAACTATTTAAGGGAATTTAACAAAAAAGTTAATGATGTAGGTCTTAAAAGTTTAATAGTAGTTGATTATAATGATACATATCGAGATATTATTCCATTTATAAGTACTAAGACTACAATTAAATGGCTTATGACTTATTCTATTGCTAGTTTAACAAATGGCGCTATCATGAATGTTTTAAGGAATCTTTTAGAATTTTATGATCGAGATTTGATTAGTGAAATTGGATGTTTTGATAAGAGTTTATACAGTTCATTAAAAAAAGCTGGGTATCCTATTTTTCATCTTTTACCTGATTTTGAATATTCTCAAAAAGCATTATGTAATTCTAGCGATATGGCTATTATTAGTGATGATTATAATCCTAATCATAGTTATTATAATATGCTGAGTGCTTTGAAACTTGTAGATTATAATCAGATTAAGTTGATTGCTAATATGCCTGCTACTAAAAAATTTATTATAGATTTTGGGATTAAAGCAAAAGAATTATCTGATTTTAATGAATTAAAAAATGGCAATATGTTAAATTTATATGTAAATTTTACTAATACAGAAATTTGTTTGGTATTAGAGAGTTTAGATAATGGCATTCCTTGTTTAGTGGGAAATACCGATTTGTTTGATAATAATGCATATTTAAAAGAAAAGCTTGTTTTAAACAGCGATGATGATGTATCTGAAATTGCGTTTAAGATTAATGATGTTTTAAAAAACAGGGAAAAAATATTAGATGAGTATATTAAATTTAGAAAAAAATATATTGAACAGTCGAAGCAAACTGTTATGAAATTTTTATAATATGGAGGATACAATATGAAATATGGTTTACTTTATTATAAGGATACTAATAATATAGGAGATGATATTCAATCATATGCGGCTTCAAGATTTATGCCACGTATTGATTATATGATTGATCGTGAACATTTAAATGATTTTGTTCCTGATAAAAAGGAATATGTAAAGACGATTATGAATTCGTGGTATATCCATGACAAATTTAACTTTGATTTTTCGCCATACATTTATCCATTATTTATTTCGATGTTTTTTAAAAAATTTCCTTATCAAGCTGGTGTTACTGTGGGGGTTGATTACCTTAATGAAAACGTAGTGAAGACATTTAAAAAATATTCTCCTATAGGCACTAGGGATAAACATACACTTAAGATTATGAATCAACTAGGAGTAGACAGTTATTTTTCTGGTTGCTTAACGCTTACGTTAAATAAGTTTGATGGTGTTAAAAAAGGCGATTATATTGTTGCTGTTGGTTTAACTAAAAAAGAGTTAGCTTATTTAAGAAGCAAAACAAAAAGAGAAGTAATAGAATTTGTTCAAGATGTTAAACTAGGCTCTTTTAGTGAGGAAACTTGGGATCAGAGAAAACAACGTGTAGAAGATATTTTAAAATTATATCAAGGAGCTCATTTAGTAGTTACTAATAAATTGCATTGTTCTCTTCCATGTTTGGCTTTAGAAACTCCAGTACTTTTATTATATGACACTTCTTTTCCTGAGAATAAGGACAGAATTGGAACTTATATAACCTACTTGAATTATGTAAAGAGAGAAGAATTTTTTAATACAGATTTGAATCTAGAAAACCCTAAACCTAATCCTAAAAAATATTTGGCTATTAGAAAGCAATTAATAGATAGTTGTTCAAAATTTATTTCAGATGATATAAAAATGAATATAAGTGATTTGCCAGATGTTAATGTTTACAAATCACTATCATATAAAAATAATGTTCAAAAGCAAGTAATTATAAAGTATTTTAATTTATTATCTTCTAAATATGAAAAAGAGTGCTTGAAATCAAGTAAATTATTTAGAGAAGTTAATGATTTAAAATATAGAAATGAACAATTAGAAAAAGATCTTAATTTGATGAAAAATTCTAGAGGCTGGCGCTTTCTTGAAAAAATAAGAAAAATTCTTAGGATAAGAAAATAGGTTTATGTTAATTGGTGTTTGTTATAATTTTTGAAAGTAGCTAAAAGAAAGAGTTGATTCTATGATTAAATTAAAAAAAATTTTAATTTTTTCTATTATGCTTTTGTTTTTTGGGATTAATAATGTTAAAGCTGAAGCAGAAATAAAAATTATTGATAATAAAAAATTTTACGTTTCTGAAGATGGATCTAGATTAATAGGTTTTCAAGTAATAAATGATAAGACATATTTCTTCAGTAGAATGACAGGTGAAATGCGAACAGGAATGTTTGCTATAGATGGGCATTATTATTATTTTAATGAAGA
>CACZQJ010000044.1 GCA_902783265.1 uncultured Erysipelotrichaceae bacterium | reverse complement strand
TCCCATAAACATAAATTTATAACCATCAAGTTCTGTGATTATTACATTACTATTATCATTTTCATTATCATATTCTTTTGTTTGTAAAAAATATAATTTATTTTTATCTATATTTAATTTTTTAATACATGAATAGTATTTAATTTCCTTTTTATCTAATACCTTAATTAGTTCTTTTTCTAAATTATTAAATTCACCACAATTAAATATCACTTTTTCTACTTTAAAATTATTAACTAAATTAATTGCTTCACCCATATGATCAAAGTCTCCGTGAGTTAATATAAGATAGTTTAATTTTTTGATACCTTCGGCTTTTAAGTATGGGACGATTCTGTTTTGAGCTATATTGTGCGCTGCGCTATTGATGTCACCTCCTGTATCTATTAATATGTTTCCTTTATTTTTTTTAGTTTTTATTAGTATACTGTCACCTTGTCCGACGTCAATTGCTGTCACACTGTTTTTAGTGTTAAAACTATTTATGTTGTTATGAATTATTAAAATTAATATTAATATCCATAAATAATTTTTTTCTTTTTGTTTCCATATTATTAATAGCACTGTTATAATACCAAAATAGAACATTAAAAATGGTAGGCTCATGTGAGCAAAAGTAAATGTTAAATAATTGATTTTCTCGATTTTTAAAGATAAAGTTTCCATTATTTTAATGAGATAATAGAAAATATTGTCTAACGGTTTTATAAAAAAGGTTAAAAGCGATAGTGGATAAATTAGAAATGAAACCATTGGCACAAACAATAAATTTAATATTATTGATAAAAAATTTAGTTCAAAGAAATTATTTATTATATATGGTATACTGGAAAGAAAGGCGATTAGTGATGTTTCAAACAATTTTATAAAATAATTTTTGCTATTTAATAGTTTTTTAAAAATTGATAGGTATATAGTAATTGTAAATGATAGTAAAAATCCTAAGTCATAAATGTAGTACGGATTTATATTTAATAATAGTAGTATGATTAATAGATATATAAATTCTTTTCTTGCTTTTAATTCCTTATTTATAACTATATAGGAAAGTACTGCTCTAATTAGCGATGCTGGATAATTAGTTATAAAAAGGTTGAAAACTAAAATATATATTATTATTATTTTTGATATAATTTTGTTTTGTATGATTTTATTTAATGTGACTATTAAAACATGAGTGATTATCATGACGTGCATCCCTGATAAAGCTAATAAATGGCTTATTCCGTTATTTTTATAGCTTTTTTTAATATTTTTATTTATTTCATTGTTGTTTCCTAATATGAAAGTTTTTAAATATGCTTTACTTCTGTATTTGTTTATGTGATTTATAATTTTATTTTTTATCTTGTATTTTATATTTACTTTATTTTTTGTTTTTTCTATTGTTTTAGCTGTAAAAGTGTAGTGTATTTTTTTGCTTAGTAAATATTTTTGATAATTAAATAATAAAAATACTCTATTTTTTTCTGGTTTTATTAGTTTACCTTTTGCTTTTATTTTCTCCCCTAATTTACACTTATATGGGTTATAGTAGTTAATTAGTAGTTTTTCTTTTCCTTTGATTATTAATATTACTTTATTATCTTTTTTTTCGCATGAAGTTACTATTCCATAAATGGTTGTTTCATTTTTATTATATTTACTTATTTTTTGTTGGTTAAAGTTTATGTTAAAACTTATTAGTAATAAAAAACATATACTATACTTCGATATTGTCTTTAAGTTTTTCATATGCAGATTCTCCGATACCAGATACATTTTTAATTTCTTCTACATTTTTAAATGGCCCATTTTTATTTCTATAGTCGATGATGGCATTGGCTTTTGATTCTCCTATTCCATCAAGCGTCAGCAACTCTTCTTTAGTTGCGGTATTTAGATTTATAATACTTTTACTTTCTTTGCTTGTTAATTTACTGTTTTCGTCTTCACTTGTTATGCAAGCGTTGTTGCATGGCTCGCAGGTGTTTTCATTACTTTTTTCCATGTTTTCAATTTCTTTTTTTGAATAAACGATAATAACCATTTCATCTTTAAGCTTTTTGCTTAAATTAATATTACTTGTATCGCTATTTTTTGTAAGTCCTCCGGCCATGTTAATTGCATCGTTAACATTATTTTTATCAGTAAGCTCGTAGACACCCGGATTTACTATTTCTCCTTTTATATCTATTATTACTTTCGTATTTTCTTTTTCTTTTTTTTCTTTTATTTCATTTTTTATTTCTTTGTTTTCTTCTTTAATTATTTCTTCTTTTGGTTCTTCATATTCTTCGTTAACTGTCCAAATGATAATGAATATTGTAAGTATAATAAAGATTACAGTAAATAATATGTTTTTGTATTTTTTTAAACGCATAAAAAATCACCCTCTATTATTTAATATACTGGGTGATTTTGTTATTTCCTTTTATTTTATAAATTTATTTTTATTTTTTGGTTTTTGTTTTCGATGTTGATTCTTTGAACTACAGCCAAACTGGCTATTAATGATAATACAAAGCTTCCTCCATATGACAAGAATGGTAGAGGGACACCAGTTAGTGGTATGACACCAAACATGCCTCCTAAATTTATGAATATGTGAGCGAAAATGTAGCTAGCTATTCCAAGGCATATATATCTTCCTCTAAGGGTTACAGAGTTTGCAGAAATTTTTAAAATCCTTTGAAGTATAATTATGTAGCCTATAAAAATAAAAATTGTTCTGTATATGCCATATTCTTCAGCAATAATCGCAAATGCGGAATCGGTATGGGGTTCTGGTATGTATGAATATTTTTGCTTGCTCTTACCTATTCCTAATCCAAATAACCCTCCGTCATTAATAGCAATGTAACTATTACAAACTTGATATCCTCCTTTTTCATAATTGCCACATGGATCTAAAAAACTGGTAAATCTGCTTTTTCTTGCGTCGTTTAAAATGTATCCTTGGACCATATAAATTACTAATAATCCGGCTATTAATAGACCAATCATTAAAATTGTGGTTTTTACTTTATCTGTTTTTAAGATTGGACTTGCGAAAAACATTATAGCTATTATGAATAGTGTAATTAATAATGTCCCTAAGTCTTTTTGTAAAATTATTATAGATGGTATTATTAAGGCTATTAATAGTATCCTACCAATTATATCATAGTGATTAATGTTTACGGTTCTAAGCTTTTTATAGTATTTTTCAAATAAAACCGCAAGCATTATAATAATTATTGGTTTTGATAATTCACTTGGTTGAATTTTTATGATCTTTAAATCGATCCAGTTTGTTGACCCTCCAATTTCCCTAAATGAAAGGGCCCATATATTTAAAATAATGGCTATAATGAATATCATGTATATGATAATTTTATAATATTTGGTGTCGGTTTTAATTATGACTATACTAGCAATTAATCCGGCAATAATAAATATTAACTGTCTATAAAAATAATAATATATTGATACATCGTAGTTTACTACAGCTGCCCTACTAGAGGCCGTAACAATATTTAACAGCCCGAAAATAAAAAGCGCCATGCTGACAAAAAAAAGTGGTTTATCGATGTATTTTATTAGCTTAAATAAATTATTTTGTTTCATATGGCCTCCTACTATTTAATCATAGCATATTATTATATTTTTTTAAAGTAACCTAATTTAAAAATTAGAATTAGGTATTTTTAATGGACGTTTTCTTGTCATAACATAAACTATAATTAGATAGGAGGTAAAATCATGTATTATTACGGAGGCTACCAAGGCTATGGCTG
>CACZQJ010000043.1 GCA_902783265.1 uncultured Erysipelotrichaceae bacterium | reverse complement strand
CCTCGAAAAATATTTGACTTTAAGTCTCCTTGTGAGGTAGAATTAGATTATTAAAAGTGGTGCGGTTGAAATTTTAAAAAAAGAAAATAAAAGTACTACAAAATAGTACTTTTATTTTATACACCGCATCCTCCGCCACCACTACTTGTTGGAGTTGCTTTAATAACGATATCACCTGTTGCCGAATAAACATAAAATGCTCCACTACTACTCGTATATCTATAACGGCCTGCCTCCGTTCCCGTTGTAGATGCAATTTGTGTTCCATCCATAGTTACATAATCTAAAGATGATGGAAGTGTATAGTTTGTATTTGCTCTAAGCGTTACATTATAATTATAACCTCTATTTACTGCCGTCGTAGATAACGCTCTCATATTACGCGTATCAGACGAAAATGAAACAGTATAATGCCAATCAAACGAATATGAAGAAGAAATTGAACAAGTACTTTCACCAGTTGTTGGACTTGCTATAGCCCCATCACTTGCCTTATACCCATCATTATTTTCTCCGTAAACTTTAAATGTATAACTGCCATCAGTAAGTCCTGTAATTGTTAGTGAAGTTGAATCATCAGTCGTTTCATACGTTGTCGATTCAGAAGAATTTTGGGCAACAACGTAATACTTTTTAACTCCAGATTCTGCATCAACACCATTCCAAGAAACCGTTACTGAGCCAACATCTGTGGCCGACGTGTCACTACTTGTCGCATTATTAATTACAGCTGTAACATTACTTACTAAAGGCGGTGTTTCATCTTTCTCTTCTAAAGCATCAACTAATAAAGTAATATTTCCGCAAGAAACATTAGGATTTTCGGAATATGAAAGATGAACACTGGTAGTTAAGCTATCACGCGTAAATATCGCCCCATCTGCTCTTTTAACATAAAACGTATATGTTTCTGTTGCACCGCCATTAATTGTAAAATTACCTAAAGCAGTTCCATCAGAATTTACAAGCTGAAAGTGACTTGTATCGTTAATATTTAAGCTAAAAGTTCTTTGGGATTGATAAGAATTAATTACTGTTACAGTAAAAGACGTTATATCATTACCTAAACTAGCCCTTAAATCTCCAAAAGCCCCTTCAGGAATAGAACCTATAAGACTTCCGTGAGGTTCTTCAGTTAAGTCTGTTTCTAATCCACCATCAACAGAATACGTATCATCTTCAGCCGGATTAAAATCTAACGTTAAAGTAAAAGTAACTGCCTCCCCAGCAGGAATCATATCACCAATATTTATTCCATTTAAAGACAGTGTTAAATATGAAGGATCAACATCAATTCCTGAAGAATTCGTTATAACTGGCTGGAAATTAGCCAAATTAAACTCATAGTCATAAAATGTTCCATTGTTAATAGTAATACTATAAACTGCCTGATAATTAGGCTCCGTAGCCCCCTCACCTTTTTCAAATGTCAAATTAAAATCAACACTATCATCAGTAAATGAAGGAATACTATCAGATCTAACATTAGTAGATGAAGTAAGCGTAACATCAGTAATTGCTATTTTGCCTTGAAGACCCAAAGACACATCTCCCCTAGCGCTTAACGTTTGTCCGTATAATGCAAAACCAACAGAAATAAACGATAAAATCGCTACAATCAATACTGACATAATAATATTGATCTTAATAGCTTTTTTATCGTTTCTAACATCATTTAACTTAATTTTTTTCATAACCATCAACTCTCTTCAAATAGACTTGACTTTCTTAATATATAAATCCATGCCGTGGTATCATTAATAATAATAAATGTCGTTCTATTACGTTCTTGATAACAATTTATTGGCATTCTAACTTCATTATAAACATCTAAAAGCTCTTCAAATGTGCTTATTTCAACTACTTTAAAACCCTTAATATCTGGAAGGCTTTTAGCATTAGCTATAATTCCATCATAATTCTTTAAAATCTTATTTAATTTTAACAAATATAAATTATTCATTTTAAAGTCTTTTGCTGCTTTAGTTACAACAACAAAACCAGCAATTGAAAAGATTATAAAAATAGTTCCAATAATTTTCATAATTAAATAAATAGGACTATTATTAGCCTCAACAAACGAAATAGTTGCTCTATCATTAGAAACATCCTTATTTATAGAAACATCTAAAGCCTGCTCTAATAAAGGAATTGATATATTAATTTCAGATTTAGAATCAACAGGTTCTTTAATTTCATCAAATTTAGCCTTACTATTAATTCGCATAACAATTTTTAACTCGCCATCTGTGGTTAAACTATATTCTTTTTTAAACTTTGCTAAAATATCATTATATAAACTATAATTAACTTTAACATTATCATCAATCACTATACGATTTTTATCATGAATTTTAACTTCTTTTTCTTCAGATAAATTATATTCTCGCTGCCAATAATAACCATTGGCATCTGGCTTATTGGCACTAACTACAGCAACAAGTTTATACGTGCTATCACCATTAAAATTTTTATCATAAGTTATATCATGATGGAAAGAAACATCAATATAATCAATTAAACTAGCAATATATGTCTTTCCTTCACCTAGATAAGGCTCTTCAAAAAAATCGTTTTTCTTAAGATATACATTATATTTTACACTGTTATCTTCTTTATAACCCAAATTAACTATTTTTCGGTCGTTAAAGCCAAAATAAACGATAACAATTCCTATAATGAAAAAGAAAGGAAATAAAAACTGAAACAACTTACTTGCCTTGTATTTCTTCATATTTTTACTCCTTCCCAAAAAATTCATTTATTAATACTGTCGGATAACCTATATACTTAAATGATAGACGCACTCTACCCAAGACATCTGCTTCTTTAGGCATATAACTATCATTTCCATTATTATTGTCACCTTTAGTCGTAAAGAAATATTGATCTCCACGCTTCCAAATTTTAACAATTCGGTGCGTAACAATAATATCATCCTTTTTAAAAGCTAAAATATCACCAACTTCTAAACTTTCTACATTTACTTTTTCATATATTACAGCATCTCCCCTACTATACATAGGTACCATTGAATTAGATGCCACAGCAATTAACTTATGATTAAAAATTCCAGAAACCAATATAACCAATATGATAAATAAAACAACTAAAGGCGTAACAAAAACTACCCTATTAATCTTTTTAAGTTGTTGCTTTTCCTTATCATATTTAATAATCATCTTATTTAAAGTATTATATAAAATAAAAGGCAAAAGAATATTAGCAACAGAATATATATAATCCCCTAAATCTGGAACAATAGGTAATATATAAATATATAGATTTATAACCAGTTTATAAATTAGACTTGAAAGCATCCCCGTTTTATAAGTCATAAAACTACATAACGCTTCACTCGCCATAATAGGAAAAATAATAGTACTTAAAAATATAAATTTATCCTCAGAAGTCGTTAAAACTCCCATATTCATTTCCATAAAAACATTATAAATAGAGCTTAAAACTGTAAAAACAACTAATAATTTTTCGTTTTGAAAACACTTCTTCGCAACGATATAACGAATTATTTCAATTTCCACAGTAATCACTAAAACAAAAGCAATGTTTTTTATAAAAGAAAACAAATCATGGTATAAAAATCCGCGTCTAAAACCTAAAATAATTCCCAAAGCATACGTTATTAGAAAAAATACCATCAAGCCAGTAATAACAATTCTAGCCGAACTCCCTTTTAAATAGTTTTTATCTTTTTCTATGCCAAAAAAAGCTAATAGTATTATCATCAGAATAGAAAATACTATCAACGCAGTAATGTTTTTAAGCAAATTAGAAACATTACCCATATTTAATTTAAGCCAAATCAAATACACAGCCAGGATCAATTCACTAGCATAAATAACTTTAGCATTTGTTTTCATAATTGCCCCTTTAAATAGGCATATTCCATCCTTAAGATGGAATAATTAAACTAAGCTGCCTGTTCATAGCCTAATGAAGCAGTTAAAGTAACTGTAGCATCTTCTGTTGTAGGTAAATCAGCACTATTTTCAGGTTGTACATATGATACTCTTACTTTAACAGTTTTTGTGTTTGAACCAGTAGCGTAAGGTAATGAAAGTGATAATCCTGATTGAGATGCTGTATAAGCTGTACCATCATATGTTAAAGTGTAAGTTAAATATTTAGCTTCTGCTGCAGACAAAGTACTCATTGTAATAGACTTTAATACAGCGTCAAAACTACCATCATTAATTACATCAATTGAAAATTCATAGAAATCTCCTGGTTTAGTTAATGTAACTGTATAAGTTGCACTAGTATCACTAATTGTATGATTAGTTGCTGCAACACTACCTGTAGTTTCTGCATAACTTGTGTCAACAAAGTGAACACTCCACTTATTAGCCTTAACAGTAGCAGTACCATTAATGTTAAGTGTCGTAGAATATGCTGCGAAACCTACTGACATAAATAAAATTGCCACTGCAAGCACCAAAATAACAGCTAATTGTCCATTCCTCTTTTTTTCCATAAAAATCTCCTCCTCTATATTATTACAAAATAATTCTATCATATTTTTTTCATATAATCAACAATTTTTTTTTAATCACACAAATGATTTACATTCGAATAAAATAAATAAAAAAGTAGGAAAACCTACTTATTGTTTTTGAACGTTCGTAAAATTGTTTTTTTTCTTGTTTTTTAAAAGGAAAAATAACATCATTACAATTAAAATAAGAATAATTGAAATAAACGGCCTAAATCTAAACCAAGCAACCGCAATAACTAATAAACTTATAGCTAGTCCTAATACAAACGAAATCGTACCCGTTGCCATACCGACAAGACTTCCTAAAATTGGAATTCCGCCAGTCAAATTCTGAAGCGGGCTAAATAATGATCCAACCCCTAACATTACACATAAAACTCCAATAAATCTAAAAACCCACTTGCTGAAATTGTTTTGTTTGGTGATAAGTTGAAACATATCTGCACCATTATATTCTGATTCATACAAGTTAAAGAAAACCTTTCCTGCCTTAGTTCTATATTCTTTAAAATGATTGCCGCTTTGCATAGCTAACACGCTAACATATTCGGCATTATTTTCATAAAAACTTATTCTTATATCCCCAATATCAGGATTACCATCAGTAACACTAGTATAATAATACTTATCAACTACCATCGCATGATTTTTAGCCGCTTCCTCATTAAGCTCAACAATTTGTTTCTTAGTAGATAACTTGTCAAGCAAATTGTTTGTCATTTCAAAAGCTCCAAGTTTGACATCAGAACCATAAAATCTAAAAGAATTATAAAGCATAGATGTAGGATTATCATGGCCCGCCCTTTCAAACATAGTAGAATCAATAATAACATCGCTCCACACTTTTTCATAAGTGCACATTTTATTATTATCGTCATCGGCTTCACACTTTTCCTGCCACTGATACATTTCAGCTTTTCTCATCAAAGCAACACTATTACTAGTAATTTCAAATTCTGAATCAGCAGCTGGCAGATTAAATGTAATTTTCCCACTAGTAGCAACTAACTTTCCTTCGTTTTCATTATCAACTTCTGTGCTACTAACATCAACATAATTTTTAAGTCCTTCACTAACACTACGAAGATTACTAACATTATTTCCTTCATTCCACCACAGTAAACCAATTCCAAGTAAAAGTACTAAAAATCCACCAGCAATTGAACTGCCTTTTTTCTTCATCAAAACACCTCTCTTTATTCTCATAATACTAAATTTATTTTTTATAGTCAATAATGCAAATTAAAAAGACTGCCCTATAAAATAGGAAACAATCTTTAAATTTTTCTTTCTCTATTATCATTAATTATTTTGAAAACCTCATCTTGTGAAAGTTCCAAAGACTCCTCAATATTTCCGACTACCAAATTAGAAGAAAAGCCAACTTTTGAATGAACTTCTTCATAGCTTTTTAACAATTTTTGAATACTTCTTTTTTGATCTTCCGTAAGAATAAAACCAGATTCATCCTTAGGTAAGGACAAAACAAAAATTCCTCCAGGCTTTTCGAATGCTTTAATATCATCAGACACTTCATTTAAAGGAAAACCTTTTGTTTCTATTTCTGATAAATATCTCGATTTTACTCCAAAATAAACTGGAAAGCCAAGTTTATTAAGTTCTTTTGCAGCAGTTCCAGAACTCATTTCTCTTAAAAATGGCAGTTCTAAATAAAGAGTATAAAAATATGAAAACACCGAATCATGTTCCTGTGATTGATAAACCTTAATAAACCTTCCATCTTTTAAAATTATATATCCAGCATCTAAAATACTTGATTATCTTCCCCAATCATATAAAAAGTATTATTCTTAACAGTTTGACACTCAATTACCTTTTCTTCAGAATAATAGCCACCATATAACTCTTCTAAAGAAAACCTATTATCATTAATCATTATTTCTTCTCATCAGTTAAAACTGTTCTATAGAAAAGAGAAGCAAAAAGGGAACCAACAATTGGAGCAAGAATAAATAACCATGACTGAACAAAAGCATCCCCACCTTGAAGTAAAGCTGGAGCTAAACTTCTTGCAGGATTAACTGAAGTTCCAGTAAAAGGAATTCCAATTAAATGAACTAAAACTAGTGTAAGACCGATGATGAGTCCTGCTAGTGAAGAATTCTCTTTCTTGCTTGTTACTGTCAAAATTACTGTAACAAAAATAAATGTTAAAATAATTTCCATAACTAATGCTATAAAAGCAGAAACCTCATTACCATTTGGAAGCATACCACCATATCCATTAGCGCCCAAATGTTTAAAACTTCCTAAACAAAGTCCTAATAACAAAGATCCAAATAAAGCTCCCAAAAATTGACTAATAATATAATAGCCACATTCCTTATTATCCATTCTTCCAGTAAATCTCATCGCTAAAGTTACCGCCGGATTAATATGACAACCCGAAACACTTCCTATAGAATAAGCCATTGCCACTATTACAAGGCCAAAAGCAAGCGCTGTTGCCATAATTCCTGCAGGAGTAGAGCAGCCTACAACAACCGCAACTCCACAAGCAAAAAAAGTTAAACCAAAAGTTCCAACAAATTCTGAAATATATTTTTTCATTTCAACATCCTCCTTAACTACATTATAAATTAATATTTCATATAAGTCAAAGTTAATTAAGCATAGTTAATTTTCCATTACTAATTTCAATAATTTTGTCTTCTTTTAAATGTTTAATTTCCCTCATCATAGCTGCCCTATCAATTGATAAATATTCTGCAAGCTCCGTCAAATTAAAATCAAGTTTAAAAGTTTTGGAATATCTCTTCCTAGACTCATTATAAAAATATTCAAGTAGTTTTTCCCTAGTTGTCTTTCTAGTTAAAACATTTATCCTCTTATTTTGGTAATATATCATTTCTCCCATAATATTTATAAAATTAATTAAAAACTTTTGATAATAAATACTTTTCTTTTGATTAATGTTCAATATATAATCATAATCAATAAAAATTATTTCTGAATCTTCCTTTGCGATTATATCATATTCAGCATTATCCAAAAGAGAAAATTTTGTGCTAAAAATGTCCCCCTCCCTTAAATCTGAAATGATTATTACATTTCCGTTATAATCGGTTCTAATTATCTGGACACTTCCAAATTTCAAAATTCCAATCAAATTAGATTTACTTATTCTTTCAAGTAAACTTGAGTTCTTATTAAAAAACATTTTTATTGCCTCTAATTCTTTAAGCAATTTTTCCTTGTCTTTAGTCCCAATTTCCTTGAAAATACTAGCCATTTCGCATCACCCATTAATATTATAAAATATTTTCAAAAAAGTTGCAAATGCAACACTAACAGATAAAAAGAATATGCTATACTATGACTGTAGGATAGGGAGGATGTTTTATGAAAGTTATAAAAAGAGATGGGCATATTGTTGATTATGACCCTCAAAAAATTATTGCCGCAATTGGTAAAGCCAACAATGAAGTAGAAGAGGAAGACAAAGCAAGCGATAGAGAAATAAAAAATATCGTAAAATATATTGAAGGATTAGGCAAGAAAAGAATGCTTGTTGAAGATATTCAAGACACAATTGAAATGCGCCTTATGAAAATAGGTAAATTTGAACTTGCCAAAAAATATATTACATATAGATATACAAGAGAACTTGTTAGAAAAAGTAACACAACTGACTTAGCCATAAAAGAATTGATTGATGGTGAATCAGAATATTGGAACACTGAAAACTCTAATAAAAATGCAAAAATTGTTACAACTCAAAGAGACTATTTAGCTGGTATTACCAGCACTGACATAACAAGAAGATTCTTACTTCCAGATGACATCGTAAAAGCACATGATGAAGGAATTATTCACTTTCATGACGCTGATTATTTTGCCCAAAATGCATTACATAATTGTGACTTAATTAATCTAGAAGATATGCTTCAAAACGGAACAAACATAAATGGAGTAATGATTGAAAAACCACATAAATTCTTAACTGCTATGACAATCGCAACTCAAATTATTACAGCCGTTTCATCTAGTCAGTATGGTGGATGCACCGTAACTATGACACATTTAGCTCCTTTCGTTAGAAGCAGTTATAAAATATACTTAGATAAGTATAAGAAAAGAGGATTAAAAAAAGCCGAAGCTGAAAAATTTGCTAAACAGGATCTAAAAAAGGAAGTTGAAGACGGAGTTCAAACATTCCAATATCAAATTAATTCAATGACAACAACAAACGGACAAGCTCCTTTCTTAAGTGTTAACCTATATTTAGGAGAAACAAAAGAATACAAAGATGAACTAGCTATGATTATTGAAGAAATATTAAATCAAAGAATTTTAGGAATGAAAAATGAAAAAGGCGTATATATAACACCAGCTTTTCCTAAATTACTATATGTTCTAGAAGAAGACAATATAAAAGAGGGTAGTAAATACTATTATTTAACAGAACTAGCTGCTAAATGTACAGCCAAAAGAATGGTCCCAGATTACATATCTGAAAAAGTTATGCTAGAACTTAAGAAAAATGAATATGGAGAAGGGGATTGCTATCCATGCATGGGTTGTCGCTCATTCCTAACGCCAGATAGATCAATAAGTAGGGGAAATGTGGCAAAAGCTTTAAACTACGTTGAAGGAAAAGGAAAATATTACGGAATATTTAACCAAGGCGTTGTAACAATCAATTTGCCAGATGTTGCCTTATCATCAGATAAAAATATGGAAGATTTCTGGAACATTTTAGAAGATAGACTAGAATTATGCCACAGGGCTTTACAAGCAAGGCATAAAAGACTTTCCAAAATAACATCTGATGCTGCACCTATTCTTTGGCAACACGGAGCCTTAGCTAGATTAGAAAAAGGAGAAAGCATTCATGACTTACTTCACCACGGATACTCAACAATTAGTTTAGGGTATGCTGGATTATATGAATGTGTTAAATTCATGACCGGTCATTCTCATACTGATAATGGAAAAGGAAAAGAATTTGGCCTTCAAGTACTACAAAAATTAAACGATAAATGTGCCGAGTGGAAAGCTGCTGAAGATATTGATTACAGTGTTTATGGAACCCCTATCGAATCTACAACATATAAATTTGCTAAATGTCTAAGAGAAAGATTTGGAAAAGTAAAAGGAATAACTGATAGAGATTATATTACTAATTCATATCATGTTCCAGTATTCGAAGAAATTGATGCTTTCACTAAATTAAGCCTAGAAAGCGAATTCCAAAAACTAAGTCCAGGTGGTGCTATATCTTATATTGAAACACCTAATTTAACAAATAACATAGATGCTGTTATGGAAGTAATAAAATTTATTTATGATAATATTATGTACGCTGAATTAAATACAAAATCAGACTACTGCCAAAATTGTGGATATGACGGTGAGATATTAATAGATGATAATTTAGAATGGTATTGTCCAAACTGTGGAAATAGAGACCATGATACATTAAACGTTGCTAGACGTACTTGCGGATACATTGGAAGTAATTTCTGGAATAAAGGAAGAACTCAAGAAATAAAAGAACGTGTCCTTCATATTGATAATAAGGAAGTTTAATGAAATATAACAAAATAAGGAAAATGGATATTGCTAACGGCCCTGGAATCAGGGTTTCCATTTTCATGCAAGGATGCAGCTTTCACTGTGAAGGTTGCTTCAGTGAAGAAACGTGGAATTTTAATACTGGAAAAGATTTTACAGACGAAACAATAAATGAAGTTATAGATCTCTGCAAAAATCCAACAATAAAAGGCCTTTCAATATTAGGCGGAGATCCACTTCATCCAAAAAATATTGAAGGAACAACAAAACTCGCAAAAACATTTAAAGAAAAATTACCAGATAAAACATTATGGATATGGACCGGTTTCTTATTCGAAAATATAAAAGAAAACGAAGTATTCAAATACGTCGATGTCTTAGTTGATGGACAGTTTAAAATAAAAATGCGAAACCCAAAACTAAAATACTGTGGTTCTACAAATCAAAGAGTAATTGATGTACAAAAAAGTTTGAAAAAAGATGATATTATTCTATTTTATAAAGAGGAGTTTCAATAAAAATGAAAAACAGAGGATTTGAAATAGTTAAAGGTTATGAAGACAAAAATATAAAACTTCCTATAAGAAAAACAGCTAATGCCGCCGGATATGACGTAGAAGCTGCCGAAGATACAATAATTCCTGCATTTAAAAAAGGAATAAAACCAACATTAGTCAAGACAGGAATAAAAGGATACTGTCAAGAAAACGAATGGATTATGGTTGCAAATCGTAGTAGTAATCCTGGTAAAAAGCACCTTGTTTTAGCAAATGGAATAGGAATAGTTGATGCCGATTACTATGAAAACGAAGATAACGATGGACATATCATGTTTGCCTATTTTAATATGTCTGATGAAGACGTATTAATTAAAAAAGGGGACGTAATAGGGCAGTTAGTATTTATGAATTACTTAATAGCCAATAACGACAAAGCTGAAGGAACTAGAAAAGGCGGATTTGGTTCAACATCAAAATAAAAAATAAGATATTAAATTATCTTATTTTTTTAATAAATCACGGATTTCAGTAAGCAATTCTAACTCTTTTTCATCATTAGATTGTTCTGTTTCTATTGCTTCTTCTATAGCATCTTTCTTAACTGCATTTTGTAATTTATTCATTGCTTTTACAATTAAGAATAAACAGAAAGCTACAATTAAGAAGTCAACAATAGACTGAATAAAAGAACCATAGCCGATTTTTGCACTACCAACTTTTATACTTAAATCACTAAAGTCAAGTCCTCCTAAAAGAACTCCGATTAGAGGCATTAATATTTTTTCAACCAAGCTAGTTACTATTTTTCCAAAAGCACTACCTATAATAACACCTACGGCCATATCAACAACATTACCTTTAGAAATAAATTCTTTGAATTCGCCAAGTCCTTTCTTTACCTTGGCTTTGCTATCTTTCTTTTCCATATTTTCCTCCTTCTAATATTAAATTTATAGCTAAAAAACTATACAAAATTATTACCCCCAATTATCTTTTCATAATACTTAAAATTTTTCTTTTAGACTTTGAACTATTATAAGCGTTATCTTTTACCAAGTAAGGCAATTCATAAAAATGTTCATCGCTTATATTTCTAATTATATCACTAAGTTCAGATAATTTAAATTCAAAAGCAGCCCAAATTTCCAAATCATGCTCCCAAGCATCTTCATAACTTAAAACCTCGTCAATCAAATATTTCGCATATTCATACAACTGCTCATCTTTGTCAAAAGAATACTCAATATCACTTAACCCAATACTCTGGGCTGAAAGCTTATCACTAAATCGATCTATTACCTTATAATTTCCTTCCGCATATATATAATCATCCATCAATTTAACATTTACAAAAAATATATCTTTATAAAAACTTTTCAAAAATGAAACTCTTTCTTCATTCTTAGTTTTTAAAATAAGTTTCCTATATAGTTTCAAAGCCGAAACTATATGATTTTGACTTATACATGCATGACTTACTTGACTCTGAATAGGTGAGAGTTCTAATTTCTGATAAAAAGGTAATAAATCATGAATTCTTTCACTAATAAGCTCACATTTTCTAACATATAGTTCTTCATCAGATTCAGCCAAAAAGAATCCTAAATCTTTTGTTAATAGTTCATCTATAACCTCAACGTTTTTATAATCAAGTTTTATTCTAGAAACTAATTCCTTTTCATGTAAAACTAAAGAAGCAAGATCCTTTATCTGCGAAACATTATTTACATCATCAAAATCTATTTCATCGAACAAATTAAGAATTCTTTCGTCTAGTTTTATAAGTTCAATAATCGCATCTGCTGTTTCAAAAGAAACAGGATTACGCAAAGGATTATCTTCAGTTTTTCTAGGAATATCCTTCCTTATTTCTAACTCATCAGTAACAAAACTGTGAAGCTGTTCTAATAAACCTTCCTTATCTTCTACCTTGCGAATGTTTTCAGATATCAAATCTTCAGTCGTTATCAAAAGTGGAGTGGGCATCTCATGAATAAAAAATTTAAATTTAAGTAAATCATAAATTGTTTTTGAATAGATGCCCTGATTATCTTCCTTTAATATGTCAGATAAAATAGTGAAAAAAACATCTTGCGTTAAATTAAAAAGCTCATCGTTTTTTAAACTAATATACTCATCATTATTTAATTGAAGAATACTGGCCATTTTTTTATCTTCTCTGTAAGTCACATTTCTAACAACAAAACCATTGTCAAGCATAAAATCGCCTATATTTTTATAATGAAACGCTTCAGAATATTGGGCATTTTTAATAAGTCCATGAATATCTTCATCAGTATCGGTCAAAATTTTTTCAAGCTCTACAATATATTTAAGTATTATATTATCACGAATACTTATACGATTGCTCGCTCTAAAAGAATTATCAATATCAACATCTTCATCTTCAAGAATTTCAGCATCCTCTTTATCTGAAACTAAATCAATAATATCATCAAAAACAGAAGAAAATCTTTCTAAAACTACATTCATATCTTTTTCATCATCAAAAAAATTTTGTTTATTTTGCAAAACTAAATTATAAATATAAGTAAGTACATAACTACTCTGAGGTAACTTATTCAATAAAATATTTTCCTTCTTTATCAAAACTTTTAATCTTTCCTTTTCTTTTATAACTTTATCAGTAGGAATATCGGTAAAGACAAAAAGAAGTTGATAACTTTCAAGTATTTTTTTCTCAATATCAATTAATTTTTCAACAATTTTGGTATCCATAAAATAATCATCCATGAAAAATCCCCCTAAAACTGGCTACTATGATAACATAAACAGTAACAAATATCAATTATTAATTTAAAAAAGTAACATTACTTATTAATAGTAATTGTTACTTTATATTGATTACCTAAATCATTTTCTTCAAAACTTACAAAATGACCATTTTTCTCAATTTCATTAGCGCAGTCTCTAAGCATTTGAACAACTTTTGTAATATCTAAACCTTGACTAGAATTATTCTGTAAAATGTTAATGTCTGGTATATTATTCATAAAATTTGAATTTTCACTTACAAAAGGTTGCTCTTGAACCGGAGCTTCTGAAACTGGCTCTACACTAACAGGTTCTACTGATGACGTAGCTCCTTCAACTGGAGAAACTGGCGCTACACTAACAGGTTCTGCTGATGGCGTAGCTCCTTCAACTGGAGAAACTG
>CACZQJ010000042.1 GCA_902783265.1 uncultured Erysipelotrichaceae bacterium | reverse complement strand
CTACACATAATAAATAATCAAAATCCATTATTCTTTCTAATATACTCTGATTTGGATTGTTGTACATTATTTTATAAAAAGGATTAAATTTATTATTCCTTATTGCTAATATAACTGCATACATGTGTTTACAATAGAATTCACATGGGCATGAACAATATACTTGCATTTTACTTTCTTTTTCGTCATATTTAATTATTGTCAAATACTTTTGGGTTCCTTCTACAACAGCAAAATATCTATCATCTATTTTTTCTAAAAATTTAACTTTTGATTCTTCATAATATTTTTTACCTCTTTCGCAAATCTGGTAACTAAATAGTTTATCTATATCTCCATTAAATAAATCAAATTCAAATTCTTTCTTATACTCATATTTTTCAGTTGTATTTGTTAATTTTGCTAGTATTTCAAATAATATTGTCTCATAACTTTTTGGCATATTTCTAAATATAAATATAATTAAATTGGCAAGGTGTGAAAGCTGTTTTGGAAGATATTTTTTAAATGATACATTGATACTTTTATCACATTCTGTTTTAATATTAGCATTTAAAACAACTGTGTCTTTGTCCGTCAAAAATTCATCTTGATATTGTGAACTCACTATATATTTTGAAAAATCATTTCTAATCATATCAATTATTTTTGATGATATATATTGGCAACAAATATATTTTTCTATATTTTTATCATTTATTTCATCAAGGTCAAACCAGCTTAATCTATAACTTTTATCTTTTTCTATTTCATTGATACAGATATATAAATTGTGATTTTCATAATTTATTAAACGAAGTTCTAAAAACAATTGATTCTTTTTATAGTATTTTTTTATTAATGAAATTTTTTCGTTATCTTTAAATTCTTTCATAAAGACACACCTCTATTTAATTATATCATATATTTGTTTATAAAAATTAATTCTTCTTTTTTATAATAATTAAATAAAAAAAGATGAACTAGTCATCTAATTCATCTTCATCAATTATTGTTAAATCGTCTTCTTCAATATCGTCTACATCTTCCATGTCTGTGTCATCAACTTCTGCATCATCATCCATGTCATGATATTCTTCTGGGGCCATGTCATCCATTTCTTCTTCAATCTCTTCTTCAGTTTCTGTTAAATCTTCTTCATCATCTTCTGTCATTTCTAAATTAACCACGCTAGAATGATGATCTCTTAAATCCCATGTTCCGTCTTCTAGCATAATAAATTTTTTGTCAGTAGTTAGTGAAGTGTAAAAATCACTAATTTTGTTTTCGTAGTCTTCATTTGTTAATTCCAATAATTTACAAATTTTTTTAAAAATGTCAACGATGGTTTCGCTTTTTTTCTCTTCTTTTAGAATCATTTCTGCAAGTTCAACATAGGAATATGATTCCAATTCATCTTTTGGCATTTTACTTAATTTCATAAATTTCACTCCTTATTAACCTAGAACATTGTATCATATTTTTTCTAACTGTCAATACTATATTCTAAATTATATGTAAATGTGTCGATATATTCATTATTTATTATTAAATCATAGATTATTTTTAAATACTTTTCTTTGCTTTCTATTTTTTTAGTATATGTGCTTATTTTAATATCTCCATAGTTAGTCATATACTTTCCTTCTAATTTTATACCTTCTTTTAAGTGTATTTTTAAATAATAGTCTTTTTTTCTTTCAATAGTAATCACATCTTCAATTATAATTTTTGTAATTATATTATTATCATTATATGTAATTATATTTTTGCTTTTTATTCCTGAACCTTCAAATATGTGTGTTTCTTTCTTATTTTTTAATTTTGTTTTTATTTTTATCTTCAAAATATCACTTCCGATGAGTAGATTATAGCATACTTTTATTTTTTTACTTATATTTTTTTTAAAATTTCTAATAATAAATTTAGAAAGAGCGTGATCTTATGAAAAAATTTAGAATATTTTTTAAAGTTTTTTTCATTATTTTACTTCTGCTTTCTTTAACTTACTTTGGTATTTATTTATACGCAAAATATTGTCCTAAGCTTTCTATTAGAGGCGCAAATGGATATAATTTTTATGATATAAATAATGAATTATATACAAATGGTTCTAAAGATTGGGTAAATTTAGATGATATATCAAGTAATTTAGTTAATGCGACGATTTCTACTGAAGATAAAAATTTTTATAATCACCACGGATTTGATTTTTTAAGAATTATTAAAGCGATGATTATAAATGTTAAAAACAAAGACACATCTCAAGGCGCTTCTACTATCACGCAGCAGCTTTCAAAAAATTTGTTTTTAGATTTTGATAAAACCTGGTCTCGTAAGATAAAAGAGGCTTGGATTACTATTAGACTAGAATCTCACTATGATAAAGAGGAAATACTTGAGGGTTATTTAAATACTATAAATTACGGGGGTATTTTCGGAATTGAAAATGCGGCTAAATATTATTTTAGTAAAACGTCTAAGGATTTAAATTTAGCAGAAGCTAGTATTCTGGCTGGCATTCCTAAAAATCCGAGTAATTATTCACCGCTTACTAATTTTGATGAAGCTAAAAAAAGACAAAAAAGCATTTTGAGTTCTATGGTAAAAAATAACTACATTAGTGAATATGAGGCAAATAAAGCTTATGAAGAAGAGCTTATATTTAAAAATGGAGATGATGGTGAAGATTTAAAGATGCTTATGTATTATCAAAACGCAGTAATGAATGAACTTTCAAGCATAAGATCAATTCCTTCATCTTTTACTCAAACTGGTGGACTTAAGATTTATACAAATTTAGATATGAATGTTCAAAAAATTTTGGAGGAATGTAGTAATAAAAATATTACTAATGAAAACATTGAACTTGCTGGAATTATTATGAATCCTAATAACGGTAAAGTTTTGGCCTTAACTGGCGGAAGAGACTATAATAAAAGTGAATTTAACAGGGCTATTAAAGCCAAAAGACAGGTGGGATCTACCATAAAACCTTTTTTATATTATTCAGCTTTAGAAAATGGATTTACGGCTTCTACTACTTTTACTAGTGAAAAAACTACTTTCAGCTTTTCTGGTGGGAAAACCTATACACCTAAAAACTATAATGATAAATATGCGGGTGGTCCAATTAGTTTAGCGGCAGCTATAAGTTATTCGGATAATGTTTATGCGGTTAAAACACATTTATTCTTAGGTGAAGAATCTTTACCTGATATCTTAAAAAGAGTTGGAATCAATAATGATTTTTCTAATTTGCCGTCTCTAGCACTCGGCGCAGAAGAAATCGATTTATTAAGTATGATGGAGGCTTACGGAACTTTAGCTAATGAAGGATACAAAACCAAGCCTTATTTTATAAGTAAAGTAACTGATATGGATGGAAATGTTTTATATGAAAATAATTCTAAACCTGAAAGTGTTTTAAATAAAAATACTGTTTATATTTTAAATGAACTGTTAACAACTACTTATGCCAAAGAATTTACTGATTATAATGTTCCAACTTGCCTTAGTATTCTCCCAAAAATGACTCATAAATATGCGGTTAAAAGTGGAACAACTAATACTGATAATTTAATATTTGGATATAATAAATCTTTACTTGTTGGACTTTGGACAGGATATGATGACAATGAAAATGTTAGCAGTTCTGATAGTTCAAACTTAAAAAATATGTGGGTCGATATTATGGAAACATATTTAGATGGAAAAACCGATGAAGAAACCTGGTATAAAACCCCAAACAACGTTGTTGGAGTGGCAATTGATCCAATAAGTGGTAAGGTGGCTGAAAATTCTAAGGCTAAAATTTTATATTATATAAAGGGAACTGAACCTACAAATGAAAAAACGGTTTTAGATGATGTTATACCTACTGTGAAAACAGTTGACGAAAAAAATAGTTCTTAGAACTATTTTTCAATTTCAATAATTTCAAGCTCATCACCTGTTTTTAAATCAAAGGCATTGGCGTCATCAGTATCTAGGTGAAGCTCATATTTAGAATTATCAGCTATTTTTAAATAAACATTTTCAATTATTCCAGCTTTTTCGCCATCAATTTTTATTTTAACTTTATCTATATTTTCTAAATGCCTTTCTATTGCCTCTTCTTTTGTCATATGGATATGACGATTAGCAATAATGCATCCATTAGTTAAATTTACTTCGCCTTTATCACCTATTAAAGTGATTGGTGAAGAGTCCTCAATATCACCTGAGGTTCTGATAGGTGGATTTATTTTTAAATAATGACTGTCTGTTCTTGATACTTCTACTTGGTCATATTTTCTAAAAGGTCCAACTATCCTGACATTTTTTATTTCTTTGTCTTCATTTTTAACAGTAACAAATTTGTCAGAGGCAAACTGACCTGGCTGCCTTAAATGTTTAACTATTCCTAAAGGAGCATTTCCAAATAGTTTTTCATATGTCTTTTCAGTTAAATGAACATGTCTATTTGATACGCCTAATATTACTTTCATATCATCACCTTGTTTTAATTTTATCATATTTTCATAAATAAATAAATATATTACTTATGGGAGATGATGTTATGAATAATTTTGCAAATCAAAATAATTTTCCTGGTACTCCATTGTTTACAGGAGGAGAAGCTGTTCCAAATCAACAAAATCAGGTTAATTTTGGAAACACGGTTTTTGAACAATCTTATATTGAAAATATTTTAAGATTAAATAGAGGTAAACAGGTGGAAATTTATGCATCTTATCCAGATTCAACAGAATGGCGTGATAAAATATTTACGGGTATTATTGAACAATCTGGAAGAGATCATATAATTCTTAGTGATCCTAAAACTGGTAAGTGGTATTTAATATTATTAATTTATGTAAATTATATCAAGTTTGATGAACGCATTGTTTCTAATCCTGAATTCTATCCTAACAATTGAAAAAAGTAGTTAAGTTTGTTATAATGTTTTTAGGGTGAGTAATATGGGTATATTTATAGCTTGCGTTTTATTAATTATTCTAATCTGTTTGATTGCTATTTGGGTAGCTTCTACTTATAATAGATTTCAAATTTTTACAATTAGAATTAATGAGGCCGAAACAAATATTGATTCTGTTTTAAGAAAAAGGTTTGATTTACTTAATAAGTCTATCGAAATAATTAAGGAAAATTCTGAAGTAGAAGATGATGTTTTAAGTATTATTGAAAAATTAAAATCTAAAAAATTATCAAATTTTGAACTAGATAGAAAGCTTTATGATGCTTTAAAAGAATTCAATAAATATAAAGAGCGTTTTCCACAACTAAAGAGTAATGATGCTTTTGTAAAGATTGATGTAGAAATTACCGAATCTGAGGCTGAAATTGTGGCTTTTAGAAAGTATTATAACGATATTATCACCGATTATAATAAAATCGTTAAATCTTTTCCAACTAATTTAGTTGCTTTAGTTTTTCATTTTAAAAGTAAACTTTATTTTGATGGTAAGGATATGAGTGATGAAGATATAAGGGATTTTAAATTATAGGTCAATTTATTTGATCTTTTTTTATGTATTTTTTTACTTGCAATTACATATTATTATTTGGGTGATAATATGAATTTTAAGGTTGGTGATTTAGTAACACGTAATTCCCATTCTAATGATATCATTTTTAAAATTATAAATATTGATAATGACATAGCTGAACTTAAAGGTGTTAATGTAAGGCTATTAGTCGATAGCTATATTGATGACCTAAAAAAGTATGACAACGAGGATATTGAAGAAGAAGAGTCTTTTGTAAAAAGAGCATATCAACCACCCATGCTTAATAGAAACGATTATTTTTATTTGCCTGGAAAGATTTTACACATAGATAGTGATTATGATTATTTATCGAGATGTTTAGATTATTATGACAAGTCAAACGTTTGGGCAATGGGGATTAATGAGCGCGAGGAGGATATTGCTGACAACATTAAAAATTGGCTTTCTAAATATAAGCCTGATATTTTAGTAATTACTGGGCATGACGCTTATTATAAGAAAAAAGGTGCATCAAATGATATAAATGCTTATAAAAATAGTAAACATTTTGTCGCGGCTATTAAAAAAGCCCGTGAGTATGAAGGAAGTCACGAAAAACTGATTATTGTTTCCGGTGGATGTGGGTCGTGCTATGAGGAATTAATAAAAGCTGGTGCAAATTTTGCTTCAAGTCCTAAAAGAATCAATATACACGCTTTGGATCCAGCAATAATTGCTACTAAGATGAGTCTATCAGATATTAATAAAAATATAGATTTAAAGGATATTTTGGAGCAGACTAAATATGGAAAAGATGGAATTGGTGGAATAATAACAAGGGGGACTATGTATGTTGGATATCCAAGGTAGGCCTTGTAATAATTTAATGATTAAGAAAGTTTTAATCCCCTACCTCGGAAAAAAGGTTAAAATAAAGTATGATTTGGGACGTAATAAGTATGAGATTTATGAGGCAGAAATAATTAAAATATATAATTCTGTTTTCTTAGTAAAACTTAGTAATAACACAGTTAAATCTTTTTCTTTTGCCGATTTAATAATGAAAAATATTAAAATGTATGAATAAAACGACTTTAGTTATTGATTTTTATCTTTAAATATTGTACAATTAAGGTGAAATCATGCTAGAAGGGAGAGGTTATCTTGAAAATTACATCAGTCAATGTTCGAAAAGTCGACAGTGAAAACCGTATGCGTGGTATCGCTTCAGTAGTGCTAGATGAGTGCTTTGCTATTCATGGCATTAGAATTATTGAAGGTGATGGTGGTTTATTTACTGCTATGCCTAGTCGTAAAACTAATGACGGCACATATCACGATATTGCTCATCCAATCACACCTGAGTGCCGCAAACAATTCGAAGATGCAATTATCGAAGAATATAACAATGTTAAAGAAGAAGACGAAT
>CACZQJ010000041.1 GCA_902783265.1 uncultured Erysipelotrichaceae bacterium | reverse complement strand
CGTAACTTTTACAACTGGAGATACCTTTAATTTTACACCACCATATGTATGGTTTAGACTAGTTAGAATGGGGAGCAGGGGCAATGCAGATGTTGACGTTTCAAAAATACAGCTAGAAGAAGGCACTGAGGCAACAGAATGGGAACCGTATTATATAACTAGTGAAACAGAAGTTGTTCAAAAGCAAGATCACACTTTAACCGCAATTTGGGAGGAAATTCCTGAAGAGCAGATACAATAAAAATATAATTTATAGAATCCAAAGAAGATAGTTAATAAAAAATTAAGTATCTTACTGGAGACTATAAGTCTTTAAACCAATACTAAAGTCTTTTTATAATTCGTATTAGTATTGGTTTTATTTTGAATTTTATTTGCCTATATCCATAAAATATAGTATAATTAACTCGTTAAAAAGGTGATATTTATGAAAGAAAGATTAATCGCAATTGAAGAAAAGTATAATGAACTTCAAAATGAGCTTAACAAGCCAGAAGTGTTAAATGATGTAAAGCAAATGTTAAAATTAAATAAAGAAGTAGCAAATTTAAAAGAAGCCTATGATGCATATCAAAAATTAAAAAAAATAGAATCTGATTTAGATGATGCTAAAGAAATGACTAAAGATTCAGAACTAGGCGAATTTGCTAAAGAAGAAATAACAAGACTTACAAGCGAAAAAGAAAAACTAGAATCTGAAATCGAAATAATGCTTCTTCCAAAAGACCCTAACGATGATAAAAACGTTATTGTCGAAATTAGAGGTGCCGCAGGTGGCGATGAGGCTAACATATTTGCTGGAGATTTATATAGAATGTATACCAAATTTGCAGAAAAAGAAGGATGGAAAATAGACATTCTTTCCGAAGAACATAACGATGCCGGTGGATTTCCACTAGTTGAATTCATGGTTAAAGGTGATAAAGTATACTCAAAATTAAAATATGAAAGTGGAGCTCATAGAGTTCAAAGAGTGCCAGTTACCGAAACGCAAGGCAGAGTCCATACTTCTACTGCCACAGTTCTAGTAATGCCAGAAGCCGAAGAAGTAGACATTGAAATTAATCCAAACGATTTAAAAATCGATGTTTACCATAGTGGTGGAGCAGGAGGCCAGTCAGTAAACACAACCGACAGTGCTGTAAGAATAACCCATCTTCCAACTAATACCGTAGTTACTTGTCAAAACGAAAGAAGCCAAGTTCAAAATAAAGAAAAAGCTATGCAAATATTAAGAAGTAGACTATATGAAGCTAAAATAAGAGAAAAAGAAGAAGAACTAGGAAGCGAAAGAAGAAGTAAAATTGGTACTGGAGATAGATCAGAAAAGATAAGAACATATAACTATCCACAAAATAGAGTTACTGACCACAGAATAGGATATACTACCAAAAACTTAGATAGAGTTATGGAAGGGAATTTAGAAGATATCATAGAAGCTTTAATTACCGAAGATCAAAACAGAAAATTAAGAGAAGCATAATTGACAGACGCCGAGTACTTAGAAAAGTATTTAAATAAAGAAAAACTAAAGGAAGGCCTTGAAAAATTAAAACAAGGACTTCCTGTTCAGTATATAGTAGGTAACGTAGACTTTTATGGAAGCATTTTAAAAGTAAATGAAAACGTTTTGATACCGAGATTTGAAACCGAAACATTAGTAGAAAAAACTATAGAATATTCCAAAAAATATCTAAATGAGCCATATAAAATTATTGATTTAGGCACAGGTAGTGGAGCCATTGCCATAACATTAAAAAAACATTTAAACTCATCTGTTGATGCTATAGATATATCTAAAGAAGCTTTACAAATAGCCAAAGAAAACGCCAAAAATAATGCTGTGGAAATAAATTTTTTTCAAAGTGATATGTTAGAAAATGTTAAAAATAAATATGACATAATTATAAGCAATCCACCATATATCGCATATGATGAAGAAGTAGAAGAAATTGTCAAAAATAATGAACCAAGCATTGCCTTATATGCAAAAAATAATGGTCTTGAATTTTACGAAAAAATATTAAAAAAAGCAAATAATCATTTAAACAAACCAGGACTAATTGCCTTTGAAATAGGAGTTAACCAAGGCGAAAGTATAAAAGAAATAGGCCAACACTATTTTAAAAAGGCAAATATAAAAATAGAAAAAGACTTAACCGGAAAAGATAGATATGTATTTATCTTCAATAAGTAATTTTCTATTTTTTTTAAAACTATACATTTAACAAATTACCAAGCAAAATGATCTAAAATAAGCAAAATTTATATATTAAAAAAGGTAAATTAAATATAAAAAGTAAAGTGAAAATAGTCAAAACACCTATTTTACATATTAAATAATATATAATATAATCGTCATCGAGGTGTGGGTTAAATAGTATTTTCTTGGCATTCATATACTTTTTAATTATTATTTTATCATAATTCACAAAACCCTAAACTAATCCATTTCCTATT
Organism: uncultured Erysipelotrichaceae bacterium; assembly: GCA_902783265.1. Lineage (GTDB taxonomy): Bacteria > Bacillota_I > Bacilli_A > RF39 > UBA660 > Coprosoma. Next base: position 3,711 of record CACZQJ010000041.1, on the reverse strand, counting down.
TTATCTCCTACACCTCAAAAAAATAGTAAAATTTACCTAAACCTATTGTTAAATATTATATAAAAGTTTATAATGAAAATAGGGTGGTTTAGGTGAACATAAAAGAATTAATATTAAAAGAAATTAGTAAAAAGAAGCTTACTTCAAACAAATTACGCTCCTTAATACACATTAAAGGAGAAGAAGAACAAGCTGCTTTTTTTAGTGCTTTAAATGAACTAGAAGAAGAAGGAATAATTTATTTAGATGAAAAAGGTTACTACCAAGAATTTGATGAAAATAAATTAAATAAAGTCCAAGGAGAGATTTATATAACTAATACTGGTAACGGATTTGTTATAAAAAAAGACTCCAAAAGAAAAAGAAAATATTTAATAAAAAAAGAAAGTTTAAACGGAGCTTTAGATGGAGACATAGTTGTTCTTACCAGTTTTAAAAATAACGGAACAAATTACATGGATGCTAAAGTCGAAAAAATAGTCAAAAGATTAAATAAAAAAGCCGTTTTTGAATACATAGGCGACAACACATACATTCCTTATAATATTCAAGGAAATATAAAAGTAGTTTGTCCGAAAACTTTAAATCAAATTGTTTGCGGAAACTTAGTTTTAATAAACTTAGAGAAAAATTATACAGCTATAGTAGATAAAGACCTGCTTTTTGAAGGAAAAGTAACCAAAATAATCGGCCATAAAGACGATCCAGATATAGAAATCGCCACTATTGCCGCCACACACGGATTTTTTAAAGACTTTTCAAAAGCAGTATCCGAGGAATTAAAAAACATTCCAGATCACGTTTTAGAAGAAGAGTTAGAAGGCAGAATCGATTTAAGAGATAACACTATTTTTACAATCGATGGAAAGGATACTAAAGATATGGATGACGCCATCAGTATAGAAAAAGACGGGGAAAACTATATTTTAAGTGTTCACATCGCTGATGTTAGTCACTATGTTAAAGAAGGCAGCAATTTAGATAAAGAAGCCTTTATAAGAGGTACATCTGCCTACCTAGCTGATTCAGTTTTACCAATGCTACCACACGAACTATCAAACGGAATATGCTCATTAAATGAAAAAGTCGATAGACTAACTAAAACAGTTAAAATGATAATCGATAAAAATGGAAAAATAACAGATTATGAAATATTTGACAGCGTAATCAATTCCAAGAAAAAAATGACATATGAAGAAGTAAATGAAATTTTAGAAAATAATAACTTAATAGATGGATATGAAAATTTTATAGAAGACTTAAAATTAATGCAAGAATTATCATTAATTTTAAGAGAAAAACGCAAAAAACGTGGAAATATTGATTTCTCATCAAACGAAATAAAAGCCATAGTAACAAAAGAAGGAACACCGACATCATTTGAGCAAAGAAGCCAAAAAACCGCTGAAAGAATAGTTGAAAATTTTATGATTGCCGCCAATGAAATTGTTACAACCCACTATTCATATATGGGATTTCCATTTGTTTATAGAGTCCATGGGGGTCCGCATGAAGATATGTTAGTAGAAACAATAAACTTTTTAAAAGAAGAAGGATTATGTAACGGATCAGCTAATAAGCTATTAAATAAAATAAACAACGGAACATATACCTCAAGAGATTTAGACGACTTTTTAGATAGTTTTAAAGGAACAGAAAACTATGGCGTAATTTCAAACTATATACTAACCAGTATGAGTAAAGCAAAATATTCAAACATAAATGAAGGACATTACGGGTTAGCCTTAAACTTTTATACCCACTTTACTTCTCCGATAAGAAGGTACCCAGATTTAATGGTTCATAGACTAATAGATTATTATAACGATTTTGAATCAACATTTGAAAAATTAGATATCATTGAATCAATGCTCCCTGAAATATGCGCCCATTCATCTAATATGGAAAGAGAAGCCGACACAGCTGAAAGTGAAACACTAGATTTAAAAATGGCCGAATACATCCAGGAATATATTGGTGAAAAATTTGCTGGCCAAATTACTAGAATGACTCCATATGGAATGGAAATAAAGATGGAAAACAACATAAAAGGAACCGTAAGACCAGAAGACGTTTCCAAAGTTAAGAAAAAATTAAACCATAAATTTAAATTAGGAGAAAAAGTATGCGTGTTAGTCAAGGAAGTATCAGTGCCACATAGAGTAATTTATTTAGAGATTGCCTATCCTATGAATAATATGCCAAAACAAAAAACTAAAAGAAGTTGTTAAACTTCTTTTAAAAACACATTAACATGATATAATTAAGAAAGGTGATAACAATGAAAGATAAATTAAATTTATTATTAGAACAAATAAATTTACCAAAAGAGATGACCAAGTATTTTGAAAATGGTAAATTAGATAAAATTGTTTGTAATAGGAATAAAGATAAATATGCTTTTTATCTTTCACTTGAAAAAATTTTACCTTTAAAAATATATTTAGACTTTAATAAATTATTAAAACAAAAATATAAAACTATGACTGTAACTTCAAGAATAAAAGTTCAAAATTTCAATATCGAAGAAATAGAAAATTATTTTAGATATTTCCTTGAAGGCTACAGTAAAAATGCCCCATTACTTGCTGAATTTATAGATAGTAAATTAACGCTAGAAAAAGACAAATTAATTATTGAAATAAGTAACATAGCTGAAGAAAAGAAACTAAACAGTATAAAAAAAGAATTAGAAAGTGAACTAAACAAAGCAGGATTTAACATAATAATAAACACCAAAATCAACGCCGAAAAATCAGAAGCTATAAAAAAAGAAATTGAAAAAACCAAAATCATCCCCAAAAGTACTCCAAAAGAAAATCCTATTATTATGGGAGAAGAAATAAAAACTGAAGTGACTCAAATTACAAACATTACATTTGAAATGGATGACGTTACAATAAAAGCAAAAGTTTTTGGAATTGATTCCTTTGAATCATCTAAATCAAACTTTAAAATCATAACCTTAAAATTAACAGATAAAACCGATAGTATGTATTGCAAAATCTTTTGTAGAGAAGACAAAGAATATCAAAAATATTTAAAAACTATAAAAAAAGACAGCTGGTATTTAATAAGAGGATATACCAAAGCCGATAGATATTCTAATAACGAAATAGTTTTAAACGCTAGAGATATAAATACGACTAAAGTCGAAGAAGAAAAAAGAATGGATAACGCGGTAAACAAAAGAGTTGAACTTCATAGTCATACGAAAATGAGTCAAATGGATGGTGTCGCCGATGAAGAAAAACTAGTTTGGCAAGCCATAAATTTTGGCCATAAAGCTATTGCAATTACAGATCACAATGGATGCCAAGCTTTTCCCCATGTTTTTAATTTAGTAACAAGTTACAACAAAGGAAAAGAAGAAAAAGATAAATTTAAAGTTTTATATGGTACAGAATTAACTTTAATAGATGACTCTATCAATATATCATTAAGGCCAAGCAGCGAAGAACTATTAAATACAACATACGTTGTATTCGATTTAGAAACAACAGGCTTTAACGCAGGTGGCTCCGATTCAATAATTGAAATAGGTGCGGTCAAAATATGCAACGGGGAAATCATTGACAGATTTGATGAATTAATTGACCCCAAAAGGCCATTACCACCAAAAATAACCGAACTTACAAACATTACAGATGAAATGTTAAAAGGGAAACCTGACGAAAAGACAGCAGTTCAAAAGTTCAAACAGTGGACAGG
>CACZQJ010000040.1 GCA_902783265.1 uncultured Erysipelotrichaceae bacterium | reverse complement strand
GTTTCTGAAGAAGTTGCGTCTGCTTGAGGTGTTTGCTCTTCTGCCTCAGGCTCATTTACTTGGCTATCTGTTTTCAAATGAATTTCTTCCATTAGTCTTGCTAATTCTTCATCTTTTCCATCATTAATTTCTCTCATTATACTATCGACGATATAATCATTTCTTGTTAACCTTCCATTTTCAATAAATTCTAGCTGTTTTTTATAAGCTTCTTCATAGTCATCATGGTTATCTGAAGCTACTTCTACTTCTCGTTTGACACCATCACTATCTATAAAATGATATGTTATTGGTCTATTGTTGTCATGATCATTATCTAATCTAAGAATTTTAATTTGTTTTTCTAGGGAATCTTTTTCACTATAGTATTTACTAAGATAATCTGAAGAAGTTGGTTCATATGTATTAATTATTGTTTCACCATCTATATCTTTTTTTTCTATAGTAATAGGCTCATTTCTTAAAAATGAGGACTGTAATTCTCTATATTCTTTTTCTAATTTATCTAATTTTTCTTCAAAAGTCATATTAAGCCTCCTTACTTCATTATTAATATAACATATAATTTAAAAAAAATAAAATTATATGTGCTTTGTCAATTTAAAAAGACACAATATTTGTGTCTAATTTAGTAAATATACATTATAGCTTAAAATAGCTGCAAATATAAGCCATAATACATATGGTAACTGAAGGTAGGCGGCTAATGGATTAATTTTATGAAATTCTTTTATCATATAAATTACTAAAATTAAAATTATAATTACTAAAATAAATGAAAATAAAAACCAATTTAGATTGAAAAAGAAATATGTCCATGAGGCATTTAATATTAGCTGCACGCCATATAATATTAAGCCTTTCTCTTTGTTTTGACCTTTGCTTTCTAGTATTAGATATGTTGATATTCCCATTAGTATATAAAGAATTATCCAGGCTATCGGAAATACAATTTCTGGTGGTGTAAATGACGGCTTAACTATGCCTTGAAATCCATTTTGAACATTTCCTACTAAACTTCCTATAAATCCTAATACGCTAGGAATCAGTATGCTAATTATTAGTTTTTTCCAATTTATCATGTTTTTCACTCATTATAATTATATGTATATTTTGAAAAATTAAAACAAAAAAACAAGTAAAACTTGTTTTTAACTAAAGTGGCGTCCTTGAGAGGATTTGAACCTCCGACCTATCGCTTAGGAGGCGATTGCTCTATCCTGCTGAGCTACAAGGACATCATTAACATTATATCAAAAATAAAGAGAAATGGCAAAAAAAAGAAACAATGGTCTGTTTCTTTTGACTAACGTAAACCGATGATAAATAATAGTAGTAAGTTATAAGCATATCTAACTTTAAATTTAAATTTAAGAGATAATTCTTCAATGGCTACAATTTTATCAACTGAACTAACAATCCAACTTTCCATATATTTAGGCACAGAAATATTTATAGGAAACATGTGGGATCTAATTATGTCTTGTTCTTTAACTGTTAGATCAAACTCAGATTTTGCGGTTTTTAAAGCAATTTTAGGATGAGTAAAAACTGATTCAATTTTTTCTTTACTTGTTCTATCATTTGAACTTATAAAAAAGTCATGAAGTAATCCACCAATTGCGGTTTCTTTATAGTCAAGCATTAAGATTTTAGCTATTTTATAAGAATAATATGATACTTTTAAAGAATGCTCAAATCTAGTAACTCCGTGGTGCTCTATGTTTTTTGTTTTTTGGAATTCTTCATTATTTATATACTTATTAATTATATTCATATATTGTAAGTCTGCTTTATGACTGCTCATAAAATTTTCACCTCAAACACTCAAACATTATATCACGTATAATCATAAATTACAAATTGATATTTACTGTTCGTTTCCTTCTATTTTTATTTCTTCACCTATCGGTGTAATTTGGATAAAAGTTGTTCCATCGTTTACTTTTATTTCCTCATTATTTTTATCTTTATATACAGTTTGACTACTTCGACTTTCTTTTGACCAGGTAATTGGTATTGCATAGCCGTTTGTAATGAAATATCCTTCTCCTTGTCCAATATTATCTAATTTTTGTCTTCCGTAGCTATCGTAACTTCTATTTTTAATTGGAGTAATTATAACATTTTTATATGTATACTGCCTACCTGTTATAGCATCAACATGACTTGTTCCTGACATAAAACGTTTGTAATTTTTATTTTCGCTATCATATTCATAACTACTATTAGTGTATTTTGAATATCTCATATACACTTTCTCTGCTTTTATTGCATCTTCTCTTTCGCTAAGATCTATTTCGTCCACACTATAGTTTAATAATAATTTTTTATTTGTGTCACGGTTATAGCCTTTTTCTTTAGCATATTGGTTTATTTTTTCCATACTTGTAAAAGCGGTGTGTTCTCTTGCTTTTTTTAGGGAAGTGTCTCTCCAAAAAACACTTTCGTCTGTTAGGCCATTTATATTATCAATTCCTAGCGTTTTTATATCTGCTTTGGCGTCTTCACTCCATCCGAAGTGTACATAAATGGCGTCGTTTTCTAAAGCGTAGTCTAAAAAATATGGTCTAGAACTTCTAACAGAGCCTATCTTTGCAGTTTCTTTATCTTTAAAAATGGCCATGAGTCTAGTGATTCCGCCTTCTGCAATAATTTCATATGTTATATAAGCATCATCTAAGCCTGCATGTGGCCAAGCTTGATGATTATTATTTATCATAACAGCAATTGGCCTAGTTTTTGAAAATTGGTCTACTATTTTTAGTGGCTTTATTTGTACTTCTCCAGTCATATCGATCATTGCTTGTTTTAATTCTTCTTTGTGGTTTGATACATAATAAATTCCATATCCAATAATAGCTAAAATCAAAAATATAAATATGCTTTTCGCTTTTTTTCTTTTTTTTGCATGTTTAGCCATATGAATTCACCGCCCTATTTTTATTATATCAAAATTAAAGCATTATAATTTAAAAATAATTATAACTAGTGTAAATATATGTCTAAACAAGATATGAATTACTTGGTAACAATCCAGGCATCTGGTATTTTTCTTGTTTTTTGTTGGCCACTACCATTTATTGGCTTATTTACAAGTTTTCCATTTATAACCAGTCCGGAAGATGTGCCACCATCTAGGTTAGAGGCGTTATATGCACCATACTTCATTAAAATTTCTGTAAGTTCAACCATGCCGACGCCATCTATGCCATGTGAATAATCTCTACCATCCATTACTAAGAAAAGGACTATTCCGTCTTGTCTTTGACCAATTGCACTTCTTGGAGCTGTACCCCAACCTCCATTTCCTTTGATAAATGAAGGCTTGCCATTTACTATTAGGTAAGGCCCAAATTCGACTGCATCTCTAACACCTTTTTTTAATGCTTCGTTAGCACTTATCTTGCCTAATATAAGTTTATTGTCCTTTGTAAATCCGATGATGCCGCCTCCAACATTTGGTTTTTCTAAATTGCTGACAATTTTTCCGCCTTTAATGACCATTCCATGTGGTGATCCACCATTACCATTATAATTAGGATCTTGAAATCCACTAGCATTCATGCCAATTATCGCATTGTTTTTCTTAACCATATCTGTAAGCATTTCGCCGTAAGAGTTCATATTAGTTGCGGTTGCAATTTTTACTTTAGATGGGTCATATATTACTACTAAGTAGCCTCTTATACCAGAACCTGATATGTTAATTAATTTGTATAAATCATTTCCTTCATCTTTAGTTAAAATTTCTTTCTCATATTTATTTTTGTACATGATATTAATATTGCTGTAATCTATAAATTTTACTTGATTTATATCTGCTTCTTCGCCAGATTCAACAACATAATTCTTCTTTAAAACTGAATTTATTGTTTCATCACTATAAAACCATTTGGCTAAATACTGATGATTCATGGTTGTCATAGCTGTGGTGATAAGCCATTCACGGAAATTCGGATATGGTCCATATAGTAAAAAGGCTACTACTGAACATAAAAATAATCCCAAGCAAATTAGTAGAACTAATATTTTTTGCCAAAGTTTTAATTTTTTGTTTTCTTTGCTTTTATTTTCATGAAAATCATTTTTATCATTATATAAGGCTCCTAGGTTATATGATATTTCTTCCGTTTTTGATAAAGTTTTTTCATCATTTAACGTGGAATCTTTAAATTTTGATTCTTCTATTTCTTTAGCCGAATCTTCAGATTTTAATTTGTCTTTTTCTATCTTTTTTATTGTATCTTCTTTATTTTCTTTATCTTCTTCAACAAAATTTTGAATATCTTCAAACATTAAAGACATTGTTTTGTCTCCAATTTCTGGTGTTTCGATTTCATCAAGATTGAAATCTAATGAACTGTCGCTGTCATATGTACTAGTAACTAAATCATTATATTTTTGTTTGTGAGTTTTTATTTCTTCGTTTTCGCTATTATTTTTCATTGTCACTCACCTCAACTTTTCCAAAATATTCTCCATCATTATCATAATCTATATAGTCTTTATATATGTGATAACTAATTTTATTTAATATTTTCTCATTTTCATCATTCTTTTCACACCATTTATTATAGTTTTCTATAAGTTTATTAAGAGATTTTACGTCACTTATGTAATAGTTATGGGCTGCCTCATAGTTTGCTTTAAAAGCCGTACATTTACTATTAGTATTAACATCACCAAAGCTAACTGTGCAATTTCCTTTTAATGGTTTTGCTGCTTCTTCTAAATTTTTAATTCCTTCAGTATATTCTGTAAAAAAATTACTCCAATACTCATAATTTTCACTCAATGTTTCATAATATAATTCTTCTTTATTTTCATACAATATATTTCGTTTATCAGAAAATTGGCTTACACTTTCATCAAATTTTGGATAGGCATCTATAATTAATTTCATTTTTTCTTTAGTTAATTTTTGATCTTCTTTTAATCCTTTCGCCCAAATACTAGCCAAAGCAACTAAAATAATATTTATCAAAATAACAATCCCAATAATTTTTAAAGACTTCTTCATACTACATACTCCCTTATTCTACTTTTCCAATATATCAAAATATAAAAAAAAAGTAAAGCTTGTTTTATAGCTTTACATTATGCGCATTTGATTTTTGCCTATATTTCCTATGATATTTCATCCAAAACTTTTTTTAAATCTATAGCAACTTCTTTTGGAATGAATTTGGAAAGCTCTTCTATTGATTGTTTTTGCATGTTACTAACTGTTTTGTATTTTTTAAGGAGGGCTTCTTTTCTTTTGGGGCCGATTCCTTCTACATTGTCTAAGATACTAGCGTAAAGGCCTTTGCTTCTAATTTGCTTATGATAATTAATGGTATAATTATGAACTTCATCCTGCATTCTTTCAAGATAGTGAAATAGGTCACTTCGCTTTTCAATAGGTATTTCTCTATCAAATGTAACTAAGGCGTTAGTTGAATGTTTATCATCTTTTTTTAATCCCACTATTGGAATTTGCATATTAAATCCGGATAATACTTCTTTGGCAATGTTCATTTGGCCGATGCCACCATCTACGATGATTAAGTCTGGCCAGGTTAAATTATCTTTTAAAACCCTAAAATATCTTCTATACAAAACTTCTTTCATTGTTCCATAATCGTCATTTTTATCAAAAGAAATTTTATATTTGCGGTACTCGTTTTTTGCTGGTCTTCCATCTATAAATACTACCATGCCAGACACATTATACGTTCCAAATAAATGGGCATTATCAAATAGTTCTATTCTGTCTAGCTTATTTAAGTTTAAAATTTCTTTTAATTCATCATTTACTTTGCTTGTGCGCTGCTCATCTTTCAAAAGTAATTCCATTTCATCTTCTAATTGTTTTTTGGCGTTACTACTTGCCATATTAACAAGTTTTTTCTTTACTCCTCTTTCTGGAACTTTAACAGAAATTTTAAAATAATCTGAAAGAAGTTTATCATCAACAATATCTGGAACAAGAACTTCTTTTGGTACTAAAGCTTTATCATAAAATTTGGCAATATATCTTGTTAGTTCTTCTTCTTCACTATCGATTGCTGGAATGATTTGATGATGGTGCCCCGCTATTTTGCTACCTCTAATGAAAAATATAAATACGCTTATATATATGCCATCATTATAATAGCCAAAAATATCTCTATCAATGTCATCATTGGTTTCGATTTTTTGCTTTACTAATGTTACTTTAATATAATCTAAAAGTTCTTTTAATTCTAGGGCTTTTTCGTATCTTAAATTGTTACTTTCTATTTCTATTTCGGCTTTTATTTTATCGGTGACAATTTTATCATCACCTTTTAGAAATTTGATAATATCGTTTTCCATTTGTTTAATCTTTTCGGGATCAACGTTATTTGTACAGTAACCAAGACACTGTCCAATGTGATAGTATAAACAAGGCCTTTTATTATATGTTTTGCATTTTCTTAGTGGGTATAGTCTATTTAATAAATTGACAGTGTTTCTGGCGGCTGAAACATTAGGATATGGCCCAAATAATCTAGTTTTCTTTTTCTTTTTGTGAATATTTCTGACAACGAGTAGTCTAGGTACTTTTTCCATGGTTAGTTCAATATATGGATAGCTTTTGTCATCTCTAAGTAAAATGTTATATTTAGGGTCATGTTTTTTTATTAAGTTAATTTCTAGAATTAAAGATTCGGTTTCGGATGAAACTACAATATAATCAAAATCGGCTATTTCGGAAACTAGTTTTGCAGTTTTGCCTGTATGTGATGAATGAAAATAAGAATTTAATCTGTTTTTTAAGTCTTTGGCTTTTCCAACATATATAATTACTCCGCTTGAGTTTTTCATTAAATAGCAGCCTGGTTTATGTGGCACTAATTTTAATTTTTCTAATATCATTACTATCACCTCTTTTTAAAAGTATTATAAACAATTAACTTGTTTTTAGCAAGATAGCACTATTGCAATTTAATAATTCATTTAATATAATTAGGTTGGTGGTTTTATGAAAACTATTATTAATGAAGTAGAAAACGAGATTATTATAAATAAATCTAGGTTTATTGCGGTTTTGATTCCAATTAATGACAAGTCCAAAGTTTATATTAAGTTAGATGAGATCAAATCTAAATATAAAGATGCGACACATTACTGTTACGGGTATATAATAAACTCTTTGGAAAAATGTTTTGATGATGGCGAACCTAGTGGAACTGCTGGAATGCCTATTTTAAATGTTTTAAAAAATAATAATTTAACTAATATTTTATGTGTTGTTGTAAGATATTTCGGTGGCATTAAATTAGGCGCTGGGGGGTTAGTTAGGGCTTACTCTTCGGCTGCTACTCAAGCTATTTTAAAGTGTGATTTTGGTTTTTTAGAAAAAGGTTATAAAATTACTATCGAATTTGATTATGATAATATTAAAAATATTGATTATATTTTAAATAATATTCATGTAATAAAGCAATTTGATGAAAAAGTTATATATACTTTTTCTATTTCGGAAGATGATATAAATATTTTAGATAATGTTCTTAAGTATTCTAAAATAGTTGATAAAAGTAATATAACGATAATAAAAGGCGATTAATCGCCTTTTTTTGATTCTAATATAACTATAGATCTATTCTTTAAATTTAATTCACTAATAAATGTTTTAAAATCTTTAAAATTTAAATTGAGTAGTTTTGAATGCATATCAGTAATTAGCCTTCCATATATTTTTATTTGATTTGTTAGCATGGAACATATTTCACTTGGATTTTCTGTTGATAGAATTATTGAGCTTAGATTAACTTTTTTTATCAAATTAAATCTGCTTTCTTCAAAATCTTTACTTTTTAATGTCTTGTCAATTAATTCAATGGCTGATTGTGCATCATCTTTTACTGTTGCATTAAACGATAAAATATAAAAATCATCAATTTCAAACATATGGCCACTTATTCCTGATAAAAAGTTTTTGTCTTTTGTGGTAATATCACTCAACTCTGATAATCCACTAAAATTCATTGCTAAATACATATTCAAATATACTCTTGATGTGTATTTGTCTTTGATAACATCATTTTTTCTGATTTTGTAATTTATAAATATTTCTTTAGTCTTGTTATTTTTATATATTATTTCTTTTTCTTTAACTACTTCGTCCGGCTCATTTTGCTTTTTTATTATTATTTCTATTTTTTCTTTTAAATCTTTTTTATTATAAAAATCTCTTATAAACTCCATTGTTTTATTTATATCAATGTCACCACTAATAGTAAGTACCATATTGCTTGGCTGATAAAAGGTATTGTAAACTTTATATAAGTCTTCTTTTTTGATACTATTAATGTCATCGAGACTTCCTAAAACTGTATATTTAACATCTAAATTATGAAATGTATTTTCATATGCTTTATCTTTAACTATGTAATATACGTTGTCTAAATCCTCTTTTTTTTCTTGGGAGATTATTCCTTTTTCTTTTTCAACATTTTCATCTGTAAAATATGGTTCGCTGACGCATCTTAGCAAATTGTTTAAATTGTCGTAAAATTTATCAACTCCAGTAAAGTAATATGATGTGATATTTTCAGTGGTAAATGCATTAGCGAATGCTCCATTATTTTCGTATATTTGAAGAGGATCATAATCTTTTTTTTCAAACATTTTATGTTCTAAAAAATGGGCAATTCCCGCTGGCACTTTTGTAAACTCTTTCTCCCCTTTTAGTTTAAATTCGAGTATTGAACCACCATATAAAGAAGTGATTCTCGCATGAATTTCATTTCTTGGTACTTTGGTCAAAAAGATACGCAAACCATTATCTAATGTTTCAGTATATACGTCTAGATCAAGTTTTTCATATGTTTCTTTTTTCATTTTCGATCACCTTTTAATAAGTATACAGTATCAATGTGCACTTTTTTAGCAAAATTCATTATATCTTCTTTAGTTACTTTTTCCATCATTTTACGTCTGGTTTTAATGTCGTCTGTATCTACAAGCACTTCAGAAATTGTACTATTTATCATGTCATTTTGATAATCTTCAATGCTTTTTAAGGTATGATAATATGTGTGTTTTACGCTGTCTAGAAGACTATCTGTGAAATTTCCTTTTTTTACGTTATTTAATTCATCTTTAATAAGGCTATAAACTTTATCAAAATCTTCTCCATTTATACCGGCATATATTTTAAAGTCGCCAATTAAGTTTTTACGATTAGTGTATATGTAATAACATAGTGAGTTTTTTTCTCTAACTCTCTGGTTTAATAGGGAGTTGGTGCTTCCTCCTAGAATCCAGGAGTACAATAAAGAAACATATTTTCTTTCAAAGCTAGTCATATTAATGGCTTTAGAACCGATAATTAATATGCTTTGAACATTGTCAGAAGTTTCAATTATAACTCTAGGTTTTTTGTTATAGGTATTTTGCTCTATTATATGTTTTGGCTTTTGCTCATTATTTCCATTAAATTCTATATTCTTCTTTACTATTTTTCTTATTTCTTCAGGATCAAAGTTACCACAAATAAAAATGTCTAACTTTCCTTCATTTATTAATTTTTTATAAAAATTGTAAAGCTCTTTATTCGTTAATTTTTTTGTTATTTCAATGATTTCATCTAGGGAATATTCTTTATATCCAAAAAAGTTCATTTCTTCATGTATTCGGCTTTCGGCATATTCTCTAGGATAGTCTTTGACTGAAATATAATAATCTATTAATTTTGCTTTTTGAATTTCAAACATTTCTTCATCAAACATTTCATTATTTATTTTGGGTTTAAATATAAAGTCTGACAAAAACTTTATACTCTTTTCGTTCATTCCTCTTTCGGTATATTTTTCATTTATGAATGAGGCTGATAAGCAAAGAGTATCTTGAAGTCCACTTCCAACAAACCTAATACTGTAATAAGGATCATAAATGCTTACGGCAGCTTCATTTATTTCTTTTAAACTGTTATAGTGACTGCTGGTGTTTATCAGCATTCGCCAAAGCATTGGCATATATTTGTCATGTTCTTTTTCGTTTTGCAATCTAATATTTATTGATAAACTTATCGTTTTAAATCTATCAGTAACAACTGTATAAAGATTATAACTGCCTAAATCATATTTTGTATATTTCATTGATATCACCTTTTTTATTATGAACTAAATGCATGAATCTAAAGCAAGTTCGATCATTTTATTTAAACCTTTTTCTCTTTCTTCGGCTGTAGCTACATCTTTGATATATTTTGAGTCAACAACGCTCATTAAACAAGCTGCTTTTTTGTTTAGCATTTTAGCAACATAGAATAAGGCAAAGGCTTCCATTTCAGCGGCAATTGGTTTAATATTTTCGGGTATTCTTTCTAAAAATTTATTAACATCGGTCATATATAAGTCAAAGCAGTCTAAACAAGCTGTTGGGCCTTCGAATATTTTGATGCCTTTTTCTTTAGCAATATTACTTATCTTGCCATTTAGTTCTTTATCACTTTCTACTATATGGCAATTATCATTATTTAAAGTATAGGCAAAATTAGTCTCTGAATATGCATTTGTTGATAAAATAATATCAAAAAGTTTTTCCTCTTCTAGATATCCTCCGCATGAACCTACTCTTATTATTGTTTTTACATCATAAATTTTATATAGTTCATAGGCGTATATTCCCATGCTTGGCATTCCCATACCTGAAGCCATGACGGTTATTCTCTTTCCTTTATAGTTTCCTGTATAAGCATATACGTTTCTGACTTGATTAACTAATTTATAATCTGTCAAATAATTTTCAGCTATATATTTTGCACGAAGTGGGTCTCCTGGCATAATTACAACATCAGCAATATCTTCTTTTTTTGCTTCGTTATGTGGAGTCATAACATCATCTCCTAACTTTTATCTCCATCATTAGTTTAGCAACCTCTAAAAAATATGTCAACATTTTAAAAGAAGTAGCGTTGTACTACTTCTATTTATTTTTCATATGTGGGAATAATATAACTTCTCTTATGGTTTCTGAACCTGTTAGCAGCATTACTAATCTATCAATACCAATTCCCATACCTCCTGCTGGAGGCATACCGTATTCTAAGGCTTCTACGAAGTCTAAATCCATTTCATTTGCTTCTTCATTTCCAAGTTCTTTTTCTTTTAACTGATTTTCAAATCTTTCATACTGATCGATTGGGTCATTTAATTCCGTAAAGGCATTGGCAAATTCCATGGTACATATAAATAATTCAAATCTTTCAGTAAATCTTGGGTCATCGCTTTTTCTAGCGAGAGGACTTATTTCAACTGGATGTCCGTAAACGAATGTTGGTTCAATCAATGTTTCTTCTACGTATTTTTCAAAGAAAGCATTTACAATATGCCCAAATTCAAAGTGTGGTTCTATTTCAACATTGTATTCTTCCGCTAATTTTATAGCTTCTTCTTTACTCATTTCCTTCCAGAAATCAACTCCACAAACTTCTTTAATGGCATCAACCATATGTATTCTTTTGAAGCCTGGTTTTAATGATATTTTTTGTCCATCGAACTCAATATCATAAGTATTATTTACGGCCATGCATGTTTCACTGATTATTCCTTCGGCTATATCCATCATACCATACATATCGGAATATGCTTTATATAGTTCAATGCTTGTAAATTCTGGATTATGTTTTCTGTCTACGCCTTCATTTCTAAATATTCTACCAATTTCGTAAACTGCGTCCATACCACCTACTAATAATCTTTTTAGTGGTAACTCGGTAGCTATTCTTAAATAAAATGGCATGTTTAGCGCGTTATGATGGGTGATAAAAGGTCTTGCAGCTGCGCCGCCTAAAATTGGACTTAATATTGGTGTTTCTACTTCTACATATCCTAAATTATCAAGATAATTTTGAATTGTTCTAATTATTTTAGGTCTTGCGAAAGCTATTTTTCTGGCTTCTTCATTCATAATTAAATCTACATATCTTCTTCTATATCTTTCTTCAGTATCAGTAAGGCCGTGGTATTTTTCAGGTAGTGGTTTCAAGGCTTTTACTAGATGAATATATTTTTTAGCATGTACTGAAAGTTCGCCGGTATTTGTTTTAAATACATATCCTTCTATGGCAACTATGTCGCCGATATCAGATGATTTAAATAATTCATAAGCTTCTTCGCCAACTTCGTTTATCGCAATATAAATTTGAATTTGACCATATTTATCTTGAATGTGGAAGAATCCCGCTTTTCCTTTTCTTCTTTTAGTCATTATTCTTCCTGCTATTAAAACATTTTCTTTTATTTCTTCGAGTTCTTCCTTGGTTTTATCCATGTAACTATCTTTAATTATTTTAGAGTTTGATGTTACATCAATTCTACCTCCAAACGGCTTTACGCCTTTTTCTATTAATTCGTTTACTTTGTTTCTTCGAACTTGTTCTTGTTCAGTAAATTGTCTCATTTTCTTCCTCCTTGTTTTCCTTTATGTAAATCACTTCTGGGGCTATCTCTTAAAGCTTCTATAAAATCTGCTAAATCGCTTAATACACAAAGCTCACTACCATTATACATGCATTCAAATATTATAGGATTTTTTCTAAAATATTCTTGATCTTCTTTTTTTATCGATTGAATTTCGCTATTTAGCTTTTCGAGAAATTCTATTTGCTCTTTTGAGCAGTGATCTGGAAGCCATATTGATGATGAGAAGTTTGCAGGATCACTAAACTCAATTATTATATTATCATCTTCAGTTATTAATTCTTGCCAGGCTATTGAGTTTGGTTCAAAATTGCCAGTCACAAGATGTGGTTTGTTTCCATAAATTGCTTGATATATCATTTTAGCCGTTTCAAAGTGAGTACCATATTTTTTAAAATATATACTTCTTACAAATGTATCGGTAATGATCAGTTGACTCGATGTTATTATGCCGACTGCTCCACTTGATGCGCCTTTTGAGTGTAAAAAGTCTCTTAAATTAAATTTTTGCATTTCATGATAAATTACTCTTTCACCAGGTCTTTGGGAACTGCTATCTATTATTTTTTCCTCGTCTAGATAACTAAAATCTCTTGTTTCAGGCATTTTATCTCCTTTCTTTTATTTGATCATTTAATTTTTTAATAAAGTCTTTTAATGGCATGCTTTCTGTTTCTTTTGATGAATATTTTCTAAAACTAATTATTTTTTCATCTTTCTCTTTATCACCTAATATTAAAGTATATGGTACTTTTTTTATTTGACTTTCACGCATTTTATATGAAAGTTTTTCTTCTCTACTGTCTAAAGATACTCTAAATTCTTCTTTTAATTTATCGCAAATTTTTTCAGCATATTTTAAATGATATTCGTTGTTTACTGGTATTATATTTATTTGTGTTGGACTAAGCCAAAGCGGAAGTGCGCCTTTTGTTTCTTCAAGTATAAATGCGGTAAATCTATCGAATGTTCCAAAGATGGCTCTATGAAGAACAACTGGTGTTTTTTTAGTTCCATCTTTATCAATATAGCTTAATTCAAATCTTCTTGGTAGTAAGAAATCTAATTGGCAAGTAGATAATGTTACTTCTGGGCCAACTGCCGGCTTTACTTCTACATCTAATTTAGGACCATAAAATGCGGCTTCACCAACAGCTTCAAAGTATTTAACACCTAATGAATCTAACACTTCACGTAATTTATTTTCGGCGTTATTCCACATTTCATCGTCATCAAAGTATTTTTCCTTATCATTTGGATCTCTAAGTGATAATCTAAATTTATAATTGTTGATTCCAAAGTCTTTATAAACATCCAATATCAATTGAACTACTTTTTTAAATTCATCACCAATTTGTTCAGGTGTGACAAATAAGTGGGCATCGTTTTGGCACATGCATCTAACTCTTTCTAAGCCCTTAACAGCTCCTGAGGCTTCATATCTAAAGTCTGTTGCAAACTCACCTATTCTTATTGGAAGTTCACGGTAAGAATGGAGAGAGTTTTTATATACAAGCATATGGTGTGGGCAGTTCATTGGTCTTAGTACAAACTCTTCGTCATCCACTTTCATGGATGGGAACATATTTTCTTTATAGTGATCCCAGTGGCCACTTGTTTTATATAAGTCAACGGTTCCAACACATGGGGTATAAACGTGATGGTAACCTAGTTTTTGTTCTTTCTCATATATATAATTTTCAAGTTCTTTTCTTACTAAAGCTCCATTTGGAAGCCATAGAGGCATGCCTTTACCTACTAGGTCATCGGTCATAAAAATTTCAAGTTCTTTACCAATTTTTCTATGATCGCGCAATGCTGCTTCTTCTAATTCTTTTAGGTGATTTTCTAAGTCCTCTTTACTATCAAAGCATATACCATATATTCTTTGAAGAACTTTGTTTTTAGAATCTCCCTTATAATATGAACCACTAAATTTTAATAGCTTAAAGTTTTTGCATTCTTTTACGCTGTCAACGTGTGGCCCTCTACATAAATCTGTAAAATCGCCTTGAGTATAGCAGCTTATTACTTCATCTTCTGAAAGTCCATTAATTATATCTATTTTATATGGATTATCTTTAAATCTTTCTAAAGCTTCTTTTCTTGATAGTTCTTCGCGGTATATTCTTTTACCATCTTTTACTAGTTTTTTCATTTCTTTAGAAATTTTTTCTAAATCTTCATCAGTTAGGGTATATCCATTTAAATCAATGTCATAGTAAAATCCTTCTTCTATAACAGGACCAACCCATAATTTAGCGTCTTTATAAATGTGTTTTACGGCTTGAGCAAGTAAATGGGCGCAGCTATGATTTAAGGTATTTAATCTTTTATCTTCTTTAATGTTTATCATTTTAATTTCTCCTTTTCACTTTTTTTAGATATTTTTGTTCCATCACTTCAAAATAGTCTTCTTCAATTACTAGTAATGGGTTTTTATATGGGGCAATATTGCCAAACCCATCTGTAACTAGAATTATTTCTCCTCTAGCAACATTTTCTCTTGTTAAGGCTTCGAAACATGTCCGTTTTAACTCGGTTCCGTATAGTTTTAGTATTTGTTTTATGTCTTTGTGTGACATTTTTACTAGTTTTTTTAACAACGTTTTGTTCGTTATTCCGTAATATGTTTCTAAAAAATATCCCATATCAATTTTGATACTTTGTCTGATTTCTTTTTTATCCATATAATCTCCTCCAATTAAAAAATCCTTGCCTAAAAAATAGAGCAAGGAGCGCTTATGCGCGGTACCATCCTAGTTTGTTACTTATTTTGATAA
The DNA here is from genome assembly GCA_902783265.1 of uncultured Erysipelotrichaceae bacterium. Classification (GTDB taxonomy): domain Bacteria; phylum Bacillota_I; class Bacilli_A; order RF39; family UBA660; genus Coprosoma. Next base: position 13,461 of record CACZQJ010000040.1, on the reverse strand, counting down.
CGGTTTTACCCGGATTATAATAATCAGCTCAAAGGTAGTAATTATTAAAGTTGTTTTTTTTGGCTCGCACCATCCCAAATTCGCTTTAAAATACTTTTTAATAATATTGTCCTTCTCTTCGCCATTACTGATATTCTACCACATTTTTACTAATTTAAAAATAGTTTTTTATGATTTTTATTTTCTTAAATTTTTACTTATAAGTTCTTGATATTCTGTTAGCTGCTTAATTCTAGATATTATTCTACCGGCTTTAATTATTTCATCGCCTTTGCTGGTTAAAGCTAGGTGTGTCTCTAAAGCTTTTAAATCTAGGTTTGAGGTAAAAAATGTTGGTAACTTTTCTTCCATGCGGTATTGAAGTATTGGACATAACACTTCATCTCTTGCCCATGGGGTTACACTTTCAGCTCCAATGTCATCAATAAGTAATAATGGGGCTTTTTTTATTTTTTCATATTTAGTTTTAAATTCGGTTTTTATTTGTGAATTAAATGATGATTTTAAATCATTTAAATATTCTGGCCAAAACACAATAGCGCTTTTGATTCCTTCTTTAGCAAGTTCGTTTAGCATAGCGGCAATTAAATATGTTTTTCCAGAGCCAAAATTACCACATAGATATAAGCCTTTTTGATTTTTATTTTCTTTATATTTTTTAATAAAATCAGTAAGCCAAATTATTGTATTATATCTAGCTTTATCGGTTTTGTATATTTTATTTATGCTGGCGCTTTTAATCTCTTCTGGGATGCTATAAAGAAAGGTGTTTTCGTGATATTTGTTTTCTTTATCCATTTTCTTTTTATACTTACAAGCTTTATAGGAAAATTCTAAACTTTCATTACTCACTTTTGGAAGGTATGCAAAACCTTCTAGCTTATTTTTACATTCTAAAATGCCTTTACAGTTTTGACAGTTATGATATTCTTGTGAACTTTCTTCAAGAAGTGAGGTATATTTTTTTAATTCTTGTCTTTTTAATTTAATTTTGCTGACAAAGGCCTTAAAAGATTCGCTTTTTAAAGCTTCTTCATACTCTTCTTCGAGTATATCGTTTAAATTATTTTTAGGATTTAAATGTTCGTTTATTTTTTTCATTTTGACCTCCTATAAATTATTTAATTTATCTTCTAGTTTTTTTATGTCTTCTTCGGTTGCAAGATCTTCTTCAAAGTTTTTGTCATACCAATTTGGTTTTTCTTCTTTTTTTATTCTGACTGAAGGTTTTTTAGCTTTATTTTCTTTTTTACATATGTTAATGGCCTCTTCTACGGTTTTGATGTTGCTTCTTTTCCACTGGCTGGCAATTGTTAAAACAAAGTTTTTAGTTAGTTTGTTATCATTTATTTTTAATACATAGTCAATTAATACATTAACCACTCCAGGATTAAGTTCGTAATCTAAAAGTAATGTTTCAAGTAAATTCATATCTGTTTTATTTGGCCTTGTACCTTTGTTTTTGCCTGTTAAAAAATCATATGGTGATGTGGTTTCAAATGTATAAATTAATTTTGATTTTTTTGATGTATCACTAACGGCTTTTCTTAAATACTCTGGTTGTTTTTTATATATTAGTGAAGGTGATGAATTTTTGTTTTCAAATGTATAATAGTTATGGCAATTTTCTCTTAGCTTATTTTTATCAATGGTTCTTTTTTCATTTACTGAATTTCTAATTAATTCTGATATTGTTTCTTCATCTAAGTTATATATAAATGACAATTTATATAATAGTGATCTTGTATCATTTGTAATACTTTTATGATTTAATATTTCATCTGGAATAAGCCCCAAAACATTATTTAAATCAATTTTTTCATCTACTATTATTTCTAAGTTTTTTACTTTTCTGATGCTTGTGGTGTCAATCATTTCTGATGAATTTATGGTATCAAATATTTCGCTAAATTTAGCTGTTACATCTTTATATCCTGTCAAATCAACTTCGGGAATTGAAAATGTTTTAATTAATTTTTTAAATTCTCTTTTGCCAATATTGCTTTCTAAAGCTGTAGAAAGTATGGGATTATCTAAAAACTCTTTAGGCTCTAATGGTGAGTATAATTCATATACGTAATTGTTGATGCTGTCTTTTCTAACATAAGTTTTCATAAGTCCAATGCCTTCTAGTTTTTCTCTTGCTTCTAAAATATCTTCTAATTTTAATCTCATTGTTGCCATTAAATTATGGTGTGTATAGTCAGTTGAAATTATGTTTAAAGTATCTAAATTAGCCCATAAGGTAAAGTATAAATTTATAGCGGTAGCTCCTATTACTGGTTCATACAGTTTTATTAAGGTTAATCTATCTTCGTTATTTAATATTGTTGCATTTTTCACTATATATGTATCAGCTGGGAAAAGATTTGTATTCATATACTTTCACCTTCTTTATATAAATAGTTTATCATATTTTTTAGAAAGAAAAAAGAGCTTTTATAGCTCTACGTTATGGTAAACCGTTTGAACATCTTCAACTTCATCTAAAAGCTCTAACATTCTTTTGAATGTGTCTAAGTCTTCACCGGTTAGGGTAACTTTTTCTTTTGGCAGCATTGTTATTTCATCAATGTCAAATTCGACGTTTGGTAATTTTTTAGAAACAGCTTCTTTTATTTTATATAAATCATTTGGGGCTCCATAAACTATTGTTTCTCCGTTTTCTTCTTCAATATCATTAACGTCAATTCCGCTTTCAATTAAGGCTTCTAATGTTTCTTCATCAGATAGTCCTTTAAAACTTACTATTGATAGATGATCATACATATAGCTTACGCTTCCTTGCGCTCCCATTTTAACATGACATTTATTAATAACTGCTCTTACGCTACTAACACTTCTGTTGACATTATCAGTAAGGCATGTGGCGATGGCAGTAGATCCAGCTGGCCCAAAAATTTCATAGTTAGTTTCAATATATGTTTCGTCGGCTCCGCTGCCAACTTTATCAATTGCTCTTTTAATAATATCGTTTGGAACTTGCTCTTTTTTGGCTTTTTCCATCAATCTTTTTAATGAAGGATTGCCTTCTGGTTCAGTCCCTCCATTTTTTGCGGCTTGATATATTTCTCTTGCGTACATTGAATATAATTTTGCTTTAGCAGCTCCTGTTTTTTGAATACTGGCTTTTCTTACTTCATATGCTCTTCCCATTTAAATCTTCCTTTCTGCGCTTTTGATAAGGCGTCTTGAGCAGCGTTTTGCTCGGCACCTTTTTTACTATTTGACTCACCAACTCCATAGACTATTCCATCAATTATCGCTTCTACTTTAAAATGTCTGTTGTGGGCTGGTCCTGATTCTTCAACGACTTTATATTCTAAACTTTTTTTATCTGTTTGGACACACTCTTGTAAAACAGATTTATAGTCATCAAAGAAATCAATTTCATGATTTTCAATGTGTGGTATCACATTTTCTTTGAAAAATTTTTTGGTAATTTCTAAGCCTTGGTCTAGATATAATGCGCCTAAAAATGATTCAAAGATATCGGCTAAAATAGCTTTTCTATTGCGCCCACCACTTGCTTCTTCACCAACGCCTAACTTTAAATATTTTTCTAATCCTAATTTTTTTGAATATTCATAATTGGCTGTTGTGCACACATAATGTGCTCTTAGTTTGGTCATTTCTCCTTCATTATACTCATATCTACTATAAAGATATTCGCTCATTAAAAGTTCTAAAACGGCATCTCCTAAAAATTCTAATCTTTCATAGCTAATTGTATCGTTTTCATTAGCATAGGATGTATGTGAAAATGCTGTCTCATATAAACTAATAAGATTTGGTTTAATATTTAATTTGTCCAAGAGTTCCATTTAAATCACCTATAGTATTATAGCATATTTTACTGTATTTTGCCTATTATTTATCATTATATTATTTTTGCTATATCAACTGGCGAAAATATTTGTTTTACTTTTTGGTCATATTTATAGTATAATTATTTAGAGGACATATGAAAAAAATATTAATAAGACTTATTAAAGTTTATCAAAAAATTCCTGGACCTTGGCATAATGCTTGCCGGCATATACCGACGTGTTCGAATTATGCAATTGAAGCAATTACTGAATATGGAGTGTTTAAAGGTGGCGTTCTTTCACTTAAAAGAATTTTAAGATGTAGTCCATGGGGAACTTCTGGATATGATCCTGTTATTAAGGAGGAAAAAAATGAAAAGATTGTTTAGTTTATTTTTATTATTTATTTTATGTTTTTTTACTACTTCTTGTATTAGAAGAGATAGTATGGAGAACATAACTATTTATACTACAAATTATCCTACATATTTTATTACTAAAAAATTATACGGAAAATTTAGTACTGTTCGAAGTATTTATCCAAAGGGCGTTAATATATATAACTACAAGTTAACTAATAAGCAGATTAAGGATTATAGCAATTCAAATTTATTTATATTTAATGGTCTTGGAAAAGAAAAAAACATTGTTACTAAAATGCGAAAATATAATAAGAACTTAAAAATAATTGATACAACCCTATCTATGGAATATACTTATGATATGAATGAATTGTGGCTCGATCCTTCTAATTTGTTAATGATGGCTCAAAACATAAAATCTGGATTTAATGAATATATTGATAGTTATTATTTAAATAATAACATTAGTGATAATTATGAGGATTTTAAAATCGATATTTCTAATTTGGATGCGAAATTTAAGGATGCAATACTTAATGGCAATAGTAAATCAATAGCCGTTTCTAGCAAAATGTTCAAATATTTAGAAAAATATGGTTTAAATGTTTATGTGCTTGATGAGTCTGATTCTAATATTGAAATTACTACTAATGAAGTTAAAAAACTGATTCGTGATGGAAAAATAAAATATATTTTTATAAAAAATGATGAAGATGAAAATAGTACGATTAAAAATTTAGTGAGTTCTACAGGAGTTAGCGTTCAAAAGTGGCATACTTTATCCAATCTTTCGGAAGCTGAAAATAGGGATGGCAAGGATTATTTTGATATCATGAATGATAATTTGGAACTTCTTAAAAATGAACTTTATAAATAGCGAGCTAAATAGCTCGCTTTATTATTATAATTATAATAGATATTGTAACTAAAGAAGCAATTATGATATTTTCTTTTATAAAATTTGTAATGCTAAAGGGGATTTTTTGCTTTAAATATATTGTTTGATTATCTAGCAAATCTTCCTTGTAATATATTTTTAGTGTTCCTAATTTTTCTTTAGTAAATGGTGTTACTGTTTCTATTCCATTATATTCATATTTAACATCATTTTTATCATAGTTATTTGGAAGATACTTAATTATATCTTTTTCTGGATATAGTTTTATTTTACTTTCTTTTGAATATTTGGCTTTTATTTCTTTAAAGCTTTTGGTTTTGTCTACTATTTTTTGATTACTATAGTTTTCCATAAAATAATCATAAATTGTCTTTGCATCTTCTATATGGTGCGGAGCTTTTTTATCGTATGTAGCGCCTAACGTGATTAGTATATAATTTATGTTGTCTTGGCTTGCTATTGTGGCTAAACACAATCCTGCTCCTGTAGTTGTTCCTGTCTTTCCTCCTAAAATATATGGAACTTTGATATTAAAAATTTTGGCGTTTTTTTGAATAGTACTTTTTAATGTTAATTTCCCATCTGATGATGTATATTCTTTAGTTTTTATTATATTTTTAAATTCTTCATTTTTTATTGCCTCATTAAAAATTATTAAAAGGTCTTTAGCTGATGAATAATTGTTTTTATCATCTAATCCTATTACATTACTAAAATTTGTGTTTTTTAACTTGAGCTCTTTTGTTTTCTTATTCATAAGCTTAATAAAGTTTTCTTCACTTCCGGCAATATTTCTGGCAAGTGCTTTGGCAGCATCAGCTCCTGATGGAAGTAATAACCCATATAACAAATCTTTATATGTTACCATCTCCCCTATAGTGAAGCCTGATGTCACTAAATTAGCCTCGGCAACTCCTTTATAGTCTTCTTTTGTCATTATAATTTGTTTATTTAAATCATCTACGTTTTCTAAGGTAATAACAGCAGTCATTATTTTTGTTAAAGATGCGATTTGGACTTTATCTTCGGCATTTTTTTCATATACTATTTCTTTACTATCAATGTTATATAAAATTGCATTTTTAGAACTTATATCTAATTCTAAGGCTTTTATGTTTGTTGGAATTAATATAATTAAACTTATAAGTAAAATTTTTAAAGATTTTTTCATATTTTCACCTTATTCATAGTATCATATTATTTTTAAAAATTAAAGATATTCATGCACTATAAATAGATAAGTTTTTACACTTACCTATTTTAAATATAGCTTTAAGAACTTTCCTGTATAGCTTTTTTCACAGGCGGCTACTTCTTCAGGGGTTCCGGTTATAACTATGTTTCCACCTTCGTCTCCACCTTCTGGGCCTAAGTCTATTATATAATCTGCTACTTTGATAACGTCTAAATTGTGTTCAATAACAATTACCGTGTCTCCGTTATCAACTATTCGATCTAATATAACAAGCAGTTTTTTAATGTCATCTGTATGAAGACCTGTTGTTGGTTCATCTAATATGAATAAACTTTTTCCTGTTGGTTTCTTTTGAAGTTCTTTAGCTAACTTTATTCTGGCGGCCTCCCCACCTGATAATGTAGGTGCGGACTGGCCTAATTTAATATAAGAAAGTCCTACATCCATAAGCATTTGTAATTTATGTTTTATCTTCTGATGATTTTCGAAGAATTCTAAAGCTTCTTCTACGGTCATATCTAAAACTTCAGAAATATTTTTACCTTTATATTTAATTTGCAAGGTTTCACTATTATATCTTGTTCCATGACATACTTCACAAGGTACGTAAACGTCTGGAAGAAAATGCATTTCAATTTTTTTAACACCGTCTCCCCAACACGCTTCGCACCTTCCGCCTTTAACATTAAATGAGAATCTTCCTTTATCGTAGCCCCTCATTTTGGCTTCTTTAGTTTCAGTAAATACGTCTCTTATGTCATCAAATACTCCAGTATATGTGGCTGGATTACTTCTTGGTGTTCTTCCGATTGGAGCTTGGGAAATATCAACTACTTTGTCAATATTTTCTAAACCTTTTATTTTTTTGAATTTTCCCGGTTTAGTTTTAGATTTGTATAAATTATTGGCAACAACTCTATATAATATTTCGTTTATTAATGTTGATTTTCCTGATCCGGATACTCCAGTTACACATATGAATTTGCCAAGTGGAAATTTCACTTTGATATTTTTTAGATTGTTTTCGGTAGCACCTTGCACTTCTAAATACGCTTTATTTCCTTTACGTCTTTTTTTAGGAACTTCTATCTTTAACTCGCCTGTTAAATATTTGGCTGTTAGGCTGTTTTTATTTTTCATAACTTCTTCTGGAGTTCCTTCGGCAATTACTTCTCCACCGTGAACACCGGCTTTTGGTCCAATATCTACTAGGTAGTCTGCAGCAAGCATTGTATCGGTATCATGTTCAACTACTATAAGAGTATTTCCTAAATCACGCATTTCGAGTAGTGATTTAATTAATCTATTGTTATCTCGTTGATGAAGTCCAATACTTGGCTCATCTAGGACATATAATACACCTGTAAGTCTTGAGCCTATTTGAGTAGCTAATCTAATTCTTTGGGCTTCTCCTCCTGAAAGGGTTTTAGCCTCTCTTGATAGTGTTAAGTACTCAAGGCCGACATTTATTAAAAACTTTAATCTAGAGTTGATTTCTTTAATTACTAAGTCTGATATTTCTTGCTGCTCTTTGTTTAACTTTAAATTTGATAAAAATTCATATAGCTTGCCAATAGATAGCTGGGTTGCTTCATATATGTTTTTACCACCTATTAAAACCGATAAGACACTGTCATCTAATCTGGCGCCATGGCATTTAGGACATTCTAATTCTGTCATGTAATTTTCTATCCACTGTCTTATCCAAGTACTTTTGGTCTCAACGTATCTTCTTTCTAAATTTGTTATTATACCTTCAAAAAATCCTTTTGTAGTTCTAGTATTACCGGTTTTAGATATATAGTTAAATGTCATTATTTCATTTGAACCGTATAATATTATATCTAGCTGTTTTCTAGTTAAATTTTTTATCGGTGTATTCATATCAATTTTATGATGATGACATGCAGTTTCTAAGTTGGTATAAGTAATATTATTATCATCCCCACTTACAATGGCAATCGCGCCTTCGTTTATGCTTTTGTCTTTATCTGGAATAATTAAATCTTCATCGATTTTATATTTAATGCCTAATCCTTTACATTCTGTACATGCACCCCAAGGAGCGTTAAATGAAAACATTCTTGGTTCTAATGATGGAAGTGAAAAGTTGCAGTGTGGGCAGGCATATGTTTCACTCATTAATATTTTTTCTTTACCTACTACATCGATTAATACTTTGCCGCTGCCTAATTTGGTGGCAGTTTCCATACTTTCATAAAGCCTACTTCTAATTTCTTGTTTTATAATGAGCCTATCTATTACGACTTCAATGGTGTGTTTTTTATTTTTATCTAGGGTTATATCTTCAGATAAATCATATTCTTCTTCATCTATAATGGCTCTAATATAACCGTCTTTTCTTAAATTTTCTAATAAGTCTTTATGAGTTCCTTTTTCTAAAGCTACTACTGGCGCTAGTACCCTGATTTTTGTATTTTCTTCCAATTTTAAAACATCGTTTACCATTTCTTCTATTGATTGACTGCTTATTGGAATGTGATGGTTTGGACAGTAAGGTACTCCTATTCTCGCATATAATAGTCTTAAATAATCATATATTTCGGTTACTGTTCCTACTGTACTTCTTGGATTTTTGTTTGTCGTTTTCTGGTCAATACTAATAGATGGACTTAATCCTTCAATACTATCTACATCTGGTTTATCTGATCCACCTAGAAATTGTCTTGCGTAAGCACTTAGACTTTCAACGTATCTTCTTTGACCTTCGGCATATATAGTATCAAAAGCTAGACTACTTTTCCCAGAACCCGATACTCCGGTCATTACTATTAATTTATCTTTAGGAAGGGTTATATCTATATTTTTAAGATTATTTTCTCTCGCACCTTTAATAATTATTTCATCCATAGTAATCCTCCTTTTCTCTATTATTATATTAAATGTGTCAATTATAATAATACTAAGTAAACAAATGTTTGTCAATATTTTTTCTTAAAATAAAAAAGTACTTTGGGTACTATTTTATCTTTTTAATGTTTTTATTTTTTGACGCTTACTATTTAAAGCGCTTTCCATAATTTTATCTATTTCATATGTATTTAGTAGTAATCCCATCTCTTCATTAAATTCTTTAATAAATATTTGGGCTCTTTTGTATCCGTAAGATGGGGTTGTGTTTTCACTATAAAGTATGCTTAAAGCTGTAAGACTTAACAATCTATGTCTTAGTTCTATATCGCTATAAAAATTATTATTGTCTTTTTTTAAGTTGCTTAAGTCATATCTATTTGGATACATTTTTTCAATCTTTTTTAATAGCTCATCGGCATCCATTTCTCTTTTTCCAATATATTTTATTGTGTCTTCGGTTTCAATTATTTTTCCTTTTTCATCTACTTTATAATATATTCGTTTAAAAACTTTATTTGATGCTTTATCACTTTTTGGCCCAATATAGTTACATGATTTATAGTAAGGGCATGATAATATTTGCTCCTGAGCAGTTGGCATGCGTTTCATTAGATCTTCTACTTTCATATTATCTTCTTGCGTATTATTTTTATAGTTGAGTTTTTTTTCTTCTTCTAATTTTGCATCTGGGTATTTCATTTCATACCAAGAGGTAATTATATCAATCAAATCTTGCATGGCAGTAAGCCTAAATCGACATTGGTATCCGTTATTTATAGATATTTCAAGCCACTTTAAAAATTCTGGATTATTTCTCAATTTATATTTTTTTTCATCTTTTTCATAAAAGTTTTTTTCTTTATAATATTCCATAATATATCTCCTTTTGCATGATATTATACCACAATTTTAAATATTAATCATTATAATTAGGAAAAAATATATTAATCTTTTGGCTCAAAAACAAGTGAGAAAAAGAAGGAAAAGATGATGGCTGCACTTATACCGGCAGATGTTAGATTTAATGTGCCATTAAATAGGCCTAATATCCCTCCTTCATTATAACCTTGGATTGCTCCATGTGTTAGCATATGACCGAAGCTAGTAATTGGAACTAGGGCTCCACCACCTGCCCATAAGACAATTTTGTCATATATATTAAATACGTCTAAGAATGTTCCGATAACGACAAATATAACAGTTATATGCCCTGGCGTAAGATTTGTTTTGTCTAAGATTATTTGACCTAAGGCACATACTAATCCACAAAATATAAATGAATTAAAATATATCATTATACCGCCTCCAAACTAACGGCATGGGCTACCGCTGGTATAGTTAATTTTTGATTGGTCATCGTAGGACTCATTAAAGCGCCTGTTGCAACAAGTAATACTTTTTTTAACTTTCCCTTTTTCATTTGGTCAAATATGTAGCTATATGTTACTAAGGGAGCGCATGCGGGTCCACTTGCTCCGGCATATACTGGCTCGTTTTCTATGCTGAATATCATAGTTCCTGTATCATTATAATTTTTTAAGATTATATTATATTTTTCTTTCATATATTCTTTTAAAATTTCTTTGCCATATATCCCTAAATCTCCTGTTAACACTAAATCGTAATAGTCAATTGTTCTTTCAGTATCTACTAGATGTTTATTGATGGTATTTGCGGCGGCTTTGGCCATTACTGCTCCCATATGAAATACGTTGGTAGTCTTTGAATCTACTACTTTCCCGATAGTTCCTGATTCTATTTTGATTCCTTTTTTTTGTCTTGAGAGGAGTGCTGATGCGGCACCAGTTGATGTAAATGTTGTTGTTTTTGGTTTAGGCCCGCCATATTCAACTGGATATCTATATTGTTTCTCTGCTCCATTATTATGTGACGAGGTAAAGGTAATTACATTTTTAGCGAGTTTGTTTTCTATAAAATTGGCTCCTAAAATTAATCCTAATGTGCTTGTACTGCAGGCCGCATAAATGCCTGCAAAACTGGAATTTTCTTTGGCTGCTGCATAATTTGAGGCGGTTATTTGATTTAATAAGTCACCACCTATTAATAAATCAGCATCTTTTATTAATCCTTTATCTTTGACTAAATTTATACTTTCATTTATAAGTTTTATTTCGGCTTGTTCCCATGTTTTTTCGTTAAAATATAGATCATTATAGGTTTTATCAAAATACTTTTTTAATGGTCCATTTGCTTCATATGGTCCTGTAATGGTAGACGTTTCATTTATATAAACATTATTATATTTTATTGTCATACAAGTCCCACCAACGTTCTAATTAAACTAAAAACAAAGCTTCCAATAATACCGTATATAATGACTGCGCCTGATAGTTTTAGCATATTGACTCCTATTCCTGTTACTAATCCTTCTTTTCTATATTCTAAAGCGGCACTTTGAGTGGCATGGGCAAATCCGGTAATTGGAATAATGAGTCCACATTTGCAGAAATTTACCCATTTATCAAAAAAGCCTAAGCTTGTTAATAAGCAGCTTAAAAATATTAGGGTAATTAACATGCATACAGTGGCTTCTTTAGCTGGTACTGACATATAACTTTCATAAAATTCAATTAAAAAATTACCGATTACTCCCATAATTCCTCCTGTTATAAAGGCGATGAATGTATTATAAAAAATTTTTTCTTTTGGAGTGTGTTTATCCACTATTTTTTGATAATTATCTTCCATATTTTCCTCCCGGTAATATTATGGAAAGTTTTAAATTATTCTATACAAAAAAATAACACTTATTTATTGTTGCAAGTGTTATTTTTGTCGTATTCATATGTATATTTATTTTCGTTATTGGTAATGATAACGTAGCCTGTTATTTTTTCGTTAGTTTTTGGATCTATTATGTCTTGGTTTGAAAGAAATCCAGCTTCCTGTATAATATCTATGTTAAGGCAGTAGATACCTTCACTTGGAAGTTTTGTAGAATTTTTTGCCATATAGTTTCTAGCTGCGCTTTCAATTTGATATATTTGCTGATCATAGGCTTTTTGTTTTGAACTATTTATAACGTTCCCTACCGCTGGTACAGCAATCATTGCGATTACTCCTATAATTACAAGTACTGCTAAAAGCTCTATTAATGTAAATCCTTTTTTCATACTCTTCACCTATTATCATTATAAATTAATAGGTATGAGTTGTCAATTAATGGTTTGTCTTAATTTGGTTAATACTTTTTTTTCTTTTCTAGAAACGTCGACTTGTGATAATCCTAAATTTTTAGCAATTTCTGTTTGAGTTAGGTCTTCAAAATATCTTTCTAACATAATAGTTCTTTCTGGTTCATTTAATTTTTCAATTTCATCTTTTAATGTTATTAAAGCATCATAATCTGTTTGTTTGTCAGGTATTAATTCATGCAGCTGCAAATCTTCTTTTACTATTTCATCAATACTAAATGGGTCTTTGTGATTTAATATTTGCTCAATAGTTTCTTCTTCTATTTCTAAATAATCACTTAGTTCTTTTATTGTTGGAAAGCGCATAAAATTTTGGGTTAGATGATTCCTTACAATTTCTATTTTGTTTTTTAATTTTGACATGTCTTTGCTTAATTTAATGGTGTGATCTTCTCTTACAAATTTACTCATTTCACCATAGATGTATTTATAGGCATAACTTGTGAATTTTACGTTTCTGCTTTTGTCATAGTTTTTATATGCTTCTATCATGCCAATGCATCCGGCTTGAAACAAGTCTTCTTTGTTTTTGTATTTTGCAAACCTGTTTGCAATACTATAAATAAAACTTTCATTATTTAAAATTATTTCGGATATTTCTTCCATATCTGCCTCCTTTAAACACCAATTAAATTTACCGCAGTTAATTCATCAGTCACATATTTTAAATTTCCAATTAAGTCCAGTTGATTTGGATTTATACATATAAAACTTTTATTGCAAATTTTATAGCATTTTTCTAATGTTTTTAATCCTATTTTATCAATATAATTTAGATTTTGAATGTTTAATACAATGTTTTTAATACCAACATTATGAATTAATTTAATTACTTCTTCATTTAATTTGCCCCTAGTTTCTTTTGTAAGCCGTCCAAATAATCTAACAAATAAAATACCCATTTTAGAATCTATATCAATATCTAACATATCATCACCGATTATCAGTTTAGCACTCTTTTTCTTTGAGTTATACAGTTTCGACAAAACTAGAATTTTATTTTATAAAAAAAGAAGATTTATTTGAAGTGAACCCTTAAATTGTCACTTTATTAAAAAGAAGATTTAATGTAAAATAACATCTCAAGAAAGTGAGGTGTTATTTTTAT
>CACZQJ010000039.1 GCA_902783265.1 uncultured Erysipelotrichaceae bacterium | reverse complement strand
TTATTATAATCATGCTTTCTATGATGAATATCAGAAGCTAAAAAAGAAATTTTTTTACTTTTTAAAAGTTTCTTTATTGTCTTAATTGCCCCTTTACCATAACTACCTAAAATACTTTCCAAATTAGATTGAAAAAGGACACCGATATTTTCAAGTTCTAAAACTTTATTAAAGTCATTTTGAAATGAAATATACCTTTCAGGATGAGCCAAAACAACCCTATACCCTTTATTAATCAAATCTTCAAATATATCAAAATAATTATTATATTCACCACTCATTGGAAGTTCGATAAGTAAAAACCTACTATCATTCAAAGAACTAATTTCACCTTTTTTAAGTAAATCATATATATTATCATTAATATAAATCTCATTACCCAAATATAAATTAACATTTATATCATTTTCTTTTAATTTATCCTGAAGTCCCTTAAGAAGTTTTAGATTATTTTTCCTTGGGCTACTATAATTAGTATCTTTAATATAATGAGGAGTTAAAATAATATCTGTAAATCCCACATTAGATAAATTCCTAATTATATCAACACTTTCTTCTATTGATTTTGATCCATCATCAATTCCATAAAGCAAATGGGAATGAATATCTATCATTTATCTTCTTCCTCATAATAATAGTAATATTTACCATAAGTATGTCCTTTAGCACTTATATTATTAATAACCGTGCCTATAACATTCCCGCCGACTTTTTCTAAAGATTTTTTCGTATTAATAAGTTCAGCTTTAGGAGTATAGTTTTCTGATGAAACTATAACCACTCTGTCAACTAATGAAGCTATAATCAAAGAATCAGAAAGTCCACTACAAGGAACACCATCAAATATTACAACATCAAACCATTCACCAATTTTTTCCATAAAAACTGCATTCTTACGAGAATTTAAAAGTTCACTAGGATTAGGTGGACATATTCCTCTTGTAATAACTGAAAGCCCTTTAACACTAGTCTTATGAATATAATCTTTTACTTTTCCAAAATCTCCAATTAATAAATTTGAAAGCCCATTACTATTAGATAATTTAAATATTCTATGTTGACGCCCTTTACGAAGATCACAATCAACAAGTAAAACTTTCTTGCCAGCTTGCGCAAATGAAATAGCCAAATTAGCACTTATAAAACTTTTACCTTCGCTAGGTAACGTACTTGTAACTAAAATAGTTTTAACTTCTTCATCAACTGATGAAAATTGTAAATTAGTTCTTAAAGTTCTAATACTTTCACTAGTAAGAGAATTAGGCTTCTGTAAAGCAAGTAAATCTATATTATCATTATCTTTAAGTACTTTAGCAATAATAGGCATGCCAATTTCTTGCTCCAAATTTTCACTAAATTTAATCGTATCATCAAAATAAAACTTAATAAATATAATTACTGAAATTCCAAACACTGAAGCCAAAACAGCTAGAGCCACATCTCTTTTCAAAGTATTATTAGAAACCTCATAAGACGCTTGAGCTTCATCTATTACACTTACGTTGTTTATTTTATATATCTTTTTAATTTCTGCACTAAATACATCAGCAATAGTATTAGCAATATCAGCTGCTTTTTGTGGTTCTAAATCGCTAACAGAAATCTTAAGTATTTCCGTATCATCTAAAGCTTCTACTTTAATATTACTAGAAAGCTCTTTAACGGTATAATCAAGATTTAATTTCCTTATTACCTGTTTTAAAACAAGTTTACTATTTATAATCTTACTATATGTTGAAACTAAATTTCTATTAAGTAAAACATCACTTTGGCTAATTGC
Source organism: uncultured Erysipelotrichaceae bacterium (assembly GCA_902783265.1). Classification (GTDB taxonomy): domain Bacteria; phylum Bacillota_I; class Bacilli_A; order RF39; family UBA660; genus Coprosoma. The sequence goes on along the minus strand of CACZQJ010000039.1, from coordinate 16,930 downwards.
TTCAGAAGATCCTGAAACATTTGTGCTATCTCCTTTTACTAGTACAATAGTAGTATAAGTAGTATACATTGGTTTTTTTAACACTTTATCATAAGCAAAAACTGCTCCTACAGACAAAATAGCCATAATAATAATCAAAATTATATATTTTTTTAAATAATCCCAAAAATCTTTAATATTAATTTCTTCCATATAAAACTCCTTATGATATTTTTTTCCTTCGCTTTACTTTTTTAAAAGCACATATTACGTTAAAAAATATCCCCATAAACAATAAAACAATTGATGATATTAAAATGTAATTATTAATATCCAACAATAGCTGTTTAATAAATTTTGAAAAGCTATCAGAAATTATTAATATATTTTTCATATCAATCTGCTCATATATATAAAATTTAAAATATAAAAGCATCATACCTGAAGATAGTAAAACAACCCCCAAATATTTTCTATGAAGTACAAACCTTAAAACAGCCATAAGTATAATTATTAAAAATATTGTTATTACAATGCCCGCATCAATAAATTTGCCTATTTTAACAAACTTTTTAGTATAATTTTCGAAATAACCATATAAGCCTATTTCCTTTTTATAAATACTAACAATATTAGAAACAAACTTATCAAGTGCCTTTTGATCAGTAACTTCTATATTATTTTTGCTTAAATAATCTTTAATATTCTTGTCTAATCTATCTTTTAAAAAATCAGTATCAATTTCAAACTTAGAACCACTGTAAATAGATCCTATTAAATTTTTAGTATCTTTTATAACATCATTTTCAGTAAATAAACTATCAAGAACTACTTCATCAAGTCCTGATGAAAGCATATTGTTTTTCATATCTTTACTTATTTCAGAGTACACTTTTTCATAATAATTAACTTGATCTAACTTTTTTAAAACATAATTCTTATTATAAACGGTTACCCTTATTATTAATAGAAAAGCAAAAATAAACATAAGGACTGAACAAACAAATCCCAAAATACCTCTTAAAACTATTTTAATTTTACTCATAATTATCACCATAAGCATAAACTAAAAATCTTTCTGTTTTATGCCCTACTCCTAAAGGATAACAAGTATAAAGAATAAGCTCTTCCTTTTCACTTTGGACAGAAAATGCAGATAAATCATTTTCATTTACAATTTTTGTTTTATCAACTTTATACTCAAAATTTCCATAGCCTGTTTCTACAATTATTTTATCATCTTTTTCCAAGTTTAGTATCTTATCAAAATACCCACGGTTATTATGACCAGCATAAATTATTGTCCCACCTTCTCCAGGAAAATAAGAACCAGCATAATGACCAACTCCATGACTTAAAATTTCCATATTATCACCGAAATAAACCGGCAAACTTAAATCAATCTTAGATATTTTAATATTTGCGTATTTTGTTCCATAAACTGGATAACTAGTTAATTTTTTCTTTATTTTATCAAAAGAGACTGCCTTATCTTTATCACTTTTTTTAATAGCTACTGTATTTATTAAAGAAGTATACCTGACGATTTTACTATTTAATCCAAAATATACCATTAAAATGAAAAGAGAGGCAAATAAAAAGGAAATTGCCACATATGTGACAAATGCCTTTTTACTAAATTTTCTTTTTTTATGCATTAGCTTTTACATTTTTAACTAGTACAAAAGCGCCTACAGTAACTACTAAAATAGCTGCTGGAACGACAAGGTTTACTTTAGATCCAGTATTCTTAACTAAACCATCAATTTCAGCAAAAACAGAACCATCAGTATTATAAATAACTACGTTATCTTTAGTAACTGTAGCTTTAACTGATGTTTCACTAGCAACATCTTGAACTAATTTTTTAAGTTTAGTTTTTAAAGCAGATGGTAATTTTGTAAAATCAGTAAAGTCTTTAGCCCCAGAATCTTTCATGGCAGATATAGCTTCATCAATCTTTGAAGCAATATAATCCGCATCACTAGAAGAAACTTCATTCTCATCCAAATATCTTTTTGCTAAAACTCTATCGCTTTCACTTAATTGGAAAGTTACACCGTTAATATCATACTTTGCTGTAAGCTTGTCAAGTAATTTACTTTCACTCATCGCACTTACACTAACCGTCATAAATAATAAACATATAACTACCCCTAATAAAACTTTTTTCATACGCCTACCTCCTATTATTGATTATACAATAATTAATAAATAAGCGCAAGATTATTTATAATTTTCTATGTTTCTTTCACATCGACTTGAAACCACACAACAAGAATATATAAATATTAATGAAATAATTAAAAAAATAATTAAAAAAATCACAAATTTCATCTCCTTTTTAATCTGCTATTCTACACTATATTTACATTTTTTAAAAGAAAAATATGCAAAAAAAAGGAAATAACGAAAAAAATTAGAATATATATAGTGAAGGGGCATAGAAAGGATAATCATGCACAAATTAAAATATTATGAAAATTTAGATAACGAAGTAAGAAAACAAAATAAAAAAATGTTTAAAAACTCCGAAAGAACTATCATTCCATTAACTTCAGATGGTCCTTTTAAAGCTTTCTTTAGCAAAAATCCTGATTATTTAAAAGAATTTTTAATTTTAGAAACAAATCTAAACTTAGATCCAGATGAAGTCTCTATATCAACCTATATTGACGAATTACCAATAGAAAACAAAATAAGCAAAACATTTAGAATTGATATATTAGTCTACTTAAACGATAATATGATCATCAATATAGAATCAAACGGCAAAAAATATAGCGACATAATGTATAGAAATCTCATATATATGGCCAAAATAACCGGAACATCTTTACTAAAAAAAGGAGAAAATATAAACAATCTTAAAAATATCGAATTATTACAATTAAATATAAACACAAATAAATTAGATGATAATTTTGGTGAAGATGTCTTAAAATTAAAAGGAAAACATATAAATGCCAAAAAATTTTCAATCATAGTCAAAAATATTGCATATTACAAAAAGTTATATTATAATAAAACTAAATTAGATAAAGCAGGCTTATGGTTGGTATTTTTATCAGCCCAAACTTATAGCGAAGCTTATAAAATACTATGTGAAATATACAATGATGAAAACCATATAGATCAAATTATGGAAGAGGTGTTTAAATTGAATCATAATAAAAAAATACTCACCAGATGGGAAGCCCAAATGCTTGAAGATTTGGCCAATTATACTGAAAAAGAAAACGCCATCAAAGAAGGACACGAAGAAGGATTGAAAAAAGGTATTAGAGAAGGAATTAAAGAAGGAATTAAAGAAGGTAAAATAAAAGAAAAAAATGAAATAGCTAGAAATTTGTTAAAAGAAAATTTAGACGTTAATCTTATTTCGAAAACTACTGGACTTTCAATTGAAGAAATTAATAACTTAAAATAAAACATGTAATAGTCTAATCCCTGAAAAAACTAATTACATGCTTTTTTATCCTTTACTTTTTTATAAAGTAAATTAAATATAATACATCCCATAATAGCTCCAAAACCATCAATTAATACATCGCTTATTTGACCTGTCCTGCCTACTATAAATGTTTGATGAAATTCATCAAATGATGCATATATATAGCAAAATATAATACTTATTAAATTACAAATTTTTATGTTTTTATTAAAATATAAAATAATACTATTAACAAAAAGACCCAGCACAAAATATACACTAGCATGCGCACATTTTCTAAAAGGCTTATTTATCTTAATAACTAATTTTGAAACCTCTTTTTCATCATGCACAAACTTTTCCACAATATTTCTAATAATCGCTTTACTACTATTATTAGAATCTACTGAAGAAGTTTCTGAAAAATTATAAATAATTAACATCCATAGTATTGTTATAATAATAGAAATAATTATTAATAATTTATTCTTCGTAAAATCACCCCTAATCACGACAGAATAAATCTCTTGTATATACTTTTTCTTTTATTTTAAAAGTATTTTCATCCATCCTATTAACCAAAACAATATCAGTCATATCATTAAATTCAGCAAATTGTGAAATAACTTCACAGTCTCCAAAAATATTTTCATTTAATGTTGGCTCATATATAACTACATTAATATTATGAGATTTTACCCTATCTATTACACCTTGAATCGCCGAAGCTCTAAAATTATCAGATCCACTTTTCATTGTAAGCCTATAAATACCCACGCATTTAGGGTTTCTTTTTAAAATCATATCAGCAATATGATCTTTTCTTGTATCATTAGCTTTAACAATAGCTTCTATTAAATTCTGGGGAACATTCTCATAATTAGCTAAAAGCTGCTTAGCATCTTTAGGTAAACAATAACCGCCATAGCCAAATGAAGGATTATTATAATGATTACCTATTCTAGGATCCAAGCATACTCCCTCTATAATGTCACCAGCATTTAATCCTTTAAGCTCAGCAAAAGTATCAAGCTCATTAAAATAAGCAACCCTTAAAGCTAAATATGTATTAGCAAATAATTTAACTGCCTCAGCTTCTGTAGAATTCATATATTTAACTGGTACTTCTTCTTTTAAAGAAGCACTAACAAGTAACCCGGCAAACTCTTCTGCTCTTTCGCTTTTTTCTCCAACAATAATTCTAGAAGGATATAAATTATCATATAAAGCTTTCCCTTCCCTTAAAAACTCAGGTGAAAACATAATGTTATCCACATTATATTTTTCCTTTACACTTTCTATAAAACCTACTGGAATAGTAGACTTAACTACCATAGTAGAATCTATACCCATATCTTTTACTTTTTTAATAATATCTTCTACACTACTCGTATCAAAGTATCCCGTATTTTCATCATAATTAGTTGGTGTACTTATAATTATAAACTTAGCCCCATTAAAAGCTTCTTTATAATCTAAAGTTGCTTTTAAATTTAAATCCTTTTCTTCAAAATATTTTTCAATATATTCATCTTTAATAGGACTAACCCTATTATTAATCATATCTACCTTGTTAGGTATAACATCTAAAGCAACTACTTCATTATTTTGAGAAAGAAGTGTTGCTAAAGACAAACCGACATAACCGGTTCCTGCAACTGCTATTTTCATAAACCAAACCTTCCTAACAAATATAATTATATATCAAAAAACAACCAAGTGTAAATTAATTATGAAGATATTTTTCTTTTAGTATTAAAAATATTTTTTATTTTTCTAATCAAACTATCGAATTCTTCCTTATGAAATAAAATATTTCCCAAACAAACAACCATAGTAGAAATAAATAAAACTATAACTGCATTAACACCCCACATAAAATAATTAGTTGCAAATTTTAAATTCAAAATATTTACAATAAAGATAATAATAAAAGATTCTATAAAAGATAAAATTATATTAAATAAAGCTATTAATACACTTCTATTAACAATTTTTTTTGACATATAAACTGAATACTGTACAGTTCTAAATAAAGCGGCAATTAAAGTGCCTACAGCAACTCCTATTAAGCCATACTTTATTACAAGAATTACAGAAATAGTAATATTAATTATCGGTTCTAAAATAGCACCATTTCGCGTTTGCTTATAATGTCCTGCCGCCTGAACGACCGTCTGATAAGGGATTCTTATACTGTTAAAAAATTGAGCAATTAAAATAATATAAGCAAATAAAGGCCTTGAGTAATTAACATCATTAATTCCCCTAGTGTATACTGAAACAAACTGTAAAATTAAAATAACTGCAACAGTATAAATAACAGTTGATATAGAGTAAATTGCAACTTCCATAATTGAAACATTACTATTAATAATATCGTCTTCGTCCCGGGCTATCATGTTGCCAAAAGCTGCCTCTAATCCACTAGAAAATGATTGAATAAACCGTTCTAAACCACTAGTAACCAATCTATAAACACTATACACCGAAACTTCAAGCATATTAGTAAAAATGGTTAGAACTATTATATCAGTGTTTGACATTGTAAAAGTAGCAACTTGATGCCAAAAAGCATCCCATCTTTGTGAAATAGACTTATTATTTGGTTTAACATTAGAATTAATATCATATTTTCTTTTTACATAAGCTTGTAAAATTATTGGATATAAAACATATACAAAAGCACTTCCAAGTTTAACCGCATGAATACCAAACCCTAAATAAATAAGTATAGCTGCGATTATAGTATTTAAAATATAGCAAATAGATTTCATTAATGAAGAAACCCATACTTTCTGATCGGCCTGTAAAACAATTAAATAAGTAATTCCAAAAAAAGATTCAGCAAAAGTACTAGCACCAATAATTAAAAATAATGTAAATGAAAAAAACCAATCAAAATCATTCCTGACAAAAAATGGATAAATTAAAGAAAAAACTAAAATAGAAATTGCTAATATAATACCAATTTTCCTCATAAAAATGTCTGTTGCTTTAACAATTGAATCTATCTCTTCCTTATTTTTACTAGCAAGTGGCTTATATAATGCCGCTCTAGTAGCTCCACCAATTCCAGAACGTAAAAGAACTGCACACGTTAAAAATTGAGTAATCGATGTTATTAAGCCATTATATTTCGAACCAAAAGCTGAAAGAATTAATTTGGGTAGTATAAACCCACACACTATTGCCACAAATTCTTCAATTAAAGAAAAAACAGTATTAATTGCAACTTTTTTACCGCGCATAGCCTTTCACCTCTATAAAAACTTTATTATTTCATCACTTTTCAATCTATAGGAAACTGGTACATTAAAGTTTTCTTTTAAATTTCCCACTGCTATCGCTAAAATAATTTGTTCGTCATATGGTATAGAAAATTTTTGCCTTATTTTATCCCAATCTTTTGACCAAACTACTGGTCTTTGAATCATACAAGCACCAAATCCATATAAATGCAACGTTAATGATAGATAAGCAGCATATATACTAGCAGAAACAATATATTGATTTATTTCAGATTCATTATAAGAACTAATTTTCCCAGTTATCAAAACAAACGATTGTACCTTGTCTTGAAAACCTCCAACGCCCTCAAACCAACCACATAAATCTGCTTTTTTTTGTTCATCATCAATTACATAAACACGATAAGCTTGTCTATTACAAGCAGATGGACATCTCTGAGCCAAACATAAAGCTTTAAGCAGCTTCCTTTTATCGATTTTAACATCTGAAAAATCTCTAACACTATGTCTTATGTTAATAAATTTTTCAATTGATGGAATATCAAAAGACAAATCATTTTTAGAAATATTTATAACTCCACCATTTTCTTTAAAAAAGTATTTGTTATCAGATAAACATTGTTCTATTTTATACATTATTTCATCATTAAATTGTTTTTTTTTCATTACTTCTAGATATTTTGATAAAACAGATAACGCCATATTAACAGCTTCTTTATGATACAAAGCATCACTATTTTTTATAAATTCTATTTGTGTCAGCATATTATTTATTTTCTTTTCACCAAAGCCTACTCTAGGATTTTCAAGCGACAATCCTTTTTCAATAGAATGAACATTTCTTATTAAATTTGCCGCATTTCTATTTAAATTATATTGTTTTTTATAAATTATTTTATGGACTTTATTTTGATTAATAATAACTAAACAAAAATTTTTAATTCTTCTTAACATATAAAATCAACCTCTCACTCTATTTTTCTAAAGTTTTTTTCAAATAATTAATAGAATTTTCTCGTATGTGATTTAAAGAAAAATTACTATAATCAATCCTTTTATCAAATAAGAAAAAAATATCATTATTATTTAAAATCCTATCTGTAAAATCCACGCACTCTAAAAAATCTTGAACTTTTTTCTTGCCACGATCAATAGTAACAAATTGTTTATTTAAATTTACTGAAAAAACAGCACCGTGAAATGTATCAGTTACAACATAATCTGCATAATACATCGCATTTAAAAAACTATCGGGCTCATTTAAGACATATTGATCACACCAAGAAAAATTTTTAGTACCACTAACAATTTTTAAATCATTATGCTTTGCATATTCTTTAATATTATCAACTTGTTTTTGAGATAAATTATCAAATAAATATATATAAATATATTTATCTTTGACAATTCTATTACCAACAAACTGTTTATAATCTTCTCTATCAAGCAATAACGTCGGGTCACATACCAATTCAACACTTTTATTTGTAATTTTTGAAATAATATCATATGTATAATTATCTCTTACACTAATATATTCCAGCCCATTTAAATCTTGTTTCAAATCATTATAAGTGTTTATTTTATCAAAAGAAGTATTAGCAACTGAAGCAGCATAAGAAATAGTTTTTATACCATTGAATTTTCCACCCCAAAAAATATCTTTTAAAGCAAGCAGGTTAGCACTATCTATATTCCAAATTGTATCACTACCTAATACAATTAATTCCGCTTCATTTTTTACTTCTTTATACGTTTTAACATTAAACAATTTTTGCTTTTGAGAAAAAGATTTAAGTATATTAAAATAAGACTTAAACTCTTTAAAACCTCCAGTAAATAACCTCTTAAATATAACCAGATATGGCTTTATAGTAGAAGGTAAAGTATAATTTATTTTTAAATATGACACTTCGTTATTATGCCTTTTTAAAAATTCACCCAAAGCATATGCCTGCCAATAACTTCCACAGTTCAATGACTTATAAAGAGTAACAATACAAATCTTCATTTTCTTATACCCCTTTTTTCATTATAATCTTTAATACCTCGCAAAGCCAGTTCTCGCCATGCCTCACATTCAATCGCATTTTGTAAATCAAATGACTTTCTTCTTAAATAAATTTTATTAAAATAAAGTTCACCAAATTTTTGCTTAGTAATTTTGTTTAAAAATCTAAATAAAAAGGTATTCCCCAACAAATCATATTTTCTAAGTAAAATAGACAAACTATGGTTAGCAAATTTAGAATAACTATCTTGGATAAACTTTTCACTTTTTATGTTGTTACTTCTATTTTTATAATCACTCATTATTTTTTTGAATTCTTTGTCATCAGCAACTACTACCCCATTATTTTTTCTAGAAAGAACCACATAATCTAAACTGCATAATTTATGTTTTTTTGACACTTTCACATCTAACAATAATCCATTATCCCATCCTGGTATTTTAGTTCCATCATCAAATAAAAAATTACCTTGTCCATAAATTATTTTTTTGCCATTATAATCCTCTTCACTTCCAATGCAATGGCTATGCTGACAAATAACAAGATCTGCCCCACTATCCACAAATTTTCTGCAATATAATTGTAAATCTGGCGAAGGATATGGATAAAATTCTTTACCTCCATGATATAAAACTATAACAAAATCACTTTTTTTAGAAATTTGTTCAACTTCATTATAAGAAGTTAACGGATCAAAAGGATTAGCCCCAGCGGAATTTTGAGTTGCTATTGAAAATTCGTGTTCAGCACAAGTATAAACACATAAATTAATCCCATCGATTTCCTTTATCCAATATGATGACAAATTGTTAATGTTATCTCCAACTCCGCAAAAATCAATATGATTATCATTTAACGTTTTAATTGTACATTCCAACCCGGAACTACCATGATCCATAATGTGATTATTAGACAAAGTAAAACAAGTTGGTTTCAATTTTTTTATTCCATTTATAACATTTTTATCTATTCCTATAATAGGGCCACATTTCATAATTGGAGCTGAATAATCAATTAATGGGGCTTCCAAATTAAATAATCGAACATCTGAAGAATCGATTAAATCTAATAATTTATTATCAAATAAGCTTTCTACATCACCGCTACAAAATAAGTCTTTATTTGAATCAGTTGGAACAAAATCGGCCCCTATCAATATCCTTATAAAATTGTTCATATGTCACCTTCCTAAAATTTATAATATATTTAATTTGACAAATCTATCATATCGCCCATTTTTCTATTCCACTCTTCTGGTTCTAGTTCTTCGAAACCACTAGCAGAATAAAAAGTTAACTCTCCAAAATATACTTTTCCATTAATTTCATAAAGATCAACTCTAATAAATTTAAAACCTTGAGATAAAGATATAGCTATTTCCTTCATCAAATCAAAATTTTTGGGTTTTTCAATATCGGGAATAGAACCATTCCCAACAGTAACAAACCCTAAATAGTTCCAATTTTCATCCATGTATGTTTCACACATCACCTTTTTGGAATAACGCTGTGTACATACATCTATAACTTTAGGAATGCCATTAAAACAATAAAACTTATAATCAACTAGTTCTTTATATTTATAATCCTCCATATACTCTTCAATCATAATACGTGGTTTAAGATCTTTATACACCCATTCTCTACCGTACCAAAACCAATTAGTTTTCAACCATTTTTTAATAGTTTTATTTGTTTTATTTTTATCAAGTGTGCTTTTATCTTTACAAATTATATTACAGTGTGAACCGTGTGTACATTTTATGACAAATTTATTAGGCAAATCATCATATGGTATATCGTATGGACTAGTTCCTTCCCATATCGTTTTAATTATATATTCCTCACCTATTTTATCGGCAATATACTTTTTTGCTAAACTCTTATCTACCAATGTCGGATATAATTCATTATGATCGTAAAGCTTTAGCCATTGCGTTTTTTCATTAAATGTTTTTGGGTTTTTTAAATCAATTTTCCTGCCGTATCTTAAATACCATAAAATTCTTATATATGTCTCGCTTGATAAGAATTTTAAAAACCCCCTACTTCCCAATCCTCTAAATATTCTAAAAGCAAATTTTCTAATCTTCATTTTTTTCAACTCCTTTAGACCTAGATGACAATTGAATAAAAATTGCATAGACAACCGAAATATATAACTGAACAGAATCGGTTTCATAAGAAACATTTGCCACATCCATAATTAAAATTACGGCAAGCAATATAATAACAATTAACATTTGCTTATTTTTAATTTTTTTTAAACTCTCAAAAAGTAAATGAAATGGAAACCAATAATAAAGAATAAAACCAATCATTCCCAAATCTGCTGCAATTTCTAAATAATTGTTATGTGCATAATAATTCATATAATTATTAAACCTATAATTATCAAGACCCACACCAATGATTGGATGTTGAAAAAAAACCTGAGCTGCATTTTTAGCAAATAGCATTCTATCTAATGTAGACATGTCGCCGCCCGTCTTGCCTGAAAATGCAAGCAACATTTGCTCTATTCTATTTCCAAGAACATTATATAATGGCTTGATATTCATAACCATATAGAATAATAAAAACGAAATAGCTACAACAATTAAAACTTTCTTTACCATTTGAAAAGCATTTTTTGAATTAGCAATCATTAAACATCCAACGCCTAAAACACTTATTATAAGAGCCTTTTTTGACCCGCAAAGTAATGAAAATGCAATAAATAAAACCGTGAAAAAAATATTTTTTTTCTGGTGATTTCTTAAAAATAAATAAAATGTACAAATCGCCGCATATGCGAGAACCAATGCGGCACTATTGTTACCATAACCAATGTAATTACCAACTCGTTCAGTTCCCCAAGCAAAACCAGGAACCGCAATAAGCAACCTTAAAATTAAAATAACAGAACCTACAGATATAAAATTAAGTATTTTATAACATTTGTCATCGCTATCAATATATAAAAGTACAGCAAAACCGGTCATTGTAACTTGAAGAACTGATCTAACAGTAATTAGAACGTTATATGAACTAGATGCCCAAAAAATAGATAAAAAGCCAAATAATGAAAACAACCCAAGCCAATACAAATATTTGATTTTTTTAACGCTTATTTTCCCGCTTACAAGTTTAGAACTATATATAAAGAAACAGCCAATTACTTGTGATATAGCCAAGAACATAGAAGAATCATGAAACGCCAAAGTTACCACAACAATCATAAACATCGAAATATCGTTTACAGGAAAACTAATTTTAATTCTGTTTTTCATAATTCACCTTCGCCCTATAAATTTCTAATAAAATCAATGATTTTTTCTGCTCTATTTTCTAACGTTAATTTCTTGGATTTAAACAAACTGCCTATTTCTAGTTTTTTTCTTTTATTTTCATTGTTTTTTAACTCAACAATTGCTTTTTTTAAACTTTCAATATCATTGGGATCTATCATAATAGAATTTGTACTATCTAAAATATCATAATTAAATGGTCTATTTGATGAAATAATTGGACAACCACAGGCCATAGCTTCAACAATCGCATTACAGCATCCTTCATTTTGTGTTGGTAAAGCAAATACATCTATGGCATTATAAAAATAAATGAGTTCATCATTATTAATTGGTCTTTTTAAAATACATTTATCGCTAATAGGCACTAATTTCCCCTTGCCAGCACATGCAAATAATACACCATCAATTTCATCAACAGCTTTTTGAACTCTTAAGATACCTTTTCTTTCATCAAAGCTTCCGCAAAAACCAACAATAAAATCTTCAGCTTTCCAGTTAAAATGTTTTCTAGCATCAATTTTATTCATTTGATAAAAACGTTCTTTCCTATATCCATTTGGGAAAACTCTTATTTTACCCTCTGAAATAACATCAGCATCAATTAAATAATCCTTGTTTTGAGTAGAAACAGCAATAACTCCTGTTAAATTTTTAAATACTTCCTTTAGATATTTGTTGCCATACTTTATATCACCACGATAAAATGCTTCTCCATGAGCCATAAAAGATTTTAAATTATACTTTTTACCTAACAAAGATGCTGTAACACCAGATGGACAAATAAAATGAGAATATAGAATATCTCTTTGAGAATTTATCGCCTGTTTTTTTAGTACTCTATCAACCGCTTTAGTATATTGCCAAGTAGTAAATCTTACTCTAAGTTTTTGTAAAATTTTTCCACTTTGGCCCAAGCTTACATATTTAGGATGGTAAATGCTTATTGTTTTTCCGTTCTCATTTTTTTCTTTTCTATAGAAAGGAAATTTTATGTATTTAAAATTTAAATTTATTGGCATTGGGCAAATAACTCTACAGTCATATCCCATATCCGCAAATGACCAAATTAACTGCTGAATAAAAACGCAAACATTTGGTTCAATTATATTTGGATATTTATTAACTAAAACATACATTTTTTTCATAATAATCAACCATTTTTTCTATCAATCGGTAAGTGGAGCCAACTACCCATTTTAACATCAAAAGAATATGGCTTAATCTTGCCAAATCCAGCTCCTTTTGTAAATGTTAATTCGCCAAAATAAATTTTACCGTGAGTATAATAAAAATCAACTCTAACATGGAAAAAATCTTTAGATAAATCTTCAGCAATTTTTTCCATCTCTTTTAGAGATTTAGGAACTTCAACTTCTGTTTCATAATCATTAGGATACCCTAGTTCAACATCCTTGAACAAATTAAAATCTGAATCATACGCATTTATTGTATGGTGTCCATCTTTCCACGTATCGACATATATCATTTTAACTTTGCCATTAAAGCAAAAAAACTTATAATCAAAAAGTGGCAACCCATTATCCCCTTCTAAATACTCTTCAACAATAACTCTAGGTTTTTCTATACCATAAAACCATTCTCCGTAGCAAGGTAAAAATTTTGCCTTTAACCATGCTTTGCACTTCTTTATAACATCATTTTTACCTAATTTGTTCTTATCAGTACAAATAATATTAAATGTAGAACCATGAGTTACTTTTATAACAAATTTTTTTGGAAGTTTATCAAAAGGAATTTCTTCAGGATTGAATCCACTCCATATTAAATTGTTTAAAATCCTTTTATAACCCTTGCTTTCTATATAACTTCTAACTGCATATTTATCACAACATATAGGCATTAAAGGATTTTTATCATAAAGTTTTATCCATTGCAATTTTTCGTTGTATGTTTTAGGATTTTTCAAATCTAATTTATATCCTAACTTTAATCTAAATAATATTTTTAAATCCAAACTAGGATTAATTTTATATAAAATATTAAAAGGGGTTAGTATCACATTTTTTGTTATATTATTCAACTTAATCACCTATTTTCAATAAAAAATTCTATGCTATTAATTATTTTTTCTGTATTAGAAACATATCTTTTATATTTTTTATTTTGTGTTTTATCCAAAGCCTCATCTAATTTATCGATTTCATAAACTGGTTCTATAAAATTAAGTTCACTAAATTCTTTTATTAACTGAATTTGATGATTATCAACATGTTCACCATATTTAGAAAGTCTAGGTATAGCTATGACTTTTTTACCTTTTTTAACACCATTAACTATTACTCCAGTCCCAGCATGAGTAATAATTAAACTAGCTTGATCAATTTTTTTTGAAAATTCATCCTGTGACATAAAATCAACATATTCATAATTTTTGGGTTTGTAATCGCTAACGCCAATTTGAGCAAAAACATCTTCTTTTATTTTTCCATTTTGAATCAATTTATCTATTTCTTTTAAAAGCCTATTAAATTGAAATTTTTGAGAACCGACAGTTACAAATATCATCAGTAGATTCCTCCTTTATATATTGCATTAGGATAAAATTCAAGCATGGATTCCCACTGTACATAAAATTGATCAGCAATTTTCTTATTATAAATTAACTTGCCAGTCATTGTAGGACTATTTATTTTAGCAAATGATTCAATATATATAACTTTCTTTTTAAAAACATGTCCAATAAACATCATAGGAATTGCTGCCAAAACACCAGTACTAATAATTACATCTGGTTTTTCTTTTATAAAAATATATAATGATTTAAATAATATACCGGCCATTTTAAAAATAAATAACGGTTCTTTTCTATTAACCTGTGTAACATAGTAATCTATTTTTTTATCTTTATGATTGTATTTCGTTTTTTCAGTAACTATAAATACCTCATTGTTTTTACTTAAAGGCCTTAACATAAGCAGTTGTTCAAAATGGCCACCACTACTAGATACCAAACAAAGCCTTGGCTTTCTATTATGTTTTTTCACTAAAACCACCTACATATAAAATTCTTTATACCATTCAGCAAATTTCCTTAAACCGTCTCTTAGCGTAGTATTAGGTTTAAAACCATAATCTTCCTCTAAAGGCTTAGTATCTGCATACGTCTCAGGCACATCACCTGGCTGCATAGGAACTAATTCTTTATGAGCTTCAAAATCATAATCTTTAGGAAGCACCCCTGCTCTTACTAGTTCCTCCTGTAAAACACTTACAAAATCAAGTAAATTTTCAGGACTACTATTACCTATATTATAAACTGCATAAGGTGGAATTGGAAGGCCATCTTCCCCATTCTTTTTTTCTGGAGCCTTTTGCATAACCCTAACAACACCTTCAACAATATCATCTATATAAGTAAAGTCTCTTTTACAATTGCCATAATTAAATATTTTGATATTCTCACCATTAATTAACTTATTTGTAAATCCAAAATAAGCCATATCAGGTCTTCCAGCTGGGCCATAAACAGTAAAAAATCTAAGACCAGTTGACGGAATATTATAAAGTTTAGAATAAGCATGAGCAAGTAATTCATTAGACTTTTTAGTAGCAGCATATAAACTAACAGGATTATCTACCTTATCATCAGTTGAATATGGAATCTTTTTATTAGAACCATATACTGATGAAGAAGAAGCATAAACTAAATGCTCTACAGGATTATTTCTACAAGCTTCTAATATATTATAAAAACCAATTATGTTAGACTCTATATAAGCACCAGGATTAGTAATAGAATATCTAACTCCAGCTTGAGCTGCTAAATTAACTACAACATCAAACTTATATTTAGAAAATAATTCATCAATTAATTTTTTATCAGCAAGATTGCCCTTTACAAAAATAAAATTACTATACTCCTGTAATTTAGCAAGCCTATATTCCTTTAGACTAACATCATAATAGTCATTCATATTATCTAAACCAACTAATGTAATATTTTCAAAATCATTAAGTAGCCTTAAAGATAAATTTGCTCCTATAAAACCAGCTGCCCCAGTTACAAGTATTTTTTTTCCATTTAAATTTCTTTTATCCACAGTAAACACCTAACTTCCATTAAAGCACGAAAAAGCGAATTATTTCGCCCCTTTACACCCAAATACAGTTTTAAAAGTTTTAAAAAATATTTTTAAATCCATTTTTATTCCATAATGAAGAGAATAATATTCCTCTAGTCGCAAACGATACTCGAAAGAAACATCACTTCTGCCAGAAACCTGCCAGTAACCTGTAAGCCCCGGTTTAGTCTTAACTATAGTATCATAGTAATTTCCCATATCTTTTTTTTCCCTTGGCAAATATGGCCTATTACCTATGAAAGTCATATCACCCTTAAGGATATTTATAAGCTGTGGAAGTTCATCAATAGAATACCTTCTAATAAGCTTGCCAGCCTTTGTTATCCTAGGATCATTTTTTAATTTTTTATTTTTCTTGTATTCACGAGCTAATTTTTTGTCTTCTTTAAGCATCTTTTGAAGTACTTCATCCGCATCAACAATCATACTTCTAAATTTATATAAATTAAATTCTTCACCATTTTTTCCAATTCTTTTTTGAGTATAAAAAATTGAATGAAAATCCTTATTACACATATATACTATTTTTATAATTAAAGCTATAGGTATTAAAAAAATACACCCTATAATAGATAATACTAAATCAAATAATCTTTTAATAAAAAAATATAAAAATAATTTAATGTTAGCTAATACTTTATAATCACCATGGATACTTGCTACTTCTTCATTCATTTTACTACTCCAAACTACTTTCTATTCTCTTTACATATTTTAACATATTACTCACTATTAAATCAACCATACGTGTAAACAAAAAAGGAAAATTATAATAATTTCCCCTTTAAAAGTACTATTCTTCAAAGACTTACAAAATTTGCGAAAAGTGTAAAGAAAAAAGACTATTCTAAAATAGCCTT
>CACZQJ010000038.1 GCA_902783265.1 uncultured Erysipelotrichaceae bacterium | reverse complement strand
TAACACTGAAAAGCCGCAAATATACCTTTACATTATGACTCATACTTCAGTAAAACGTCTTCAATACCACTAATATTAATTTTACCTAATTTAACAAGCTCTTTTACTGTTTTAACCGTTGTAACTTTATATTTTAAAAATAAATCTAAAGTTTCTAAATTAAATTGATTATTATCAGGAGTATCCTTATATTTATAAGACAAATCACCGAATTCATCTAAAACTTTTAAAGCATCCTCCGCAATTAAAGAAAGTACAGGAGTATTTCGTAAAATGGGATCCTTTAATTTCGAATTATTTATAACTGATACTTCAGAAAAATTTGGTAACGCTAAAAAATACATAACAAAAAATACAATAATATAATTCTTAATAACCCCAACTATCATTCCTAGTATTTTTGAAGGAATTCCTAATATAATAGTTAAAGCTAAAATTTTTTCAAAAACACCAGTTAAAACCGACAAAATTTTAAACACAATCATTAAAATACTGAAAATCAACGCAAATCCTAAAACTTCATACAAGACTATATTTAATACTGTGACTCCTTTTATAATTCCCCCAAATGGAAAAAAAGGAAAAATTCGCATTAATAATAAACTAACTGAGTTCTTAAACAAAAATGATAAAACAACTACAAAAATAACTCCTATAAAATTAACCAAACTTTTTGTAAAACCTTGTCTAAATCCTATTAAAGCTCCCGTAAAAATAAATATAATTATTAAAACATCAACAATACTCATACCATATCCTCCTTTACATTAATTATATTATATTTCCTCTTAAAAATAAAGAACTAACTTTTATCAATATGGAAAATATGTTAAAATATGTATAGGTGATATTGATGAAAAAACCAGCAGTTAAAACAATTACATTAAAAGTTAGTGATAACACTAAAGAAAAAATGAAAGAATATTTTGAAGAAAAAAAAAGAATAAAAACACCACCATATGCAATATTCCAAGCAGATGAAGCTGACACGGTAGTAACATTATATGAATCAGGCAAAGCCGTCTTTCAAGGTATAAGCGCCGATATTGATGCTAATATATGGAAAGAAACGGAAAAACATTTAAATCCAAACAAAAAATTAGAATTTAAAGAAGCCGGACAAGACAAAAAAAAGAAAGTTCTTACTAACTCAAAAATTTACTACTCTAACTCGATTGGATCTGATGAAACCGGTACAGGAGATTACTTTGGGCCAGTTGTTGTGTCAGCAGCATATGTAACAAAAGAGAATATTCCGTTTCTAGAAAAATTAGGTGTTAAAGATTCAAAAAAAATGACCGATGAACACATAATAAAAATAATGCCAGAAATTAAAAAAAGAATACCATATTCAAGTATGATACTAACTAATGAAAAATATAATCAACATCATGAAGAAAATATGAATTTAAATAAAATTAAAGCAATACTTCACAATAAAGTTTTACTTGCTCTTACTGAAAAATATAACAATTACGATTACGTTGTAGTCGATCAATTTGCTGAAAGCTACACATACTATCGATATCTAAAAGAAGTCCCAAAAGTTCAAAAGAACATCACCTTTTTAACTAAAGCTGAAGACCAATGCTTAGCCGTTGCCTGCGGAGCTATCATCAGTAGATATATTTTAATTAAGGAATTTGAAAAAATGTCCAAAGAATACAAAATAGAAATCCCAAAAGGTGCTGGTGAAAATGTCGATAAAATCGGAGCCGAAATAGTTAAAAAATATGGAATTGAAGTATTAGATAAAATTGCTAAAAAAAATTTCAAAAACACTGAAAAAATAAAAGAATTAATAAAATAAAAGCCAGCGTATGCTGGCTTTCTTAGTCCAAAAGAGAAACCTTTAACGAATTAAAACCTGATCACCCAGGTGGGCATCACATTAAAGATATTAGGATCCTTTGAAATCAAAGTATTCAACACTATCAATAAATTAGATTCCCAATCGTTTACTTAGTAGGTTTTTCATATTGGCATCTTCTTCTAGACAATTACATTATAACATATTTTTAATATATTTACTAGACATTTTTAAAAATAATAAAGCCCTTTGAAAACAAAGGGCTTTTGCATACTTTGGTTACCCCTGTAGGATTCGAACCTACGAATAATGGAGTCAGAGTCCATCGCCTTACCGCTTGGCCAAGGGGCAGTAACACAATAAGTATACCACATTTTTTAGTATTTGTTAACCAAAATATTTTTTTGAAAGTTTTGGATATAAAACTTCATCAATTACTGCAGAAGCACTATGAAGACCAACACTTCTATCCATAACCATGCACACAATTTTATCAATTTCTTCATCATCTAAAACAATATCTCCCAAATTTCTCATAGAAGAAATATTAGATAAAAATACAGCATTAAACACCAAATCTTCGGTAATCGGATTAGTTTCTATCACTTTTGTAAATCTAGAATTAAAAAGCTCATCATTGATAATATTATAACCACTATTAAAGCCTGACACTTTACTATCATAAATTCCTTCAGCAACAAAAGTTACACGTGAAATATCAAATATTCCGTAAATTTCTAAACGACCATTAGCCAAAAAATAATCATTGCGTTTTGTAAGTTGTATAACGTTATTGTGATTATTTTCAGCAAGTAATTTATCAAACCCATCAAACAATACTATACCATATAGTTCAGCAGCATCAATTTCCCCTGCAAATTTAGTAAGAGCCTCTTCAATATGATCACTACATAATCTATCTTCACTAAGTGAAACATCGATTTGTGTAAAAGGAATACCCATCTCTCGGGCAACTTCTTCACACATAACAGTTTTTCCAGTACCTCTTTCACCTTTTAATATAATATTTTCTTTATTAAAATGTCCATCCTTCAAATTATGATTAACAGTCAAAATTAACTTCTTCAAAGCTTCATCTTGACCAACAACATTTCGCCTAACATTTCCATATACATCAAATAAATCCATATATATCCCCCTAACAATTAGATATTATAGCAAAATATAATAACGAATTCAATAAAAAAGCCAGTATCTACTGACTAATTTTAATATGTAATTCTTCTAATTGTTTTAAAGTAGCCTCACTAGGAGCTTCAGTCATTAAATCTGCCGCACTAGCAGTTTTAGGGAAAGCAATGACATCACGAATATTCTCAGTACCGCTTAAAATCATTGTAAGTCTTTCTAGTCCTAGAGCAAGTCCTCCATGAGGTGGGGCGCCAAATGATAAAGCCTTAAGCAAAAAGCCAAATTTTTCTAAAGCGTCTTCTTTTGATAACCCTAATGATTTAAATACTTTATCTTGAACATCCATATCATGTATTCTTATACTTCCTCCACCAGCTTCATAACCATTTATAACAATATCATAAGCTTTAGCCAAAGCATGTTCCTTATCATCAAGTTCTGAAACATTTTGAGGCATTGTAAATGGATGATGACAAGCTATATATCTTCCCTCTTCTTCACTGTATTCAAACATTGGAAAATCAGTAATCCAAAGAAGTTTATACTCATCTTTTACTAAATTTAAATCCTTAGCGATTTTTATTCTCAAGGCGCCTAAAGATGTCTTAACAATTTTTTTATCTCCAGCAATTATAAATATTAAATCATTATTATTTAAGTTTAAATTGCTAATAAAATTACCAGCAATATCATCATCAATAAATTTAACAATACTTCCAGTAAACTCATTATCATATTTAAGAAAAGCTAAAGCAGAAGCTCCATATATTTTAACAAACTCTGTTAACTTATCAATATCTTTCCTAGAATACTTATCTGCAGAATTTTTTACAACAATTGCATTAATAACTCCTCCACCATTAATCACATCACTAAACACTTTAAAATCGCAATTTTTAAAATAAGATGTAATATCGTTAATCACCATATCAAATCTTAAATCTGGTTTGTCAGAACCATACAAATTAATAGCTTTTTCATAAGTCATTCTTTCAAATGGTAATTTAAGTTCAATATTCTTAACATCTTTAAATATTTTTGCAAGTAACCCTTCTGTAATACTCATAATATCTTCTTCATCAATAAAACTCATTTCCAAATCAATCTGTGTAAATTCAGGTTGTCTATCTGCTCTTAAATCCTCATCTCTAAAACATCTTGCAATTTGATAATACCTTTCAAATCCAGATATCATAAGAAGTTGTTTAAATATTTGTGGAGACTGTGGTAAAGCATAAAAGTAACCAGGATTTACCCTTGAAGGAACCAAATAATCTCTAGCCCCTTCTGGTGTACTCTTACACAAAATAGGTGTTTCAATTTCCAAAAAATCCAAAGAATTTAAGTACTCACGAGTACTATTCATAATTTTATGCTTAATAATAATTTTATCTTGAAGCTCGCTTCTTCTAAGATCTAAATAACGATATTTAAGCCTAGTATCTTCTAAAGCAGTAACATTATTTAAATCAAAAGGAAGATCATTAGCTTTATTTAAAATTTCAAGTTCAGTAACAATGACTTCTATTTCACCAGTCTTTAAATTTTTATTAATATTTTGTCTTTCTTTAACTTCACCCGTTGCTTTTATAACATATTCATTTTTTAACGTACTAGCAACCTCATAAACTTTTGAATCTGGATTTATAGTAAGTTGTATAATTCCTGATCTATCTCTTAAATCAATAAATATTAATCCACCTAAATCTCTTTTTTTATTAACCCATCCATACAAAGCGACAGTCTTGCCAATATCTTTCACAGAAATACTTGTATTACTAATCTTCATCATAATCACCTAATTTTTCATCTAAAAACTCTATTAAATTTTCTAAATCTACTTTATATTCTTCCTTAGACTCATTATTCTTAATTGTTAATACTTTGCTTTTAATCTCTTCTTCACCAATTATAATAATATATTTAACCCCTAATTTATCAGCAGATTTAAAATTACTTTTTAAATTACGATTATCATAATCCATTTCAACACTAAAACCACTTAATCTCAAACTATTAACTAAATTAACTGCCTTAGCTTTAGCTTCAATCCCCATAGGAATGACATAAACTTCAGGATAAGAATTATAATTAATATCAATTTTTTCCATTTCCAAAGCTAGGAGTAACCTTTCAAGACCAATTGCAAAACCGACGCCAGGGATAGAAGGGCCACCAATATTTTCAACTAAATTATTGTATCTTCCGCCCGCTCCTAAAACATTTTGTGAACCAAAACCAGGAATATCTGCTTCAACCTCAAAAACCGTATGCGTATAGTAATCAAGTCCTCTAACTATATTAGAATTTACAACATAATCTATTTTCATAGCATCCAAATATTCTTTAACCTTATTAAAATGTTCTTTACTTTCCTTGTTTAAATAATCCAACATTTTAGGCGCATTTTTCATAAATTCCTTATCCGTATCAACTTTACAATCTAAAATTCTTAAAGGATTTTTTTCAAAACGGTTTTTACAATCATCACATAATTGTTCTAAATAAGGTTTAAAATAAGAAACCAAAGCTTGTCTATAATTATCTCTAGACTCACTATCACCCAAACTATTAATATTTACCTTTATACCTTTTAATCCAAGCATTTTAAAAAAATTAACCAAAATACTAATAGCTTCCGCATCCATAGTAGGATCACACGTACCAAAAGCTTCAAATCCAAATTGATAAAATTCTCTAAAGCGCCCTGCTTGCGGCCTTTCATACCTAAACATAGGTCCGAAATACCAAGCCTTTAATGGTAAGCTTTCAGCATAAAGTTTATTTTCAATAAAACATCTAACAATACCTGCAGTTCCCTCTGGTCTTAAAGTTAAAGCTCTATCACCACGATCTTTAAAATCATATGTTTCTTTACTAACAATATCTGTAGTTTCTCCAACCCCTCTATGGAAAAGATCACTTGACTCAAATATTGGGGTTTCAAAATATTTTGCATTATATTTATCCATTAATGCATTAATTAATTTCCTAAGATATAGCATTTTATTTGCTCTATCGCCAAAAATATCGTATGTACCTTTAGGTTTTTGCATAGTTTTCACTTCCTATCACTACATAAAATTATATTGTTTTTCTTATAAAAAGTCAATAAAAAAGGAAGCAATGCTTCCTCTTAAAAACTATTTATTTGAATTAAGTTTTTTATTTCTGTAAATATATACTCCTGCACCAATAGCAATTGCTGTTAACCCAACACCTAAAATAATAAGTGGAGTTTGAGCAGCAGTAGCAGGAACTTTAACTGGAGTACCACAATCCCAAGCACCATATAATGTTAAATTATTATTAAGTGCAGTTCCATTAGTCCATTTACCAGTTAAATTACTCTTAGTATACCAACCATTAAATTTACAATTTGACTGTCTAGTAGTTAATCCCTTTTCTTGATCATATTCAGTTCCTTTATTAAAACATTTTTCAGAAGGAGTTGGATCTGTTTTTGCAGGATCAGGAATCACATTACCAACAATTACATAATCAACACACACTTTTTCAGGTTCTGGTGTTGGTTCAGGATCTGGAGTTGGTGTAGTCGCAGTATATAAAGCTACAACTCTTTGAACTGTAGAATCTGATGGAGCAAATATATAAGCTTTAGTATTAGAACTTGATGATGAAGCATTTTGAGCACCAGTAACTAGAGCTTGCATCTTACTTCTCAAATCATGAGGATCGTCAGCATTCATAAAAGTAGTACCTAATTGTCCAGAATACATCCACACAGCTCCTTGTGTAATATATCTATCATATTCACTATTACCAGTAATAGTTTTATTTGGATAACCATTTTCCAAAATATATTTTATACCAGCATCAGCTTCACCAGCTAAAGTCATTTCAGTACCTTCTGCGCTAGGCCAAGCTTTAGTGTTATCCATACAATATGCAACTACATCGTCAGATGTTTTATAAATGGCCCAAGAATAATTAGTATCTTGTGAAGTATTATCACCAATTTTTGCCTCAATTACGCCAACACGACTAACGGTTGTCGTTTGAGGAGCAGCATTTACTAACTTAATTCCAGAAAAAGTAAATACCACAGCCATTAACAATAAACATAATAAACTTGTTATTTTTTTCATGTTTTTCATATTTTTTTCCTCCTTAATTCTATTATTTCTATGCATAATATCTAGTTCTAGTTTTTACAAACAATTCAATATCTTTCTTGCCTTTAACATTGCTAAATCCGTTTTTAATAGCATCTCCAGTAACCACAGCAACCCCAGAAATAGCTTCCTTAATAAGTGAAAGTTTTCTGTCTCTTAAAGCGGCAGCACTAGCTAACATAGTAACACCAGCAATAAGCATAGTAGGAATAATAGTATTTAATTTACTATCTCCAGTATATGGAACACTTTCATGTCTAGGAGTAGGTTCTGGTTGAGGTTCTGGCGTTGGAGTAGGTACAGGCGTTGGTTCAGGCTCTGGTTCTGGTTCAGGTGTTGGAGTAGGTTCTGGTTGAGGTTCTGGTTGAGGCTCTGGTTCAGGATCAGGCAAAGCCTTTGTACCTGTCTCATCTGTTCCCTCAAAACTTTTATCACCTTGTCCTTCGTAAATAACTGTACCTTCAAACTTATCATCATCCATAGGAATATCAACAACAATGCTTGAAGCATCGATACCCGTTTTTTCAGCAACAGTTTGAATAAGATCTCTTTCTTCATTAGGTGATAAAGAATCATTATGACTATAATGTATATGATATATTCCAGATTCATCTTTATCAGTTAAATAGTATTTACCTTGTTCAGCAACATTTGATTGAACATTTTCATCAACATAAACATCAGTAATATTTTCACCATATTGACTAGTCAAATTATCAGTTAGCTCAACTAAATCACTAGCTGCAGGAGTTTCACCACTAACTGTAACCGTACCATTTTCATCTACTGAAGTAGTGTAACCAGGTTCTTGACCTTCATCACTTTTTGATGTTTCTTCTTCAGTAGCACCTTCTGTAGATACAGGTGTATTTTCTTGTTCGTTAGTAACTTCTTCTACAGTACCTTCTGTAGTAGCAGGAGTTGTTTCTTGAACATTAGTAACTTCTTCTACAGTACCTTCTGTAGTAGCAGGAGTTGTTTCTTGTTCGTTAGTAACTTCTTCTACAGTACCTTCTGTAGATACAGGAGTTGCTTCTTGAACATTAGTAATTTCTTCTACAGTATCTTCTGTAGATGCAGGTGTAGTATTATCCACTTGTGTATAACTATATTGATCAGTAGTGTCAACAATCTCATTTCCCTCAGCATATGCAGGAGTAGCCATAAACAAAGAAGACGCTAACGCTACTGGAAGACCAACGGCAGTCATAACATTAGTTCTAACTCTATCCCACCAGCTTTGTGGAACAGCTTGTTTAAAGTGTTTTCCACGATATAATTTTGGCATAAAATCCCTCTTTCCTATAAAATAGAGTCCCTTATTATTCTTTTAAAATAATAGATCTCCGTTTTCAGGTGCATATAATAGCACTAAAACCTTTATTTGTCAAATCAAATAAAACAATTAGATACCAAACAATTCACCACTTATAAATTACAATATAATTATATCAAAATTTATTAAATAATTCTATTGAAATTCATAAACTTTACCTTTATTTACAAAAAAATCTATATAATTATAGATTTTTGACAGTTTTTTTAAATTCATCCCCTCTAAGTTCAAAATTTTTAAATTGATCCCAACTAGCACAAGCTGGACTAAGCAATATTGTATCCCCTGCTTTAGAAACTAAGTATGCTTCTTTAGCAGCCTCACTAACATTATCAACAACACTAACATCAACATTATTTTTTAAAGCAAATTCTTTAATTCTATCCTTAGTTTCTCCATAACATACAATATGTTTAGTGTGAGATAAGTAAGGAACTAAGTCATCAAAACTATGGCCCCTATCAAGTCCTCCCAAAATTAAAACAACATCATTATTAAAAGATTTCAGAGCCGTTATAGTCGAAGTAACATTAGTTGATTTAGAATCATTATAAAAATCTCTGCCATTTAATGTTCTAACAAACTCAATTCTATGTGCTACCCCTTTAAATTCACCAAGCACTTTTTTAATAACCTCATCAGAAACATCAAAACTCTTAGCAATTAAAATAGCTACCATAACATTTTCATAATTATGAATACCCCTTAATTTAATATCAGACAGCTTAAACTTACTATCACCATAAACAATATATTCGTTATCAATATAAATATCCGCCTTACCCTTAGATGAAAAATATAATTTTTGAGCTTTTAAGCCTTTAGAAAGTTCATATACTTCACTATCACCTTTATTAACAATAGCTAAATCAGAATCAGTTTGATGATTAAAAATAGTAAGTTTATTCATCTTATATTTTTCATAAGTACCAAAGTGGTCCAAATGAACAGGTGATAAATTAGTAAGCACCGCTATATCTGCTTTAAATTGATCGAAATTAATTAACTGATGACTAGAAATTTCTAATGTCAAAATATCACCATCTTTAATATTAGAAAGCATTGAGCAAAGTGGAATACCAATATTACCAGCCAAATAAACAGGAAGCCCAGCTTCTTTTAATATTTCGTACGTAATAGTTGTAGTTGTGGTTTTACCATTTGAACCTGTAATGCCAACAATTTTAACATCCGGTAAATACCTATAAGCAACTTCAAGCTCTGTAAGTATAGGAATATTAAATTCTAAAGCTTTTAATACTACTGGATGATCAAGCTTAATACCAGGATTTTTTATGACAGCATCAAAGCTGTTATCAAAAATTGAAGCCTGATCTTCAGTTATAATTACTTTAACACCAATTTTTTCTAAATCTTCAACATCATTTTCATTATCATTTTTTATGTCGGTTATAACAACCTCATTCTTATTGGCTAAAAGTCGGGCAACACTTATGCCACTTCTACCCATGCCTAACACAAATATTTTTTTATTTTCAAACATTTATATCACCCAATATCATTATATACAAAATAAACAAAAAAAGGAAGAATTACCTTCCTAAAATCTTTTTAATATTCTATCAAGCTCATCATTTAACTTCGATTTCATAATAACATCAGCAAAACCGTCTTTCAAAAATGCAAGCTTTATAAACTCTTTACTATCATCAATCATTATAACAACAGGAGTATTAAATTTACTATCTTTTTTAAGCTCTTTTAACACTTCATAAGCACTAATAGTATCCGTTTCATCATCAAGTAATATTAAATCAAACACATGTTTATTAGATACCTTTTCTAATAAATCTCTACCAAACAATGAACCACTAACATTCAAATCAAAATTTTCCAAATAACTAGTAATTTTTGAAAGTTCTTTAGCATCATCATCAACAACCATTATTTTTTTATCTTTATGAAGTGATTCTTCATACAATTCCATTTTTTTAGAAAGTTCTTTATTCTTATTAGGAACTATTTTTTGATCAATTGTTATACTGACAGTCGTTCCTTTATCTTCCTCACTTTTAACAATTAAATTACCACCCATTAAAGTAATAAGTTTTTTGATCTCCTTCAAATTTAAAATTTTCTTATCTTTAGATAAATTTATTTTAGATAAATCATCCATATTTAAACTTAAAATATCATTTACTTCCTCAATACTTATTCCAGTGCCAGAATCACTAATTGTAATTATTAATCTACATATATCATATTTAATAATGGAATTTATATCCATACTAATATAACCTTCGTTTGTATTTTCAATAGAATTTTCTAACACAGAATACACAGCTTGCTTTAATTTTATAGAATCCCCGTAAACATATTCAGGTATATTATTACTAATCGAATATTCAAATTTTACTAAATCTCCCAAACGACTATCCATCTGATATTTTATTTCTTTAAATAAATTACTAGCATTATATCTACTATCATATATTTTTATTGTTTTAGTACTCATTGATGATACATCCAAAGCATCATTAACTAAATAGTCAAGTTCCTTAGCTTTATTATTTATTATTTTAATTCCCTCATTAAGTTCCTTCATATCCTTAATCGTAAACATATCGCTACTTACATCAATAATATCCTTGACCGGTTTTTTAATATCCTGAGTCATTCTAAATAAGAAATTAGAGGTATCTTCATTACTTTTCTCAATTAATTTTTTATTTTTATATAACTCTTCCATCATCTGAACATCAGGATTTTCAATAGTAAAATACATTAGAACAGTAACAAAAGCAAAAGTTGAATTAATTAAAATTATTCCTGGATTAATTGACCTAACCACAAGCACACCAATCATTGCGATTATCAAAACAAGTAGTGGAATATATTTCCTGTTTCTTATATTATTTGCATTCTTAAAAACAGAGTACATTTCCAAAAAAATCAAAATACCACCAACAACTAAAAGTAAATTAGTAGCAGGTCCATAACTGTAAACATAATTTCCGTCATTAAAATACATAAGTGGTAAAGTTATAGCAAAGCCAAATAATATAATACATAATAAAACTCCAAGCATCTTTAAATCTCTAGCGTGACATTTTATAAACTCTCTAGCTTTAGTATCATTCCAAAAAGACACGAAAAATATATATAGTGCAAATATTAACTCCCAAGAAAGCAAATAAATTATAAATAATCTATTACAAACTGCGCACAAAATTGTATTAATAGGACTTGTGCCATTAACAAAAACAAAATATGAACATAAAAGTTCTAATATAAGCCCAAAGACATTCATCCTAACCAAAATACTATATATTTTATTTTCAATACTATTTATTCTCTGCTTCCTATAGTAAACAACCGTTAGCATTATACTATAAAGAAGTGAACAGCTTATAAAAGTAATTCCAACAATCATTAAACCGCCTCCATTATAATTATAGTATATTAAAAAGGCTTTTTCAAGCCTTATAAATTAATTATTCCAAAGTAAGTTTTTTAGAAGCCAAAACACTATTAGCTTTATCCTTAAGTTTTTGAACATCTATTTTTCCAATATTAGTACATGGAAGCTCAGAAACTGCTTTAAAACCAATAGGTAAAGAATATTCTTGAAGCATCATTTCACAAATATCACTAATACGGTTCAAAACATCAGAAGTAGAAACACCATCTTTAAGCACAACATAAGCATAAGGAAGCTCACCTTGAGCAAAATTATTATCATTAACGCCTACTACTTTACACTCTAACACATCGCTATCCTTCATAATAACCTCTTCAATAAAACTTGGAAAAACTTTGAAGCCATCATGTCTAATAATAACGTCTTTCATTCGGCCAATTATAAATAATTCACCATTTTCATTCATATAGCCAAAATCACCACTATGAACCCATACTTTGCCATCATCATGTACACGCTTAATTCTATTAGTTTCTTCCGCATTATTGTGATATTCAAGCATAACATTTGGACCTGTAATACACACCTCGCCAACATTTTTTGAAGCCATATCAGTAGTTAATGGTAATTCTTCAAGCGTATCAGGATTAAATATGGCAATCGTTGAATGAGGAAAAGGAATTCCAACACTACCTAGTTCATTGGTTTCATTTGATGTACATGCACAAACAGCCGCACTAACTTCTGTCATACCATACCCCTTAACTACCTTATATTCGCAGTTATGATTTTTTAAAAATTCATTAGTGGCTTTTTCAAGCTCAACATTCATTGAATCACCACCAACTGTTGGGGCAATAACATAAGACAAATCCTCATCTTTTAATTTATCACTAGAAATTATAGTTCCATAATGAGAAGGAACGCCAACCATATGATTAGGATGATACTTATTAAGTAAATCAGGCATCATTTCAGATTCAAATGCTGGAATAACAATAGTTTCCATCTTGCACACCAAAGGCAAATGGAGCCCATTGCCGCAACCATAAGCTATAAATAAAGGCATAATATTAAGCCAGTTATGTTCTTTTTTAAAATCATAACCTGCATTAATACAATCAAAAGCTGCATAATTCAAATTATCATTTGTAAGAATAACCCCTTTAGGTCTTCCTGTCGTTCCGCCTGTGTGAACAATAACAGCTGGCAAATTGCCATCACTATATAAAGAATTATATGGTTTTATAAAATTCTTCTTATTAGAAACAAAGTTAGACCATTGTAAACATTCATCACTATATCCAAAAACTTGATTTTTGGCTTTTAAACCATCTACAACTTCCTTAAATGAATCAATTGAGCATTTAAGTTTTTTAGTAAAAACCTTAGATTTTTCTAAAGACATTTTTTTACTAAAAGCTTCCTTAAACATTAATCCTAACTGTTCCATCTTAGCTTTAGAAGTCATAGATTCTGTTGGAGAAATATTTACTATCGTCTTAACTCCGCACTTTTCTTTTAAAGAAGACGCCTTAGGTGATGCCACATCAATTATAAAAACTAAGTCAGAAGATGCTTCTTTCACGTACTCCTCGATTCCCTCTTTACTAGTTCTTGGATCAATACAATTAGCAACAGCCCCAATTTTATTTAAAGCATAAAGTAAATAAATAGATTCTGGAATAGTTGGAGTAATTAAAGTAACAATATCACCTTTCTTAACGCCATACTCTAATAATGCTGCTGCAACCTTTTCAATATTATTAAAAAACATGTGATAAGTAATAATACCATCAAAATAATTTAAAGCTGGCCTATCCAAATTTTGAAAAGCATTTTTACAAATATAATCATACATCGTCATTGAAGGAAGAGAAGAATAAATGGCTTCCTTATCATAAAATTTTAACCAAGGCTTATCAATAGATGCATATAAAATCTTTTTACTTCTTTGAGAATCAATTTTTGGACTTTCTGTGCTAAAAGTCCCTTCGCAAATTTTTAAATTTTTTACTGTCATACAATAACCTCCCTGAATTTTACAACATACTACGTCTACAATAATACCACGTTTAGAAAGTCTTTGTCAAAAAAAGTATATAAAAATTTAAACTTTTCTATTGAAAGCTCATTTTAAATTTGTTATAATGTTTTTGTCATTCATTTGGCGAGATAGCTCAGTTGGCTAGAGCACACGGTTCATACCCGTG
>CACZQJ010000037.1 GCA_902783265.1 uncultured Erysipelotrichaceae bacterium | reverse complement strand
TTTTTTATTAATGTAATGAGGGGTTGGGGAGTTTCCCCATATAATTAGAATTTGTATATACAAATTCAGTGCTGGCTATACTATAAAATAATACATTTTTATTCATTATTTTTATGTTATATTTCATACTTTTTATACTTCTTTTTTAGGAATTAATGCTAAAACATCGACTAAATTATTGTCTTCAAAATATGGACAACTTATAATTCCATCTACATAAAAATGCTCTTTCATTAAGTATAAATAATTATCTAATTCTTTCTTTGAATATAATTTTTTTCTTACTTTTTCTAGAGATAGAATTATATAATCTTTTTTTATTTTTGTTAGTTCATCTTTTTTTATTTTTTCTTTATAAATTATTCCAATATTGTTATTATTTAATAATTCATTTAAATAATCTGTGTATTCTTTTGTACTTTTTGAGATGAATTCTTCAGTAAATTTTATGTTTTTTATTTCGATATTATAGGCTTTGTCTCTAGTTATTTCTATGGAAGATATTAATCTATTTATTAGTTCTTTTTTAGCTTTTTTGTTTAAGCTATCAAACAAAAATGAAAACACTAAATTGTTTTTGAAAATAATCATATTATCTTCTTTTTCATGTTCAAGTTTGTTAAGAAGTTCCACTGAATATTCTTTGAAGTCATTATCTGGATCAAGTGTTATTTTCTTTTTAGTTAGTTTATCAATTTCTTTTTTTATAACATCATTTTTACGATTAATTGTTTCAACATCTAAAGTAGAATTTAAGTATAAATCTACTAATCTTTTTTCTTGAACTTTTAATTTACTTATAGCTTTTTCTATGTCTTTTACTTCTTTATTTTTAGTAGAAATAGATGTAATTATTTCGTTAGTATTATCAAACATAAATCTAGTTAATTCATTTAAAACTCTTTTTAATTTTTCTTCTATTTTATCAGAATTATAGTGATAGCCATAACCTTTACAGCTAGTATTTTTGCATCTTAAATGATAGTAAACTTTAATCACATCTTTCTTCTTTTTAAATGATTCACTTGCTGAAAGTATTTCACCACATAATGGACATTTAACAAGTCCAGCAAATAAATGGATATGGTCTCCATAATTTGGGTGTTTATTTTTTTCTAGATTAGTTCTTGTAGTATTCCAGGTATTCATGTCAATAATTGGCACGCAGTAGTTTTCAACACGTAATACATCTTGTGATTTTCTTCTATATTTTCCATATTCAAATATACCTATATAAATAGAATTAGTAAGTATTTTATAAACTCTATCAGCTGCCCATTTTCCTTGTTTTAAGTATGCATTATTTTCTTTCATAATTGAAGCAATATTTCTTGTAGAATGTCCTTTTTTACATAATTCAAATATCTCTTTAACAACCTCAGCTTCAATAGGTTCAATCTCTAAATGACCTGTTTCTTTATTTCTAATATAGCCATAAGGTGCTTTACTTGGGTGGATATGTTCTAAAGCCATCTCTTCCATAGCTCTTTTAGTACGTGCTCCTATTTCTTTTCTTTCCCTTTGTCCAAAGACTAAATTCATACCAAATATCATTTCACCATTAGCTGTAGATACATCATAAGGCTCTAGCATTAGTTCTATTTTTACATCATGTTCATCGCAGTAGTTAAGTAACCAAAAGCCATCATAATTATTTCTAGTTAGTCTATCTACTTTAATGGCTATTAATTTATCAATCTTTTTAGATTTAATATCTTTAAGTAATCTTTGCATCTCTGGTCTCATTAAATCTTTTCCAGAGTGTCCTGCATCATTATAAACATCAATAATATCATATTCATTTTTATCACAGTATTCTTTTATCATTCTAAGCTGTGAATCAATAGAATAGCCATTATCTCTTTGATCATCAGTAGAAACTCTTACATAAACTCCGCATCTCATAAAATTCCTCCTTTCTTCAAATTTTCGAGAAATATAAAAATACCTCTCATATATTTCTCCACTCAAACGCCAAAAGTAAACCCTAATTTTGAAAAAAAATAAATTTTTTTAAATTTTTAGTGTTAATATTTCTATATGTTTAGCCATTTAAATAGTGTTTTACGAAGTCTATTTTTTAATATTTCTCTAATTGTTTCCTCACTTAACAGTTAAAAGTTGCATTTTTTTATTAATGTTTCTATTTCTTTTAAAGTATATTTCTGCTTATGTTCTTTAATGTAAAAAGGCTTATTACTGATTTCATTTACTTTATATTCAAGTATAGTAAGAGTAATGGGATATGTAATTAGATATTCAGTAGGTTCAATAATCTGTAAATTAGTATTTAGAAGAACTTTAACTTTTCCTTTTTTAGTTTTATAAGTAAATTCTTTAATAAGTTCTAGTAGTTTAGGATTAGGTTTGAGTTCTTGGGTAATTTTAAATTCAAGCATAAAAAATGTCCTCCTTTCTAGAAAGAGAACATTATTTTTATATTTTGTAGAACAAGCCTTTCCAAGCTTAACTACTGGCAAAATAAAAACTTACGAACTTTAATTAGTCCGTAAGTTGTCTTCAAATGGAGCGAATGAGGGGAATCGAACCCCCATCACAGCCTTGGCAAGGCCGTATTCTAACCATTGAACCACATTCGCAAAAAAAATGGAGGGGCCTACCGGATTTGAAC
>CACZQJ010000036.1 GCA_902783265.1 uncultured Erysipelotrichaceae bacterium | reverse complement strand
GTTGTAGTATTAGTTGTAGTATCATTTACTACCGAACTATTAACATCATTAACTCCATAAAGACCATTAAGTTTACTTTCATCATCTGAAGATATTGGATTAACGCTCCATTCGTCATCTACTTTAGTCAAATAAAATGTAATAGTATATGTTTCGGTATCAGTAACATTTCTAATTTCATTAAGTCTATAAGAGGCAAAAGTATTTTGATCATTAAACTCTGAAGCATTTTGAAGTCTATAATTATTCGCATTATTAACTGCATCAGCATAATTACGAACAGTTATTTCAACTTCTACAGTAGCCGAATTCCCATCAATAGTCTCTTCCTTAACTTTATAAGTCATATCCTGATAATGCTTTTTCATAAACTCACGATAATCAGATCTCTCATCATCTGTCAAATCAGAATCAAAAAGCAAAACATCATCTAAATCAGACATTACCTCTTTATCGTTCGTCTGGTACTTATTTAAAAGTGCCTCCACTTTTTTAGTTGGAGTATTATTCATCATACCACAGCCAGTTAAAATAACTAAAGAAAGTATTAAGCAAACAGCTTTTTTCATAAAATCCCTCCTTAATAAATAGTTTGGGACATTTATCAAAAATTATACTTTTTTATTATAATTTTTAAAATTAGCTAAAGGTTCTAATAACAAATTATTTTTTTTAAGAAAATGCCTATCCTTTGAAACTTCAAAATTACTTTGAAGAAAAAATTTAACATATAATCCTTTTAAACTTGATAAAACATTATATGTCTTTTTAGGTAATCCTATTTGCGTAAAATAAAAACTATCACCATACACACATGCATTATCATTATCTAATTTCATAAATCCAAATTTTAAAAATTTTTTGATAATTTCTTGACTTTCTTCATCACTTTTTAAAATAAAATAGCCAGGATCTGGAGTTTGAATAACAAAATCATCCTTAAATACATATCTTGAAGCCAAACACTTAGAAATATCAAAAAACTGATTATAAGTAGGATCAACAATATATGGAGTTAAATCCCCATTTTGCAAAAGATAAACTATTATAAAAGAATGTTGAAGAACATTAAAAAATATACGGTTAGTCTGTACTGGAATTGCCTTAAGAGACAAATCATCAAAATAATATTTTAAGATGACTTGAGCATTAGTACAATCACCAGAAAAATTATAATTTTCTATGACTTCATTTTTACTTTTAGCAAGTAAATACCTAACTTTATAAGAAATATAACTTAAAAAATACAAAACTTCATCATCTGTCAAAGATTCATTGTTTTTGCATTTTATTTCTATATCTTTTATTATATCCAAATCAGCATTTTCCATAATATTAATATCTATATCAAAAATTTGATTCAATTTAAACACCTCTAATTAAATTATAAAAAATTAGCTAAAAAATTTAATAATGTTTTTCACGGGATTTTATATACACATTTTCATAAAAACCATCAAGAGATTCGCCACTTAAAAAATCTATATAATCAATATTATGAGTTATTAAATCAATCTGCTTAAGATACTCAAATTTAAGTAGCCTGCTTTTAATACAATACTCGGGTACCATACGAGGAATACTATAAGTAAACAAATCGACATATTCACCAGTTCCCAAACCTTCATTTAAAATTTCTTCTGGAATATCATATAAACAAATATATCTTCCCTCTTCTAAGTTCAAATAAAATAAATCCTTAAAATCTGGAAAAAAATGCATATACATTTCATTCTCATCATAAATATGTGTATTAAGATCAATTTCACCAGGTTCTTTTTTATATCTTATTCCCGGAGCGCCAATATCCTTAAAATCAACGCCACTTAAAATCTTATCTATCTCTTCTTTATCACATACTCTATAAACCTTCATACCATCACCAAAATCTAACTATACCTTTAAAATTTTCCCTTTTAACATCTTCAAACATTATTAATACATTTTTATTGTAGCAAATGAAACTATTTTTTTCAATAATCCGTTTACTTTTCTGAAACAAAAAAGAACTTAAAAAAGTTCGACTAAATACAAATATGGTGGACCCGAGGAGAATTGAACTCCTGTCCAAAAATACTTCAAAGAAAACATCTACAAGTTTAGTTAGTTATAAAATTTCCTAATAAAAATTAGTAACTAACAACTATTTTATTAGTAAGCCTATAAAATTCATCATTAC
>CACZQJ010000035.1 GCA_902783265.1 uncultured Erysipelotrichaceae bacterium | reverse complement strand
ATCTTCAAGCATTTGTTCTGGATGCCATTTTATTCCAATAATAAATTTTTTATTATTTAATTCAAAACTTTCAACTAATCCATCATACGATATAGATGATATTTTGGCAAATTTTTCAACATTTTGTTTAGGAGCTATCATAGTATGAATACTATTTACATTATATTCTTTTTTTTGTATTAAATTAAATAGTTTCGTGTCTTCAGTGATAGTAATTTTATGCCTATATTTCTTATCATATATGTTATGACTATTAGTTTTATCTTCGATAACATCTGTACCTAAAGCTCTCAAAATATTATTGAAACCTGCGCATATCCCAATAAGTGGTTTGTCTAATTCTATAATTCTTTTAGCCATTTCTATTTCGTAATTAGAACTATACATACCACCTTGTAATATGAAACCATCACATAAATCTATTTGTCTATACAATTCGTTTTTTTCTTCATCAGTTAATATAGTTAAATCCTTAATATCGTTATCATTAAACTTTAGTGTTGCTTCTGTCGGTAATAGCATTATCGCTGTTCCACCATTTTTTACTATTAAATATCTTACTTCATCGACTTCATCAATTCTATGCCAAAAATCATTTTCGTATTGTGGTTGAACTTTACCTATAATTCCAATAAGCGGTTTTCTCATATTTTTTTATCTCCTCCATAGCAATTATATCATATTTTTTTAATAACTAATGTTTGTAATATCATTATTTTTTAGTTGTTTTATCTTAACTGTCGGTAAATATAATGGTGTTAGAAAGTTCTATAAAAAGTTTGCCTCACTACAATTATCGTAATAAATCGTTAGTGCTTTTTTAATAATTAAAAGCAGATATTTATGGATAAAATGTGTTTTGACTTTGATGTAACTATATTGTAAAATATAGTTGTTATAGGAAAGAGATGGTATTATGAATGAACTTATAATTTATGGATTAACTTTTTTAGCTGTTATTATTACGAGTTTGGCTCAGGCTTTTATAACTTCTACTTATAAAAAATACAGTGAAGTTAAAAATAATAGAGGAATGAGCGGAGCTGAAACTGCAAGAAAAATACTTGATGATAATGGTTTAAAGGAAGTCAAAGTTTTAGAAGTTAGTGGCTATTTAACTGATCATTATGATCCATCTGCTAAAGTTGTTAGACTTTCTAGTGATAATTATAATGGTAAATCTATTGCTGGTTTGAGCGTGGCGGCTCATGAGTGTGGACATGCAATTCAAGATAAAGAAAACTATTCTTTTTTAAGGATTAGAGCGGCTTTGGTTCCTTTCGTTAATTTTTCATCTTATGCTGGATATTTTGCAATTGCAATAGGCTGTTTGACAGGAATATTAGGAGTTGTAAAAATTGGTATTTTGCTCGAATGTGTTATTTTACTTTTTCAAATTGTTACTCTTCCTGTAGAAATAGACGCTAGTAAGAGAGCCCTAAGTGAGGTTGAAAGACTTAATTATTTAAGTACTGCAGAATTTAAAAATGGGAAAACAGTTTTAATTGCAGCAGCTTTGACTTATGTGGCAAGCGTAGCTTCTACTTTACTACAAATAGTAAGATTAATATTCATGTTTAGAAAAGAAGAAAAATAAAAATCTCATTTTGAGATTTTTTTGATTTCAACAGATATTGGATAGTGATCACTTAAATAAGTGTTTTTATATTTAAAATCATGTTTTATAGGATTTTCGTATTTAATATTTTTAGTAATTAAAATATGGTCGAGATGATATATTTCTTTTTTTGTGGTAAATGTTTTTCCAATTGTTTTGGTAGTATCTATTAGATTATTTTTTTCACAAAATTTTTTAAGTTTTGTGACACCTAAATTGAAGTCACCAGTTATTATTATTGGTTTATTTTTTCTTAATAAATTTGTAATACATTCTAGCTGTAATATTTTATTTTCATTTACTTTGTTGGAAAGATGAGTATTATATATGTAAAAATCTTTTGTTTCAGCATATGTTATTATTCTTGGAAAAGTATCATTTTTAAATTTAGTTTTAGGGATTAGGGGTGTTTTTGATAAAGAGTAGGTTTTTGATGATAATACTTTTAATTTCTTACTTATTAATATTGAATTATATTCGTCAAAAATAAAGTTGTTTCGGTTTCTACTTTCGCCATAAAAGTTGTATTCTAAATTATTTTTTAATAATAACTTTTCTAGTGCTTTTTTCGCTTTGTAAGTCATTTCTTGAGTTCCAATAATGTCTGGTTTCTCATTTATTATAAGATTTACAAATCCTTTTAGGCGCTTTTTCCAATTGCTAAAGATGAATAATCCATCGTCTTTTAAATTAAATGTCATTATTTTCATATTTCACCACTATCTTAATAAAGCGCTTTTTACAGCGCTTCTTTCTTATGTTTTTTTAAATATATTATGACAAAGATGATAAAAAGAATGATTAAAATTATTAGAGTTAAATGGGAATATTTATCAAATATTGTTAATATTGATTCCCATTTTTCACCAACAATACTTCCTAAAATAGTTAATACAGAATTCCAGATTGCAGAACCTAATATAGTATAAAGAAGAAATCTAGGCATTTCCATTTCGCTCATACCAGCTGGAATAGAAATTAAACTTCTTAATATTGGAACAAATCTGCAGAAGAAAACGGTTTTATTGCCTTTAGTATCAAACCATTCATCAGCTTTATCAATATCTGCTTCTTTAAGCCTTAAAATTTTTCCTGTTTTACCTTTAACTATTTTTTTTAGCCTATCTTTATTTAATATTTTACCAATGTAATATAAAATTATGGCTCCGAGAAGTGATCCTAACGTTGAAGCAATTACAACACCTAAAATGTTTAATTTGGCATAAGTAGTCATAAATCCACCAAATAAAAGAATTACTTCTGAAGGAATTGGCGGAAATATATTTTCGACGGCTATCAAGAAGAAAACGCCAAAATAGCCAAATTTATTCATAATAGAAATTATCGCTGCTTGCATATTATCACCTCTTTATAAGTATAACACAATTTGCTAAAAAGGTTTATATATTTTTGCTATTGCTTCAGCAACTTTTATGCCGTCCATGGCAGCACTCATGATGCCTCCGGCGTATCCGGCACCTTCACCACATGGATATATTCCTTTAACGTTACTCATTAAGTTTTCATCCCTTTCTATTTTGACTGGGGATGATGTTCTTGACTCAATTGCTGCTAGAATTGCATTATCATCGGCAAAGCCTTTAATTTTTTTATCAAAATAAGTAATGGCTTCTTTTAAAGAGCTTGAAATATATTCAGGAAATATATTATTTAAATTTGTTAGTTTATAATCACCTTTAAAAATAGGCTTTATATTCCCTAGATTTTTACTTTCTTTATTTTCTATAAAGTCTTTATATAATTGAGCAGGTATTTTACCTTTACCAATTATATAAGCTATTTTTTCTAATTTTCTTTGGTATTCAATGCCGTCTAATGGATTGCTTCCAAAATCTTCTTTAGTTATAGTTACAATAATCGCACTATTGGCATTTTCTTCATCTCTTGCATGATTACTCATTCCATTTATAGCAAGCATTTCTTTTTCAGATGACGAGTTAACTACAAAACCACCCGGACACATACAAAAAGAATATACGCCTCTACCGTTTAAAGCTTTATATGTTAGTTTATAGCTGGCACTTGGTAAGTTTTCATCTTTTTTGCCGTATTGATTTTCATTTATTAGTTTTTGTGGGTGCTGAATACGAATACCAATTGCGAAAGGTTTTGAATTCATTTTTATTCCTTTATTTAATAGTAATTTAAATGTTTCTCTAGCACTGTGGCCTATGGCTAATATTAAATTATCTGTTTTAATTATTTCATCATTTACTTTTATGTTAATAACTTCATTGTTTTCTATGTTTATGTCGTTAAAATATGAATTATATTTAAATGTACCACCGTATTTTATGATTTCATTTCGCAAATTTTTAATTACATTTCTGAGTAAATCGGTTCCAATGTGTGGCTTATTTATATATAAAATTTCTTTTGGGGCTCCGCATTTATGAAAAATTTTTAAAATTTCTTTTCCACGGTAATTTATATCTTTTACGGTTGTGTTTAGTTTACCATCAGAAAATGTCCCAGCTCCGCCTTCCCCAAATTGAACATTAGATTTTGGATTTAAATTTCCGCTTTTCCAAAAGTTATCTACTGTTTTAATTCGGTTATCAATGTCTTCTCCTTGTTCGATAATTACTGGTTTATATCCGTTTTTAGCGA
This sequence comes from uncultured Erysipelotrichaceae bacterium, assembly GCA_902783265.1. GTDB lineage: Bacteria > Bacillota_I > Bacilli_A > RF39 > UBA660 > Coprosoma. Next base: position 13,320 of record CACZQJ010000035.1, on the reverse strand, counting down.
GCATGTATCCAGCAAATAATCCAGCAGGTCCAGATCCAATTATTATTGGCCTATGTTTCATTTGTTTATTTCCTGTGATTTTAAATTTATACATTTCATTAGGTGTTTTAATGGTGTCAGGTATTTTTTTATTTAGAATTTTTTCTTCATTTTTAATTTTAACATCTATTTCATAAACGTAATTTATTTCATTTTTTCTGGCATCAATTGATTGTTTGTTTATTGTGAAGGCTTGTATGTCATTTTCATTGACTCTTAGTTTTTTTAGTATTTTTTTCTTAATATCGTTTTTGTTATGATTGATTGGTAATTTTATTTGCCTAATTCTAATCATACATTTTCACCTGCTATAATTCCACTAATCCATGCAAATCCAAGATTATATCCACCGCAGTCTCCATCAATATCAAGTATTTCACCAGCTAAATATAAATCTTTTGTTTTGTACGATTCCATGGTATTTAGATTAATTTCTGACAAAGGAACGCCACCACTACAAACTTGAGCATTTTCAAATGATTTGGTGCCTGTTATTTTTAATTTGAAATTGGTTATAGTATTTACTAGAGTACTAAATTCTTTATCTGATAATTTTTGCCAATCATTTTTCTTAATACCTGATTTTTTTAATATGATGTTTATTAATTTGTAATTTAAAAATTTTTCTAAGGTTTCATTTATTTTCGAGTTTAATTGTGACATTTTTTTTAGCCATTTATGTGGGTTTTCTTTTAACCATGGTAAGAAATTAATACTTATTATTTCTTCGTGTTTACTTATATTTCTAGCCACATATCTGCTTAAATTAAATGTTACTATACCACTGATTCCATAATCAGTAAGTTGAAGTTGACCGGTTTCTTCTTTAATATATTTACCATCTTCGTATAGCGATAATTTGGCATCTATTCTTATTCCATTCCATTTGTTAAAATAATCTTCTTCTCCAATTAGCTGAACTAATGCAGGCTTTGGTTCAATTATATGATGGTTTAGAGTGCTTGCAAGAACATAGCCAGATCCGTTTGAGCCTGTTTTGGGTGCCGCTTTTGATCCTGGGCATAAAATAATTTTTTTGGCTTTGATGTTTTTTCCTTTATTTTGATTAATTATAAAACTATCGTTTTTTATTATTTCAATTACGTCTATGTTGTTGATTATTTCAACATTTAATTTTTTTGCCTCATATAGCAGAGTATTATATATTGTTAATCCTTGCTCTGTGACTGGATAGAAATATCCATTTTTGATTTTTGGAATAATTCCTAGTGATTCAAAAAAACTTAAAACTTTTTTTGTGTTTTCTTCGTTTATAATTTCTTTTATATGTTCTTCATTAGATGAATGGTAATGAGATATAGACATATCTTCATTCCAGTAATTGCATCTGCCATTTCCGGTCAATAATATTTTTTTGCCGCATTTTTCATTCTTTTCTAAGATGGTTACTTTTTTATTTTTTCTAGCAGCTACGATTGCTGCAGTTAAGCCTGCAGCCCCACCACCTATAATAACAACGTCTTTCATAAAATCACCAAATATATTATATTATAAAAACTACTTAATTTACAACTTTGATTATATTTGTTATACTTATAATAGGTTAATATCGATTATAAATAAAAGAATAGATTTATGTTTAGGGTGGTACTATGAAAAATAAGTTTATTATTTCAATAGTAATTATTTTTTTGATATTGGTGGGTTCATTTTTGTATTTTTATTTTCAAAGTCCTGTTCTAAAATTAAAGGATGACCTAAGTGCAGAAATAAATACAGATCGAAAAATATATGAATATATTTCTGGCGTGGAGAAGGGTTTAATTGTTACTAAAAATTATAAAATAGATACCACTAAATTAGGATATATTGAAGCTAAAGTTAAAGTTAAAAATGTTGTAAAAAGAAATTTTTTGAAAAAAATTAAAATTTTAGTTAAAGACACTGTTTCTCCTTCTATATTAGCTCCAGAAGCAATAACTACAATAGTTGGAACTGAAGCAGATTTACTTAAAGACGTGAGTGTGATTGATAATTCTAACGAAGATATTAAGGCTTCTGTTGTTGGAAATTATGACTTTAATACTGCTGGCAGTTATAATTTGAAGTATGTTGCTGAAGATTCTAGTCATAATAAAAGTGAAAAAGATTTTGTTTTAATAGTAAACAAAAAACAGGCAGCCTATAAAAAAACGGTTTATAGTAGTGAAAGTAAAATTGTAAGAGAGGGTTTCCCATATTATATTAAAATAAACAGAAAGTTAAACGTTGTTTATGTTTATGCGGTAGAAGGTGGAGAATATAAAAAGTTAGTAAAAGTTTTTGTGTGTTCAACAGGGGCACAAACACCACTTGGAGTTTATGCAACTCAAAATAAATATGTGTGGAGGCTTTTGGTTGGAGATAGTTATGGGCAGTATGCTACTAGGATAACTGGACATATCTTATTTCATTCGGTCCCTTATGCCAGACAAACAAAAGATTCGCTTAAGTATCATCTTTATAATAGACTTGGTTCAAAGGATTCTTTGGGTTGTGTGAGGCTTACAGTGGCCGACGCTAAATGGATATATGATAATTGTCCGCTTGGAACAAAGGTGGAAATATATGATAGTGATGATTTGGGCGGAGTAGATAAGCCTAGTGCTCAAAAGATAGATGCTAATGACTCGAGAAGAAATTGGGATCCTACTGATCCTGATCCGGATAATCCTTGGAATAATTGAGGTGGTATTATGAAAATCCAAGAATATTTAATGTTAATTAAAAAGGTATATGATGAAGTTATTTTGGATTATTATTCTAAAGATGAGGTTCAATTTGATGATTTGTTTAAAGAAGTTTTGATGATGTTGTTATTAATGAAAGATGATAGTTATGAAAATATATATGATGCTTCTGTTCGAAAATATTTAGAAGCAGTTATGGCTATTTCAAAATTATCACCAGGTTTTTCTTCAGGAATTAAGGATACAAAAAATGATATTGCTTTAAATATTTATTTGGGAAAAAAATCAGATATTCCAAATGATGATGCTATTGATGAAAATACTGTTTTTGATGCTTCTAGTATGACAAAAATGTTTACTTCTATATTTCTTTTGCACGAACAAGAACTTGGGAATATTGATTTAAATAGAACGTTTGCTGAATACTCTTCACTATTAAAAAATCTTAATATACCAATTAAGGAAGCTTTAAGATTTGGTTTTAATATTAGTACTGATGGCAGGGTTGATGAAGCACAAATTTCAAATGAAGAAAGACTTAATAGACTTTTTAATTCCTATGTTAAAGAAGATAATACTTTTATTTATAGTGATATTCCATATATGCTTGTTCCTTTAACTTTTGGAAAAACATTAAAAGAGGCAATTAATAATTATTTAGAAAAATTTTATAAATTTTATAGAGATGAGCTTGGGCTTCAAAATACAGGGTATAGTTTTATTAATGCTACTGGTGGGTCTATATCTTCAAATTATAATAAAGATTTGAATAAGTTTGAATATATAATGGATGGGGTGTATGATCCAAAGGCAAAACTTTTTGAAGGACAACTTGGCTATATATCAGGTCATGCAGGAATTACTACAAATATTTTTGATTTAGAAAAGTTGTTTGACTTTCTAAATAATGGTCTTTTATCCTCTGAGTCTTTAAAAGATTTAGTTACTTCTGTTAGACCAGGTGAAAAAATCCTTTTAGATGATGAAGGTATTCCTGTTTTAAGAGGTGGCAAAAAAGTTAATGTAAACCGTGGTATGGGCGTTTATATTAATCTTGGAGATATTAGGGCTTGTGATATTTCTTCAAGATGTAGTGCTTCTGCATTTGCAGCTGAAGGCTCTACGGGAACTTATTGTGTTTATGATTTGGAAAATGGATTTAGCATGGCTTATTTATCAAATGTTAGAAGTGGGATTTATTCGAAGTTTATAAATACTAATGATTATGTTTATGGCGATGATAGTGATGAAATGCCTAAGTATTATGGCACTACTTTGATTTCTGGAACTGGAACCATGAAGGATGGGCAAATTGTTAGACCAGATGGTACTTATATGACTTATGTTAGAGCTACTAATAATTTTAAAGAGGAAAGTTTAAATACTTTGTTAAAATTGAGAATTGTAAAAAATGTTCTTGTTGAGAGAGCTAAAGTTTTATTTGATGGTCAGGAGCTTAATGATGAACTTGAATATATAAACAAGGTATTTAATGGTGATATGTCTATGGGGTACGAAAGGAAAAAATGAGTATAATTTTATACTTGTTTTTTTGCTTTATTCGCTGTTTGTTGTATAATGTTTTTAGGTGATGATGATGAAAAAAATAGCTTTTTTTGTTTTGCTTTTTTTACTTGTGGGTTGTGGTAGCAAGACTACTATAAAAAACGGTGATTCTAAAACATATAGTTTTTTTAAGAATTTTAATACTAAAAAATATTATGTGTCTTTTTGGGATAGAAACACTTCTATTAATGATGATACTAAAATAATTATGGCTCGCAATGATGATAAATATTATTATGAGTTTGATGGTTATCAGAAAAATATTATTATTCAAAAAGATGGAAAGCGTTATGATGTTAATCCAAATGAAAAAAACTATTTTGTTTCGCAAAAAGAATATGAAGACTTTTCCTACGGTATTTTACCTAGTGATATAGGATGGCTTAAAAAGGCTAAATATGAAGCTGGAGTAGAAAAAATATATAATAAAAAGTATTCTTTTGAAAAATTTACTAATGGTTCTGATTCTTCAATTTATTATTTTAATGGCAAAAAGCTTATTTATATAAAGCATATTTCTATTCAAAATACTGTACTTTTAAGATTTAATTTTATGAAATTTGATTTTTCTTCGAAAATTTTTGAAATAAATAAAGATTTTACAGAAATTACTTATTAATAAATAGGTTTATGTGGTAAAATGTTTTTAGGAGGTATTTTATGAAAAAGTTAAAAATTTTAATAATGTTATTTTTATGTTTGATTTTTACACCTGGTGTTTCTGCTAAAACGGTAAATCATTTTTATGCAGAGGCTGGAGATGATGTTGCTTTTTCAGAAGAAGTTAATGGTTCATCTGCTTTAGCTGGTCAAAACGTTGAATCTAATGGTAAAATTCTAGGAGTTAATTTTTTAGCTGGAAATAAAATCTCACATGAGGGTTATAGTGATTATTTAGTTTCTGCCGGGAATTATGTGACTATTTCGGGAGAGGTAAATAATGATGCGATAGTAGCAGGTAATATTATTGAGGTTTCAGAAAGTGCATCTTTAAAAAGAGATGTCATTATTTTAGGCGAAGATATTACAATTAAGGGTTCTTTAGGACGAAATGTTAGCCTTTTTGGAAATAAGGTTTCATTAGTTCATGCTAGAATTTCTGGAAATGTAAAAATTTATGCAGAAGAGATTACTGTTGATAGTGATTCTATTGTTGAGGGCACACTATCTTACCCTAGTGATGCTGAGGCAACTATTGGTGAAAACATAAAGAGTATTAAAAAGATGGCTCCAATTAAAAAGGATGTAACAAATAATTTTGCTACAGTTATATATGATAAATTATGGTCATTTTTGTCATTGTTGGTTATTTTTGCTGCACTTACACTTTTGACACCCAAATTATTTGATAAAATTAATAATAGCTATGAAAAACTTGATTTTAATAGAGGAGCGGAAACAATTGCTAAAGGTTTGGTATTTTTAATGATTATTCCAGTTGTTGCAACATTTTTATTAGTAATTCCTTTTGCTTTACCACTTTCTTTAATAATGTTTATTTTATATTTTATCAGTATATATGTATCTAAAATATTTTCGATATATTTGATTGGTTATAAATTATGGCAGAAGTTTTTTAAGAAGGATATTAATATACTTGTGTTAGGTATTTTAGGATTTACGGTTGTGTTTATTTTGGATTTGATTCCAGGTATTAGTTTTATTGTATCTTTATTTACTCTATTATTTGGAGTTGGAATAATTTCAGAATTTATTTTTCAAAAAAAGAAAGAAGCCTAAATTAAAAATTTAGGTTTTTTGCTGCATAAAAGTAAATTTTACATATAATACATTGAGGTGAATATATGTATACTATATATCAAGTACAAAATGGTGAAACTTTAGCTTCTATAGCAAACAAGGTTGGTCTTCCAATAAATGATTTGGCTAATTTGAATGGAATCATGATGGGCACTAATTTGAATCCAGGGGATTACATTATTGTGCCTAAAATGGAAAGTGATAATTTATATTTTGGAAAATATACTATTCAAAAGGGCGATACTATTTATGCTATAGCACGCCAGCTTAATGTCAGTCCTAGTCAGTTACTTAGATTAAATGGTTTAAATGAGGCCGATATAATATATCCAGGTGAGGTTATATTTATTCCAAAAGATGGCACTGTTTTTTATATTACTACAAATGATGATACTTTAAATGATGTAGTTAATGGCTTGGGTGCTAGTGCATCTGAAATTGCTAGTCAAAATAATACTATATATCTGACTAATGATCAGCTTATTGTTTACAAAAAATAAAGAATTTTGTTTCTTTATTTTTTTATCGTCTTTTTTTTTATACAAATTTGTTATATAATTAATTAAAGGTGATAATTTATGAAAAAAATATTATTTTTGCTTGCTGTTATTTGTTTAACAGGGTGTTCTATTTTAAAAACATATGATGAAATTAGTTATAAAAAATTGAATAAAATGTTAGAAGATAAGGATGATTTTGTTTTATTTGTAGGTTCTTCTACTTGTAGTGCTTGTGACTCCTATAAGCTTACTTTAAATCAAGTGATATCTAAATATAATGTTAATATTAAGTATATTGATTTATCTAAATTATCTGAAAGCCAAAAAGGTAAACTTACTTCAATTTTTCCAATTTCAGCTACTCCAACAACTATATTTGTTGAAGACGGTGAAGAGAAAGATACACATAATAGAATAATTGGCAGTGTCAAATATAGTAAGATAGTGGAAAAACTTAAAGAAAACAAATATATAAAGGAATGATAGAATGAATGAAAATGTGATTGAAACAATTGATTCGGAGCAATTTCCAATAATTACTAATTATTGTGAAAATTTGTCAATGAAAGAGTATGTTACTAATCCAGCCATAGCTCGTGAAGAAGAAATTAAAAAAACAATGTTAGTTTTACTTACACCTGACAAGTCTGCTTTATTGGTGGGAGCCGCAGGTATAGGTAAAACAGCTGTTGTTGAAGGTATTGCCTATAAAATTCAAAGGGGAGAAGTTCCAAATAGCTTGAAGGGATATAATATTTTGAAAATTAGTTCTTCATCATTGCTTGGAACAATGGTAGTTAATGGCAAAACAGAATCAGTTACTAATTTACTTGTGGGTGAACTTAAGAGAGCCCCTAAAACTATTTTATTTATTGATGAAATTCATACATTGATTGGTGGGGCTTCTGATGGCCCTATGGATTTAGCAAATATTTTAAAACCAGCTTTAGATCGTGGTGATATTAAAGCTATTGGTGCGACTACGACGATTGAATATGAAACATATATTGTTAAGGATAGAGCTTTTTTAAGACGTTTTGATAAAATTGATTTAGAAGAGCCTGATAGGGAAAGTACAATTCAGATACTTTTAGGGACTATTCCTAGGATTGAGAAAAAAACTGGAATTAAGATGATAAATAATAGTTTTTTGAGAACGATGCTTATGGAATCTATTGTTGATGCGACATCGACTTATAAGAGAGTATATGGCCTTTCAGCTATGTATCCAGATGTGTCTTTATCTGTTTTATCAGGGGCTTTTTCTAACGCACTTTTTGAAAACAAGCCTGAAGTTGGAATAGAAGATGTTTATATAGCGATTAGAGATAGTAAGAGAATATATCCTGATAGCCGAGTTAAAGAGTGTGCGGCTTTTCGTGAAAAATTCGTCAGAGTTTGTGAAGATCAAGGCATAGTTCTTCCTGATGTTAAGATAGAAGATATTCAAACTAATACTTATTAGATGGAGGTTATTATGAAAAAAAATTTTACAAAAAATTATATAATTTTGTTCATAATTTTGACTGTAACTGTATTTTTAGTTTTTTATATGAGAAGCTGGTATAATACATCAAAAATTTATTATTCACAAAATTCAATAATCAAGGATGTGGTTCCGGAAATTAATTACGATGAAATTTTTAATTATACGCTTGAAAGTCAAAAGTTTATGCTTTATGTGTCTGCTGGCAGTAACAATGAAATTAAAAATTTTGAAAGAGATTTAAAAAAAGTAGTAACTAAATTAGATTTAACTGAAGATATTCTTTATTTGAATTTAGATAACGTTAATGTCAACGAGTTTAGTAGTAATTTGAAAAATAGTTTTGCGGCAAGTGATACAGTTAGAGGACAAATCTCTGATAGTTCTGTTACAACTATTTATGTTTTTGAAAATGGGAAGATCGTATCTGTTTTGAATAATGTTAATAGATTTTCAGCAAAACAACTTGAGACATTTATTAAGAAGAGTGGTTTTGATGATTAATGTAGTTTTATATGAACCAGAAATCCCACAAAATACAGGAAATATTATGAGAACATGCGCGGCTACTAACTGCAAGTTGCATCTAATAAAACCTTTGGGGTTTAGTTTAGATGAAAAGGTTGTTAAAAGAAGTGGAGCTAATTATATAAATGAATGTGATTATAAGGTCTATGAAAATTATGATGAATTTTTAAAGGAAAATGACGGTGTTTTTTATTTCTTTACAAGGTATGGAAAGAAACCTCCTACAGAATTTGATTATAGTGACAAATCACAAAATATATTTTTAGTATTTGGTAAGGAAAGTACTGGAATACCTAAAGAAATTTTGAAAAAACATTTAGATACATGTGTACGTTTGCCGATGACAGATAAGGTTAGGGCTTTAAATTTGTCTAATTGTGTAGCGGTTATGGTTTATGAGGTTTTAAGGCAGCAGGATTATAATGATTTACTTAGATTTGAACCATTTAAAGGTGAAGATTATTTAGATTCATAATTGTTGCATATTATTATGAAAAATGCTATGATATTTTTAGAATAAGGAGGAGTATTATGAGTTTTTTAACTAATCCATTATTTTGGATTATATTAGCGGCAATTATATTTATTTTAGCTTTGATTGGCTATTTAACTGAAAGTAAGAAAAAGTCAGATAAAAAAGCTGCAGAGGTGTCTAATATAGAACAACCAGTAGTAGCACCTGCTGATCCTTTACCACAAGTAGAGCCTGCTGGTGTGCTTAATTTAGATAACGGAACGTGGAGTAATGAAGTGCCAACGGCAGAATCAGTTCAAACTAATTCTACTGACGATTGGACTGTAATGCCTACGGTTAATTCAGTGCCTGTGGCTAGTGAGACGACATCGCAAGTTCCAACTCCTACTGCCCCTGTTGAACCAGTAGCGGTTTCACAACCTGTGGCTGACCCTGTGGTTCCTGCCGAAGGGACAGCATCTATAAATCAAGTGTCAGCTTCGGCTCCGGCAGCTCCTGCTATGGATTTGGCAGCAACTTCACAGCCTGAGCCGGTTCAAGCTGTTCCTATGGCGGAAACTTTGCCTGTGACCGATCAAGCACCCGTTTCAATTCCAGCAGCGCCTGTTATAGAACCGGTAAAGCCTTTGCAACCTGAACCAGTACAAGCAGCTCCAGCAACAGAAAATGTACCTGTAGCAGATCAAACTATTCCTGCTTCGGTACAAACAAATTCAATACCTGTAGCTGAGCCTGTGTCACAAACTCCAGCACCTGCAACCGTGACTGAGCCAAAGTCTTTGCCTGCACAAGAAATTAATAATAACGAAATATGGAAATAGAGATTTCCATATTTTTTAAATTTATATTTTAAATCTGCTTTCATATGTTTCTTAATTATGATATAATTTAATAGTATTAGGAGGTAGGATATGACAATAGAATCTTTGAGTGAATTAATTAGAAAACTTGTTGATGTTCTTTTAGTTTGGGCATTATTTTACTTTATACTAAAAAGTTTAAGAAAAAATATGAAAATGGTAATGCTATTTAAAGGTATTTTAATTATAGCTTTAACGAAAGTGTTATCTTCTTGGCTTGATTTGGTTACTATAGGATATTTTATTGATTATGTTATTGAATGGGCACCACTTGCCTTAATTGTTATATTTCAACCAGAAATTAGAAATGCTCTTGAGCAATTAGGTAGGGCTCAATTTTTTAGAAAGAAGAAATCTCTATCATTATCTGAACTTGATAAATCAATTAGTGAAATTGTAAATGCTGCTGATTATATTAGGAAAATGCGTATGGGAGCTTTGATTGTTATTGAAAGAGATAATACTTTAGCTAATTATGTGGAAAAAGCACAAAAAGTTTATGCTGATATATCTGGGCCTTTACTTGCTTCAATTTTCTTTAAAAATAATCCATTACATGATGGTGGAGTAATTATTCAAGGTGATAAAATTGTTTGTGCTGGCGCGGTTTTCCCAACTAGCGACAGTATTGCTATAAGTAAAAGATTAGGTACTCGTCATAGAGCGGCTTTGGGTATAGCTGAAAGAACTGACTGTGTGGCATTGGTTGTTTCTGAGGAAACTGGACGTATGTCTATTGCTATGAATGGAGAACTTGTTTATAATCTTTCACTTGATGAAGTAAAAATAAGATTGATGGAATCTTTGGCTCCTTCAGGGCAGATTTTGAGCAATGTGAAAGAAGGTGCTACTAATGAATAAGAAACTAGGTTTGTTTGGGAAAGTTTTTAGATTTATTGACAGAAAAATCGTCGTGCCTATTACAAGGTTTTTGATGCGTATTGCTAGATGGTTTAGTAATTCTAATAAAACTTTAGAAACGTGGCTTTCTAGGAGTAATACTCTTTTGTTTATTTCATTATTTTTAGCTATTTTAATTTTCATTGTAATTGATCAAAAAATGACTTTATTTACAAACGCTAGTGCTGAGGTATTAAAAGATAGAGAAATTAACGCTATTTATAATGAAGAGGCTTATGTTATTGAAGGACTTCCTGAAAAGGTTGACGTAACTTTGATGGGAAGTAGATCTGATTTATTTATTGCAAAGCAATCTACTGCTAAAGTGACGGTTGATCTTACAGGTTTAAAACCAGGAACTCATAAAGTTAATATTGAATATGCGGCCCCTAGTGGTTCAATAGATTATAGTGTTAATCCATCTGTTGCTAATGTAAATATATACCGTAAGGTTTCTGAATCTAAAACAGTTACGGCGGATTTGCTTAATCAAGACAGTTTAGATTCTAAACTAGTTATTGAAGATGTTTCTCCATCTGTTGATACTGTTGTTATAAAAGGAACTGATGATGAAAACGCAATAAATAGTTTGAAAAAAGTGGCAACTGTTAAGGCTTTGGTTGATGTTGAAAGTTTAACTTTAAATGATGCCGGAAATATTAATGTTAAAAATATTCCTTTAAAAGCTTATGACAAGGATGGTAATATTTTAAATGTTGAAATCGTTCCAGAAAAAATAAGCGTTGATTTAGAAGTTGCTTCGCCTAGTAAAGTAGTTCCTATTAAGGTTATTCCAAAAGGTGAAATTGAAAACGGTAAGGCTATTAGTTCAATTAATACAGGTCAATATTCTAATATTGTCGTTTATGGTAAACAAAGTGTTTTGGATAATTTGCAAAATGTTCCAGTAACGATTGATGTTGATAAGTTAAATTCTAATAAAGATTATAAGGTAGAACTAAAAAAACCAAAAGGTATTAAATCAATGTCACTTACAAATATTACAGTTTCTATTATTTTAGGAGAAGCCTCATATAGAGATATTGATAATATAAATGTTGATGTACGTAATTTGGATGACAAATATACAGTTCAAGGTACGTCAGAGGATGATACTAAGGTAACAGTTAATGTAAAGGGCGTTGAAAGTGTTATTAAAGCCCTTACTAATGAAGATATAAAGGCATATATTGATCTTAAAAATTATAAACCAGGTCAATATGAGGTTCCTGTTAAAGTTGAGGGAACTGATACTCGTGTTCAGTATCTATCTAAAAAAACAAAAGTTAAAATTAGTGTTGTTGAAAAGTAGCCTATGGCTACTTTTATTGACTTTGTATTAAAAAAAAGATATTATTATATTAAAGGATGTGATTTGATGATTGATAGGTTAAAAAACACTTTAATTGCAACATCAGTATGCTATTTAATTGTTGGTATATTTATGTTATTTTTTCCAACTGTAGTAAGTGATTTTATTTGTTATTTGGTTGGTTTTATGTTTTTATTTTTTGGTGTGGCTGGTATTGTGACATATACGAAAACTGAAATAAAAACGCCTTATACTAGTTCTATTTTAGTTTTATCAATTATTTTGGGTGCTTTTGGAATTTATATATTTTTAAATCCAGAATCTTTTATTTCTTTTATTCCATTAGTTATTGGTATATTTTTAATTGCTGATTCTATAAGTAAATTATCAACGTCATTTGATTTAAGAAAACAAGATTATAATAATTGGTGGCATATGCTTATAGTATCACTTGTGGTTTTAATATTTGGACTTATACTTGTGTTTAATCCGTTTGGAGTTATTACAGTCACAATTAGAATAATTGGAATTATGCTTATTATTGATGCTTTATCTAATATATTTACAATTTATACTTATTCAAAAATTTAAAAAAACTTCTAAATAGAAGTTTTTTTAATGGTCTTCAATGTGGTTGAATAGTATTCCAATGTTTATAATGCCAGCAATGCCAACTAAAATATATACTATTTTTTCAAGAATACTACCATTACCAAAAATAGTAGAGACTAGATTAAAGTCAAATAAGCCAATTAATCCCCAATTAATAGCTCCAACAATTGTTAAAACTAAACATGTTTTTTGTAATGTTTCCATTTTTCCACCTTCCTTTTTCTATAACTATCATATCCAAAAAAACATAAATTATTCATTCATATTTTAAATAAACTTACAATATAATTAATTGAGACTGAAAGATGGTGAATTTATGAAAAAAATTTTTATTATTTTGTGTTTTTGTTTGTTACTTTGTGGATGTGGGACTTATACAGTAAAAGACGCTGAAAAAGATTTAGAAAAGAAAATAGAGAATGTCAAAGGTTATAAGTTAAATGGTGAAATGGAAATAGTAAATAATGATGATGTCTATAAATATGATGTTGATGTTTCTTATAGTAAAAACAATAAATTTAGAGTATCTCTCAAAAACAAAACAAATAATCATGAACAGATAATTTTAAAAAATTGTGATGGTGTTTATGT
>CACZQJ010000034.1 GCA_902783265.1 uncultured Erysipelotrichaceae bacterium | reverse complement strand
ACATATTAATAAAAAAAACAAACAGAGATTTAGTAGATGAAGAAACCTATATAAGAATAACACTATCCATTATAAATAAAATAACTAATTTAAATAAAAAAGGCAAAGTCATAGATTTAACCAAAGCTTTTGAATATGCAGATACGAAAAAAGAATATAACATGTTTAATAATAAATTTGATTGGTATATAAGAAATATAATTACTAGCGAGCTAATTTAAACATATAATTTTGGCAAATGAGTAATATAAAACAAAAACATTTTAAAACAACCTATATCGTCAAAAAAAGTAACATTTATGAAAGATAACAATAAAGCGCAAAACTATGCGCAAAAAACCCAAAGACGTGGGTTTTTTAAGTAAAGAGCAAAATAAAGTGTAAATGTTAAAATTATGATGTTAATAAAATGTTTAGGAGGAATATAATGAAAAAAATATTATTTGAAGGATGTGGAACAGCAATTTCCACTCCATTTACTGAAAATGGTGTAAATTATGAAGCTTTCAGTAAAATGTTAGAAGACCAAATAGAAGGAGAAGTAGACGCTATCATTGTATGCGGAACAACTGGCGAAGCCTCTACAATGACAAAAGAAGAAAAAAAAGAAACTATAAAATTTACTGTAGACAAAGTAGCCGGCAGAACTAAAGTAATTGCTGGGACTGGAAGCAATAATACAAAAGAAGCTATTGAAATGTCTAAATATGCAGAAAGCGTTGGTGTTGATGGTATTTTAGTCGTCACACCGTATTATAACAAAACAACGCAAGCTGGATTAATTGAACACTATAAAGCCATCGCAAGCTCTGTAAACGTACCTATTATTATGTATAGTGTAGCTTCAAGAACGGGAGTAAACATTACGCCAGAAACATGTTTAGAGCTTTCAAAAATTGAAAACATAGTTGCCATAAAAGAGGCAAGTGGAAATATATCACAAGTAGCTAAAATAGCTAGTTTATGTAGAGATAATTTAACAATTTATTCAGGAAACGATGATCAAATCATCCCCGTATTATCATTAGGCGGAAAGGGCGTAATATCAGTACTTTCAAATGTTATGCCAAAGTATACCCATGATATGGTAAAAAAGTATTTAGATGGAAATATTATGGAAGCCACTAAAATGCAGTTAGATGTCATAGATTTAGTAGAGGCATTATTTATCGAAGTAAATCCTACACCAGTAAAATATGCTTTAAATGAAATGGGATATGAATATGGAAAGCCAAGACTTCCATTAGTAGAGCCAGCAGAACCAAACAGAGAAAAAATTAAAGTAATTATGAAAAAACACAATTTATAAAATAAAAGAAAGGAAAAAGGATGATAAAATTTACTAAAATGCATGGTATAGGGAATGACTATGTATATGTTAATACAATTGAAAAAGACATAAAAAATAAAAAAGACCTTGCAAAAAGAATAAGTGATAGACACTTTGGAGTAGGATCAGATGGATTAATTCTAATATGTAAAAGTGACATAGCAGATTTCAAAATGCGCATATTTAATTCTGACGGAAGCGAGGCTGAAATGTGTGGAAATGGAATCAGATGCGTAGGCAAATACGTTTATGATAAAGGATTAACTGATAAAAAAGAATTAAATATAGAAACGTTAAGCGGTATTAAACATTTATCGTTAATAGTAAAAAATAATACCGTAGAAAAAGTAAAAGTAGATATGGGAATCCCAAAATTTAAACCTGAAGATATTCCAGTCACTTTTTATGACAGTAAGAAAGTAAACGGAAATAGCGAATTTGTACAGACAGACACAATGATTGAAGGAAAAAAAGAAATGTTGACTTGTGTATCTGTTGGAAACCCACATGTCGTATGTTTTGTCAATGATGTAGATAATTTTAATGTTGAAAAATATGGAAAACAAATAGAAAATGATCATAGATTTCCAAATAGAGTTAATGCTGAATTTGTTGAAATAATTAATAAAAATTTGATAAAAATGCGTGTTTGGGAACGAGGAGCTGGAGAAACACTTGCATGCGGAACTGGTGCTTGTGCTAGTACATGTGCCGCAGTTTTAAATAAGTTTACTGAAAGAAAACTAGAAATAATGCTTTTAGGCGGAACCTTAAATATCGAATGGAGCGAAAAAGATAATCATTTATACATGACCGGCCCTGCAGTAACGGTATTTGAAGGACAAATAGATGAGTAAAGAAGAAAAAGTTATAAGTTACTATGTGCTATGTAATAAACTAAAACACATTATCAGGACAGGCTGGCAAACTTGGAAAGTTGAAGCAAAGAGGCTAGAAAGCGTTGCAGAACACATATATGGAGTTCAAATGCTCGCTGTTGCCATGTATTCAGAATACGATTATGACATTGATTTAAGGAAAGTTATATTAATGTTAGCCATACACGAATTAGAAGAAATAGTCATTGGCGATTTAACCCAATTTCAAATTTCAAAAAAAGAAAAAAGGATAATTGGCCATAAAGCCGTTGAAAATATTTTAAAAAATTTAACCGAAAAAGAAAACTTAAAAAAGCTTATATTAGAATTTGATCAGCAAAAAACTAAAGAGGCCATATTTGCCCATTTTTGTGACAAATTAGAATGCGATTTACAGTGCAAGCTATACGACGAAGATGGATACGTTGATTTAACTAAGCAAGAAGAAAACAGTGTAGTTCAAGAAAAAATGGTAAAAGAACTTTTAAGCAAAGGACTTTCCTGGTCTGAAATGTGGCTAAAATTTAGTCAAGAAAAATACAAATATGATGACAATTTTAAAGCAGTATCAAACTATGCTTTAACCCATAAAATTAAATAATTGTTTGCAAACTTCAAAAATTATGATACAATATTGCTGTAAAACGAAGACGAAGAAATATTAATTAGCCCCTCATAAAAGTGAGCTTGGTATAGTGCGAACAAGCTATGATACTAATTGATTCCTATCTTCAGAGTGAAATGAAAACATTTCCGGGCAAAACCGTTATCAAAATCAAGTAAATAAAAGGATGGCACCGTCTTTATGACTCCTTAATGCTATCCTTTTTATTATAAAAAAGGAGAAATAATATGAGGCTAACAAATTTAAACATAAAAAAAATAAACCTAAATGATGTAGAACAAAATTATTCTGGACAAGACATTTTAATGAAAATAGGCGAATTATACCAATATGAAAGTGGCATATATGGGTACGGAAACCTATGGACAAAATTAGAAAGAAAAGTAGAAGATATAATTATCGATGAACTTGATAAAGTAGGGTGCATCCAAGTAGAATTTCCTAAATTACAGCCAAAGAAAATATGGGATCAATCTAATAGGTGGAATACATATACAAAAGATGGAGATATAATGTTTACAATAAAAAACAATTT
>CACZQJ010000033.1 GCA_902783265.1 uncultured Erysipelotrichaceae bacterium | reverse complement strand
TAAATATGTTTTTGTTTTTTTGTTTTGTTTGTATGCTTTATAAACTAAGTATTTATTGTTTTCTTTTTTATAAAAGTAATAATTATTGTTTATCTTATCTACTTTAGCATATCCGTCTATATCCTTATATGTTGTAAATCTTTTTTCATTTAAGGCTTCACTTAATGATATGGTTTTCCATTTTCCGTTATAATATTTTATGCTATCTTTATTTCCTACTTCTTCAACGCTTTCGTATTTTATACTTATTTTGTATTGTTTTTTTGAATCTTTATCAAAAATATATACGTCCCCGCCTACCGATCCTTGAATATATGAATCGAATGATATTTCATCATAGCTTCTGATACTGAACGTGTCTCCGTTAATTATATTTACAACGTAAAAGTTTTTAAAGGTATACTTTGAATTATAATCAGCTACAATATAGTACTTATCTGTAAATATACTTATTGGTTTTTTATAAACATCATTTTCAAATAATTTTATATTGTTTTCTTTACTATTAAATAGGGTCAATCCTTTATAATTTTCAATAGCAATGTAGTTGTCTTCTGGCATGTTTTTTTTATATATTTTTTGGGTATTTGATATAGATATTTCATCAGCATTATCTATATAAGTGTCCTTGTTATATCCATATTTTTTAAAATAATCATTAATATTACTATTATTTAAGTCATGAGCATTATATATAATATTATTTTTTAAGCATATTATATCTGTTAATATATTTTTGTTTTTAAATAGCGGTAAAAAGCATTTGTAGCCATCTATTTCTTTATAATATATTTTTTTTATTATTTTTTCAGCTTTATTATAATTTTCGTTTATTTGAAAATTTACTCTTGTATTTTCTTCTTTAATATTAAAATAGTAACTATTATCTTTGGCACTGAAAGTTTCACTTACATTAAAGTTTCCTATATTATAATTTATTTGGTGACCGCTGTTAAATGCGAATATTGTAAAATGTATTATTATATATACAGTTAAAAATATCAGTAAATTTCTTAATAAAAACTTCATAAAACGCCCTCCTATATTAATCATTATAATTAATACTTTTTCATTATTCTAAAACGGAGATTATTTTTCCCCGTTTTTTGATATTTCTTTTAGATCTTTTTCCATTTGTGTGACACTTTTTTTATCTTTCAAGTCACCCATTTCAAGTTCTCTTTTCTTTTGAATCATGTACTTTGATAAAACTGTTTCAATTTCTTTAAGAGCTCCATTTGATAAGTTGGTTAGATAGACTTGTTCTTTTACTGTATCGATAATTGCTTTACCCCAAATTAGTCCCATATTTAGTGTTAAATCATTAAACATATCTGGGGTTATACTGTAATAGAAATAACCATATAATAGTCTTTTTTGAGCTAGCACAATTCTTTTATCTGTCAAAACACATATAAATGTCGAAAATACGTTAAAAGAATTGGGTGCTTTTTGGGCAGCGAATGCATAAAGTATTTCTTCATCATTATTTATGAGTTCTGAAGCTAGTTTTGAATGTTGTTTTAATCTCCATGATATGGTGGTAGGAAATCTTCTTTTAAAGTCTAATACTTTTTCATATATTTCTTTTCGCATACGATCACTTCCTTCATTTACTTTAATTATAGCATGTTTAATTTAAAATCAAAATAGTTTAATAGAAAAAAGCTTAATAATAAGCTTTTATAAGTTTTTAAAGTACTTAATGATTTCTTCTTTTTTTATTACTTCTTTGCTACTATCATTGGTGTTTTCTATCTCATAGTTTTGTTTATCAAATTTTTTGCCTAAAACGATCATTTTAGGAGTACCAAAAACATAAACATCGTTGATTCTATTTCCGATTGTTAGATTTTTTCTATCGTCTATAATTGCTTTTATATTGTTTTTAGAAAATTCATCATATAAATTTTCTGCTTCTTTTGTATTGTCTTCGCTATATATTATATGAACTTTATATGGGGCGATATCATAAGGTAATGAAAATCCTTTTATCTTTTCATCTTTCCTTATAATATTGTTTTCTATTAGGCAAGCAATAATTCTACCTAAGCCTATTCCATAACATCCCATATAATATGGCTTGTTTTCGCCATTTTCATCAGTGTAGTATAATTTCATGCTTTCAGAATATTTTGTTCCCAATTGGAAGTTGTTACCTAATTCTACAGCATTATACTCTTTTAATATATTAATATCTTTGATGTTTAGTTGGTTTAAGTATTCTTCTTTATTTTCAAATTCTAATACTTCTTTATTGATTCCAAGATTTTGTGATTCATCATATAAAACTATATCTTCGCCAAGGTTAGTTGCTGCTTGAAACTCTTCAGCGACGCTACCGCCAATTACTCCATTATCGCTAACTGTTGGCATTATTTTAATGCCTAATCGTTTGAAAATATTTAAATAAGCTTCGTGCATTAGGTCATATGATTTTTTCATACCTTCTTCATCTTTATCAAATGAATAAGCATCCATCATGACAAATGTTCTTGGTCTAAACAAATATCCTCTAGTTCTTATTTCTTTTCTAAATTTTTCGCCTATTTGATAATAAGTTGCAGGAAGATTTTTATAAGATGTTAGTCTATTGGCGCCAAATATGGTGGCACATTCTTCGGCAGTTGGAGCAAGT
>CACZQJ010000032.1 GCA_902783265.1 uncultured Erysipelotrichaceae bacterium | reverse complement strand
GGGTATAATTTTTTAGGATGGAATGGAAAAAATGTTTTTCCTGATTCAGATTTGGTGACTTCTACAAAATGGACGCCTAATCAAAATGTTGAAGTAACAAAAACAAGTGATTATACACAAGTAATTTATAAACAGACCAATAGTACACCAGGATATATATATCGATATGATAATACAGTCTTTGAGGCTGGTAAGACATACACAGTTAGTGTATTAGCAAAAGGAATAAATACTAATAAATTACAGTTAGGAATTTATGGAAAAATCTTAAACGCTTGGGAAAATTTGTCAACTAGTGATTTTACTATATTAACTAGGACTTTTACATATGAATCGCAAGTTCAAAACTTTATACTTTTCTATCAATTGGGGCCAAATTTAAATTCAGGTTTTCAAATAAAATGGATTTATATTGAAGAAGGCAGTGAAGCTACTCCTTACGAACCGTATTATATAACTAGTGAAACAGAAGTTGTTCAAAAGCAGGATCACACTTTAACCGCAATTTGGGAGAAAATTCCTGAAGAGCAGATACAATAAAAATATAATTTATAGAATTCAAGGAAGATAGTTAATAAAAAAAATTAAGTATCTTACTGGATGAAAGTCTTTAAACCAATACTAATACGGATTATAAGAAAACTTTAGTATTGGTTTTTTGTATATTTTTTTATGTAATTACCCATTATTTATTAGAGGTGTTTACATGAAAAAATGTATTTTATTAATGCTGATTATTGCTTTATTTTATATGTTTATTTCTGATAATATGACTAAAAAATTAACCATACCTGATGATGCTTTAAGAATTAGAATTATTCCTAATAGTAATTCTAATTATGATCAGTTTATTAAGGGAAAGGTTAGGGATAAATTAGAAATAACTATGTATGATTTGCTTAAGGGTGCTAAAAGTAGTGAAGAAGCTAGAAAAATTATTGTGGATAACTTAGAACTAGTTGATAAAGATGTAGAAAAAGTATTAAGTGATGAGAATTATGATTTAGATTATGCGGTAAAGTATGGTTATAATTATTTTCCGGATAAAGAATATAAAGGTATTAAATATGGAGAAGGTTATTATGAATCATTACTTGTTACTTTAGGTAAAGGAGAAGGTGATAATTGGTGGTGTGTTTTATTTCCTCCTTTATGTTTAATAGAGGCAGAAGAAAATACTGATGTGGAGTATAAATCTATAGTTAAGGAGATACTTAAAAAATATTTGTCCTAAATGTAAAAGCTTCCCGTATTATTTTATAGGAGGCTTTTTATGAATTTGTTTTTGGTAATTTTGATTGCAGTTAGTTTAAGCATGGATGCTTTTTCTTTATCACTTACCTATGGTACCTTGGGTATGAATGATAAAGATAAAAAAACTCTTTCTTTAATAACTGGTGTTTTTCACTTTTTCATGCCATTAATTGGATTTTTAATAGGTGATATTATTTTTAATTTTATTATGATTGATACTGATATTGTTGTAACTATTATATTAGCTTTTATTGGAATAGAAATGATTTTTTCTTCGTTTAAAGATGAAGAGGCAAAAACTATGAAATTACCTGAATATTTTTTGTTTGCTTTAGCTGTTAGTATAGATAGCTTCTCAGTTGGTATTACATTGACAGATTTTAATATAAATTTGTTTTTTGGACCAATCATATTTGCTTTGACTAGTTTTGCTTTCACTTATATAGGATTATCAATAGGTAATAAAATTGAAAGATTAATAGGAAAAGTGTCAACAATTATAGGTGGTGCGGTTTTAATTATAATAGGCCTTACTTATATATTTTAAAGATATTATTAGTGTAAATATATAAATTTTTCTTCGCTTAAAGTATTTATAAATAGGAGAAATTT
This sequence comes from uncultured Erysipelotrichaceae bacterium, assembly GCA_902783265.1. Taxonomy (GTDB): domain Bacteria; phylum Bacillota_I; class Bacilli_A; order RF39; family UBA660; genus Coprosoma. Next base: position 7,928 of record CACZQJ010000032.1, on the reverse strand, counting down.
TTCTATGAAGAGCTATAATGAAAATGGTGCTTGTGTTGTTATATGCAAAAAGAAGATAAATATGTTTTGGAATGCTGCTCTTGTGATAAAATATTTACTACAATGTGTGAGTTAGAAAAAAGTTAAAAATACAGTAAAAATATTTGTTACAAAGTGGTATAATTGTATTAGAAATATATGTTGAAAATGGATGTGATTATATGGATATGATAAAAGTTGTTGGGGGGCAAACTTTAAGTGGCAAAATTTATATTAGTGGTTCTAAAAATAGTGCTGTTTCTTTAATACCGGCGGCTATTCTTTCCGACAAGGTTGTTATTGAAAAGGTTCCTAAAATTTCTGATGTTAATAGTTTAAAGGAAATTTTAGAATACTTAAATGTTGATTTGAAATTTGACGGTGATAAGTTATATATAGATAGTACTTCAATGGTTAATAAAGATATTACTAATGAATATTCGACTAAGCTAAGGGCATCATATTATTTTATGGGAGCTCTTCTTGCCAAATTTAAAAAAGTTGTTATAAGTTTGCCAGGAGGTTGTTCAATAGGAAAAAGGTCTTTTGATTTTCATTTGAACGGATTTGAACGTCTTGGCGCCAAAGTAAATAATGATGGTGATTTGTATACTATTTCGGCTAATAAATTAGTTGGTGCAAACATTAAATTACCGTTTCCTAGTGTTGGAGCGACTGTTAACATAATGCTTGCAGCAGTATTTGCTGAAGGAGTTACTACTATTGAAAATGCTGCTTCTGAACCTGAAATTGGAAACTTGATTGAATTTTTAAATAGTGCTGGGGCAAAAATAAGTGGAAAAGACACGACAAAGGTAACAATAATTGGTGTTTCTAATTTAAGTGGTGGTAAAGTAAAAGTTATTCCTGATAGAATTGAAGCGGGCACTTATATACTGGCTGGCGTTATGAATGGAGAGAACTTAGAGATTTGTGATGTAAGACCTGACAATTTAACTAGTTTTTTTGATAAGTTAAGGGAGATGGGCGCTAGTTTTGAAATAAAAGGAAATAGTGTTATTACTAATAAAGTAGAACATTTGAAACCTGTAAGTATCGAAACTGCTGTTTATCCTGGTTTTGCAACTGATCTTCAGCAACCAATAACCACTTTATTACTTATGGCTGATGGAGTTAGTACTTTAAGGGAAACAATATATGAAAATAGATTTCAGAACACAAAATATTTAAATGAAATGGGTGCTAATATAGAGATTAATGGAGATACTATTAGAGTTTATGGGCCTACCAAATTGAAAGGCAAGGTTGTTAAAACTAGTGATTTGAGGGCAGGTGCGGCTTTGATTTTAGCGGCTTTATCAGCTGAAGGGGAAACAACAATTACCGATATTAAACACTTATTAAGAGGTTATAGTGATTTAATTAACAAACTTACTAATGTTGGCGCAAAGATATGGCTTGAAAATGAATAATTTATATATTTAAATAATAAAATAAAGTAGATTAAGTCTACTTTTTTTGAGGTGATTTTATGAAAAAGGTTTTATTATTTGTCTTAATTGTTTTATCTGTTTTAATAATATATTCTACTAATAGAGATAAAAAAACATATTATTTAGCTCTTGGAAATTCTGGTAAATATGTTTTTGATTGTAATAGCAATAAAGTTAAAGGTTATTCTTTTTATGTTCAATGGCATTTAAAAGAGAAAAAACTTTTGGAAAAGTTTGTTTATGGATTTGCCAAGGAGGATATTAGACTTCCAGAATTAATAAATAGTATAAATGATAATGCAATTTACGAAGGCGTTTCTTTAAAAAATGCTTTAATTAAAGCGGATTTGGTTACTTTAAATATTAATATAGACGATATTTTTTTGAAATTAAATGAAGAAAATATTATTTATGGGAATGTATATGATTATGTTGATGAATTAACTATTGATTTAGAAAAATTATTTGGTCTTATAAGAAAATACTGCAAAGAAGAAATACTGTTTATTGGGGCATATAATCCATATAGTTATAAAAAAGATAATAATATAGAAGATATAATATATTATATTAATGAAAAGTATAAGTCCGCATGTAAAAAATATGATATTAATTTTGTAGATATTAGTGGTGTTGATACTACTTATTTAGCAAATAATAAATGTTTTAATTTAAATGCAGACAGTTATAAGTTAATTGGAAAAGAAGTAATTAAAATCTCTAATAAAGTATTATTTAATGCTTGATTTTTGAAAAAATGTTTGTTACAATATATTCGCTTATGAATTTCTATGGTTTTTTTAACCATGGCGGAAGGAGAGATATTATGAAAAAAGGTATTCATCCAGAATATATGGATACTAAAGTTACTTGTGCATGTGGCAACACTTTCACAGTAAGATCTAACAAACCAGAATTAGAAGTTGAAGTTTGTGATAAATGTCATCCATTTTTTACAGGGAAACAAGGCGCTACAAAAAAAGCTGGACGTGTTGAAAAATTCAATAAAAAGTATGGTTTTGACAAAGAAAATAAATAAAAATTCCTTCTTTATAAGGAATTTTTTTATGGCTTCTTTATTAAAAAATTAATTAATTCTTTAGGATTTTGACCTTTATATATTATTTCGTCGATTAGGTTTATTATAGGCATGTCGACGTCTTTATCTTTAACTAGATCATTTATGGCGCTTAATGTATATAGACCTTCTATTGTTGTTTCTTTAATGTATTTATCTATTTCTTCTTTTGATGATCCTTTTCCTATTAAATATCCTAATGAATAGTTCCTACTTTTTTCACTGGTGCAGGTTAAGAGAAGATCGCCAAATCCAGCATATGTTAAAACTGTATCACCGTCACTACCAAGCCCTTTTATAAGTGATTTAATATCATGGAGGGTTTCGGTAAGAAACATGGCTTTTGTGGATTCAGTCATTCCCATTCCTGAGATAATTCCGGAAGCAATGGCAATAACATTTTTGATTGAACCACATATTTCAACACCAATTATGTCATTTGTTTTTCTTAGTTTAAACCTTTTATTTGCTAACGCTTTTGTTATTTTTTCTATGGTTTCTTTGTCTTGAGAAGCCAAAGCTAGGCCTACCGGTGCTTTGTTCGCAATATCTATAGCAAAAGATGGACCGGAAATAACTGCAAGCTTTTCGGTATTTAAATTTTCTTTTAAAATATCATAAACAAATCTGCAACTTCCTTGTTCAATCCCTTTAGTGGCAATGCATATTGGTTGATTTTGGTAATATTTTTTTAATTTTTTTGCCACATCATTTAAAAAAGCTGTTGGTATGGCTATGATTATTAATTCTGCTGTTTTGATTTCCTCCATGTCTGATGTGAATTTTAAATCTTTTGGAAGTTTTATGCCTGGAAGTTTTGGGCTTTCTAGAGTTTCTTTTAAACTTTCGGCTTCTTTTTCAAAAGGTGTCCATAGAGTTACTGAATGTTTGTTTTCGCTTACAACGGTCGCCAAGGCGCATCCGTAAGCTCCAGTTCCTAATATTGTTACTTTCATTTAACCACCATAAAAATTATAACATTTGTGTTAAGCTTAGGCAAGATTGTATGTGAAAATTATTTTAAGAAGCTAGTTAATATTTAAAAATAATTAAAAAAGTTAAAAAAAACCTTGATTTTCATATAATTATTGTGTATAATTCTGAGTGTGTGACGTGCTTAGATGTGTGAGGTTGCCGACACGCCAGGTTAAGTTGTAAAATATTTATAATGGATGCCGGGTTTTTACACGGAGCAAGTCTATACTTTGATATAGGCGAGAGGAGGATACAATATGTCAAGTGCTAAAGTTCGAATCAAGTTAAAATCTTTTGAACATAAGAATTTGGATGCAGCTTGCGCTAAAATTGTCGATACAGTTAAAAGAACTGGTGGCGAAGTTAGCGGACCGGTGCCACTTCCAACTGAAGTTGAAAAGATTACAATCTTAAGAGCTGTTCACAAATATAAAGATTCACGTGAACAATTTGAGAAAAGAACACATAAAAGACTTATTGATATCAATAATCCAAGTAAGGAGACTATTGATGCTTTATCGCATCTAGATATTCCAAGCGGTGTTGATATTCAAATCAAACAAAACTAAATAATAGGAGGAAAAAAATATGAAAGGAATCTTAGGTCGTAAAATTGGAATGACTCAAGTATTTAACCAAGACGGAAAACTTATTCCTGTAACTGTTGTTGAAGTTACGCCTAATGTTGTAACTCAAATTAAAACTAAAGAAAACGATGGTTATGAAGCAATTCAACTTGGTTTTGATACAAAAAGAGAGAAGCTTGCGACAAAGGCTTCTGCTGGTATTACTAGCAAAGCAAACACTACACCTAAGCGCTTCTTTAAAGAAATCAGAGGTGTAAATGTCAACGATTATACTTTAGGTCAAGAAATCAAAGCTGATATTTTTGAGGTTGGAGAAGTCGTTGATGTAACTGGAACTTCTAAAGGTAAAGGGTTCCAAGGATCAATTAAAAAATATAATCAACATAGAGGGCCAATGGGACATGGTTCACATTATCATAGAGGACCTGGTTCACTTGGTACTATGAGACCAATGCGTGTGTTTAAAGGTAGAGGCTTACCAAGCCATATGGGAGTGCTTACAGTAACTATTCAAAATTTGGAAATTGTTGCTGTAGATGTAGAAAACAATGTTATTTTGGTAAAAGGAAATATTCCTGGGCCTAAAAAATCATTAGTTGTTATCAAGAGTGCTGTTAAAAATCCTGGTAAAGTTAACGAAAGAGCTGAACTTGTAAATTGGAACAAAGAAGAAGCGACTGAAGAGACTACTGAAGTTGCTGAAGAAGTAACAGAAGAAGTTTCAACTGAGACGTTAGAAAATAATGAAGAAGTTTCTACAGAAACTGACGCAGAGGGACAAAACTAGGAGGTAAATTATGGAAAAGAATCAAATAGTTAACCTTAAAGGCGAAAAAGTTAGCGATATTACCTTAAATGAAAATGTCTGGGGAATTACTCCAAATAATGCAGTGCTTTATGATGCAATTACTCTTGCACAAAGTGCACAAAGACAAGGTACAGCTGATACTAAAACACGTAGCGATGTAAGTGGTGGTGGAAGAAAGCCATGGAGACAAAAAGGAACTGGTCACGCAAGACAAGGAAGTACTAGAGCTCCTCATTGGTATCACGGTGGTGTAGTATTTGGACCACATCCAAGAACTTACGGAAAGAAAATGAATAAAAAGGAAAGAGTTTTAGCACTTAAATCAGCACTTAGCTATAAAGCTCAAGAAAAAGCTTTAATAGTTTTGGATGATTTAGCTTTAAATACTAATAGAACAAAAGATATGATTAAAATTTTAAATGATTTAAAAGTGTCTAAAAATATTTTAATCGTTACTCATGAATTATCTGATAATTTAATTTTGGCTTCAAGAAATATTCCAAAAGTAGAACTTCTTCAATATGATGAAATTAATACTTTGGATGTTATTGCTGCTGATTATTTAGTTATTACTAAAGATGCGGTTAAATCCATAGAGGAGGTGCTTTCTTAATGGATAGATATAGAGACATTATAAAAGCTCCAATTGTTACTGAAAAGAGTTCTGAACTTGCTAGGGAACATAACACTTTTGTGTTTAGCGTTGATCCTAGAGCAAATAAGACAGAAATAAAAGAAGCTGTTGAAAAACTTTTCAATGTAGAAGTAATAAACGTAAATACTTTAAATACATATCCTAAGAAAAGAAGAGTCGGAAGATATGTAGGAAGAGCAAATAAAGTTAAAAAAGCAATTGTTAAATTAAAAGAAGGAAGTTCAATCGAACTTAGTTAATATTAAGGGAGGAACAAGAAATGGCAATTAGATCATATAGACCAACAACTAATGGTAGACGTGGTATGACAACTTTGATAAATGATGAGGTTACAACTACAAAACCAGAAAAATCATTAGTTGTTACAATCAAAAAATCTGGTGGTCGTAATAATCAAGGCAAAATCACTGTTAGACATCACGGCGGTGGAGCTAAGAGAAAATATAGAATCATCGATTTTAAAAGAAATAAGGATGGTATTGTTGGAACAGTTGCTTCAATTGAATACGATCCAAACAGAAGTGCTAACATTGCTTTAATAAATTATGCTGATGGAGAAAAAAGATATATTATTGCTCCAAATGGCTTAAAGGTTGGAATGAAAATAGAAAGTGGAGAAAACGCAGATATTAAAGTTGGTAACAACTTACCACTTGCTAATATTCCAGAAGGTACTTTAGTTCACAATGTTGAACTAATGCCTGGTAAAGGTGGCCAAATGGCTAGAAGCGCTGGTTCAAGCGTACAAATTTTAGGTAGAGAAGGAAACTATACCTTACTTCGTTTAACTAGTGGTGAAGTAAGAAAGGTTTTAAGTGTATGTCGTGCAACAGTTGGTGAAGTTGGTAACGCTGACTACGAGCTTGTAAATTTAGGAAAAGCTGGTAGAAAAAGACATATGGGAATCAGACCTACAGTTCGTGGTTCTGTTATGAACCCTAATGATCACCCACATGGTGGTGGTGAAGGTAGAGCTCCAGTTGGTAGAAAAGGACCTGTTACACCTTGGGGTAAACCTGCTCTTGGATACAAGACACGTAATAAGAAAAAGGCTTCAAACAAGTTAATTGTTCGCCGAGGAAAATAAGGAAAGGATGATTTATAAATGGCTAGAAGTTTAAAAAAAGGACCTTTTATTGATGAAAGTTTAATGAAAAAGGTTAAAGCAATGAACGAATCTGGTAAAAAAGAAGTAATTAAAACTTGGTCTCGCCGTTCTACAATTTATCCTGAATTTGTTGGACACACATTTGCTGTTCATAATGGTAAAGAATTTATTCCTGTTTATGTAACAGAAGATATGGTTGGTCATAAATTGGGAGAATTTTCTTTGACACGTAAATTTGGTGGTCACGGCGACGATAAAAAGAAAAAATAACCGGAAAGGAATGATATAAATGGAAGCTAAAGCAATCGCAAAAGGCGTTAGAATTGCTCCAAGAAAAGCTCGCCTAGTTATCGATCTTATACGTGGAAAAGACGTAAACGAGGCCGATACAATTTTAGCAAACATAAATAAAGAAGCTTCAAGATTAATTCGTAAAGTTTTAACATCTGCTACAGCTAATGCTGAAAACAATTTGGAATTAAAAAAAGAAAATCTTTATGTTAAAGAAGCTTATATAAATGAAGGCAGAACTCTTAAAAGAGGTCGTGCAGGGGCTAAAGGTAGTCCTAAACCAATATTAAAAAGATCAAGCCACATTACTGTGGTTGTAGGTGAAAAATAAAGTAAAGGAGGGTAATACTAATGGGTCAAAAGGTTAGTCCAGTCGGACTTAGAATTGGAATTAATAAAACTTGGGAATCAAAATGGTATGCTGAAAATAAAGATTTTGCTAAATTCCTAGGAAATGATTATAAAATTCGTAAATTCTTAGAAAAGAAATTATCTGGAGCCGCTGTTTCTAGTATTGAAATTGAAAGAAATAGTGAAAAGACCGAAGTTATTATCAATACTGCCAAACCTGGTGTTGTAATCGGTCATGGTGGTGATGAAATAGAAAAATTAAGAAAAGAACTTGAAAAATTAACTAATGAAGAAATTCATATTTCTATTAAAGAAATTAAAAACCCTAATTTAGTTGCAGCTTTAGTTGCAGAAAATATAGCTCATCAAATAGAAAGCCGTGTTTCTTATAAAATTGCTCAAAAGAAAGCGATTAGAAATACAATGAAATCTGGAGCTAAGGGTATTAAAACTGAAGTTTCAGGACGTTTAAATGGAGCTGAAATCGCTAGAAGTGAACATTATACTGAAGGTAAAGTTCCACGTCATACTTTAAGAGCTGATTTAGATTATGCTCATAAAGAAGCAGACACTATTTATGGTAAAATTGGTGTAAAAGTATGG
>CACZQJ010000031.1 GCA_902783265.1 uncultured Erysipelotrichaceae bacterium | reverse complement strand
ATGTTAAGCATGAACCATGAAGGCAAAGAGAATATAGATAGTGAAACTCTAGAAATAAAAATAAAAAAAGTAATTGAATTTGTTAACTATTATGAAAAAAATCATCTAAATACACTTCTATATTTAAATAAACTTTGGAATGACACAGTTAAAACAAAAGAAGATATGACAGACGCTTTTGATATAATAATATTATATTACAAAGACCTAATAAATATGAAAACAAATAGAAAAAGCGAAATATTTAACAAAAACAGCGAAACAAACATGATTATTGAAAATAATACGGTAAAATCGCTATGCGAAAAATTAAACATAATAATAAGTAAAAAAAATCAGATAAAATATAATGGAAATATAAATCTACTTATGGACAAGCTAATAATTGATTTAGAAGGAGGAATATAAATGAAAGAAGTAACAGGTATTTCTTTTGAAGAAGGAAAAATTTATTATTTTAATCCTGATGGACATAAATTAAAAGAAAACGTTACAGTAATAGTTGAAACAGAACAAGGACTACAATTTGGAACAGTTAAAATTCCTCTAATAGCGATTCCGGAAAGTAAAATAAAATCAAAATTAAAAAATGTAATAAGAGTTTCAACAAAAAAAGACTATAGTCAATATAAAAAGAATAAGAAAGATGCAGAAATCGCTAAAAATAAGTGCCAAGAAATAGCAGATATACAAGAATTAAATATGAAAATAATAGATGCAAGTTACACCTTTGACAGAGACAAATTAATATTTAGATTTCTCGCAGATAACAGAGTAGATTTTAGAGATTTAGCAAAAGAACTTGCAAAAATATATAAAGTTAGAATAGAGCTTAGACAAATTGGAGTCAGAGATAAAGCAAAAGAAGTAGGAGGATATGGGCCATGTGGCAGAAAACTTTGCTGTGCTTCATTCCTAAAAGATTTAGATACAGTATCCATAAATATGGCAAAAAACCAAAATATTGCTTTAAATCCAACAAAAATAAATGGAGCGTGTGGCAGATTAATGTGCTGTTTAAAATATGAAGATGATACCTATACAGAATGCCGTTTAAAAATGAAAAAAATAGGTGACAAAATAAAAACAGAACATGGTGAGGGAACAATACAAGGCCTAGATATTTTAAGACAAAAATACAAAGTAGAAATACCAGAATATGGAATAGTAGAAGTTGATAAGAAATGAAAGTAACAAACTATTTACTTGGATATGATAATTTAAAAATAATGCAAGATCCTGAAATGTTCAGTTTTTCATTAGACTCAGTGCTACTACCAAATTTTATAACTATAAATAAAAACATAAATAAAATACTTGATATAGGCACAGGTAATGGACCTATTCCATTAATATTAAGCACAAAAACAAAAGCCCATATCACAGGTATTGAAATCCAAAAAGAAGTAAGTCAAATGGCCAAAGAGTCAGTAAGATTAAATAAATTAGAAAAGCAAATAACCATAATAAACGAAGATATAAAAAAAGATATATTTGAAAACGAAACATTTGATGTTATTACCTGTAATCCACCATATTTTGAAGTAAAAGATGAGTCTAAATTTAATAAAAACGATTACAAAACAATTGCTAGACACGAAATAAATTTAAACTTAGATGAATTATTTAAAATAGCAAAAAAAACACTGAAAAATAATGGAATTATTGGATTAGTTCATAGACCAGAAAGACTTTTAGACATAATAATAACCATGAGAAAATATAATATTGAACCTAAAAAAATAAGATTTGTTTATCCAAAAAAAGATAAAGAAGCAAATATTTTATTAATAGAAGGAAAGAAAAATGGGAATAAAGGATTAAAAATACTTCCACCGCTTTATTCACATAATGAAGATGGAACATACACAGAACAAATAAAAAAGTATTTTAGCTAGATTTGACAAAAACATAAAAATATATTAGTATAACCAACCAAAAGGAGTTGGTTATTTATGTTTTTTGATAACGAAGAACAAGTAAAAAGAACAAATGAAAGAATAAATAAAGAAAATATTAATGAAATGGCTTTATATGGCGCTACAGAAAATAGTACAGATTTTTTTGAAACTAAAGAATTTGAAAGATTATTAATAGATTTCATAAGAAGTAAACATCAATATATATATAACTTTAATCTGCCATCTAGAACCACAAAAATAATAAGAGAGCAGGCTAACAAAGCCTTAATCATGCAAACAGAAGATATTGATAGAAAAGTACTATATGTTGATGGTAATATGAGATTAGTTCAAGACTTCGAAGGGGAATTTGGAGTAAAATTAGATGACTCAAACAGTGATGAATTTATAAAATATATTAAAAAACATGCTAAGAAAAAGGAAGTAACAGCATTGCCAATAAAGTGGAGCGAAAACAATCACAGAAACGGATCTTCTGTTGTGATGCAGGTTTTCTCTGGTGATAAAATCGAAATAATAAAAAAATTACCAGTAATATCAACAGGAATAGAAATGCTAAACCAAACGGATGATTTAGGATCTTCAGTGCTAGTCCACGAAATGACACATGCCCTAGTTAACCGTCATAAAGGAATAATAGAAAATAGACTTCATAGAGAACTATTAAGTATTTATATGGAATTAGTCGCAGCTTATGAGTTAGATAAAAGTGGGAAATTCTTAGAAATAGCTACAATAGATAGAATTCAAGAAATAAAAAATGAAATCATGAGCTTGCATCAAAACGCTTATAATGGCTATATAATGGATGCTGGCGCAAAATACATAGATTCATCATTATATGCGTTTGCTTTGTTTGAACAATATAGAAGTGCATCTGATACAGCTAGAAAAGCCCTTAGAAAAGAAATAAATAAAACTTTTTCCGGTGATAGAACATTAGAAGATACTTTAGCAAAACTAGATATCACAGAAGAAGAAGGAAGTCATATCATAAGAGGACACATAAAAACATTAATGAAATAAGACAACAAGCGTTGTCTTTTCAAATAAAAAAAATTATAATAAAAAAGGTGATAGCATGAAAACACAAAAAAGTTATGATAACTCTCCAATATTATATATTGTACCAACCCCAATAGGCAATTTGGAAGACATTACCTTAAGAGCTTTAAATATATTAAAAGAAGTTGATGTTATATTTGCAGAAGACACTAGAACAACAAATGTCCTATTAAAACATTATGATATAAGCAAAAAATTACTTTCAAGTCATTTATATAATGAAGATAAAATGATAACTAAAGAAATAGAATATTTAAAAGAAGGAAAAAATATAGCAGTTGTAAGTGATGCCGGTACCCCTGTAATAAGTGATCCAGGATATATATTAGTAAATAATGCTATTAAAGAAGGATATAATGTGGTATGCCTTCCAGGCCCAACCGCAATAATTCCAGCAGTTGTTATGTCAGGACTAGCCGGAGGGCCATTTACTTTTTATGGCTTTTTAAACAGTAAAGAAACAAAGAAAAAACAAGAGCTAGAAGCATTAAAAAACAGCAAATATCCAATAGTATTTTATGAAGCACCACATAGACTTATTAAAACGCTAAATAATATTTTAGAAGTTTTAGGCAACAGAAAAATAGCAATTGTAAGAGAAATAAGCAAAAAATATGAAGAAGTAATCAGAGATAATGTGGAAAACATCATTAAAACTGTGGAAAACTTAAAAGGGGAAATTGTTATAGTTGTTGAAGGAAATCAGGAAACCAAAAACTATGATAACTTATCAATAATAGAACATATAAACCTCTACATAGAAGACGGAATGACTTCAAAAGAAGCCATTAAACAAGTAGCAAAAGAAAGAAATATGCCTAAAAGTGAAGTATATCAAGAATATATAAATAAAAAGGAAATTTAATGATATTTCCTTTTTATATTAAATCAAAAATGTTTAAAAAAAATTATAACAATTGCTATAATTAAAAAGGAAGGAATCCCAACCTTGCATGCATATTATAACATTTTCCACAGTAAAATTCAAGGCTTGTAATGATATAAATACCTGCTATAATTATTACAGAAAAACGCAATTAAAAAGAAAAAAGGAGTAAAATAATGAAAGAAAAAAAAGAAAAAGTAAAAATAAAAGAAACATGGGGCGTATTAAAAAAAGCATGGTTATATGCTAAAAAATATAAAAAGTATATATTTTTATACGCTTTAGTTCTAATAATTGGCTTAATAATTAATGTTGTATCACCACTTCTTTCAGCAAAACAAATACTTAATTTAAATAAAGGATTGCTTGAAAAATTAATATATGTGTCATTAATTATACTGATTTTAGAAATAAGCACTAATATAATTAGATATTTTTCAAGAAGAATAACGCAAAATTTTTACTTTAAAATATTAAATGATTTGCAACGAGACTTAACAAAAGAAACTTTAAAACTTGATATCAAGGAAATAGATAGTCACTCATCAGGCCTATTTATAGATAGATTGACTAAAGATGCTGGAAGTTTATCAGATATCATAAATATGACTATGTTCTATTTATCAAGAATATTTGCCGACATAGGAATACTAGCAGCCATATTTGTAGTAAATAAAATAATGTTTATTTATTGTATATTGGCACTATTCTTTATTTTTTGGATTGAAAGAATAAATGCTAATTTATGGTTTACAAGATCGAAAAAGAACAGAGAGCTAAATGAAAAAAACAGCGGATTAATAGGAGAACTAGTAAGAGGAATTAGGGACATAAAAGTACTAAATTCAACAAACAACTTTTTAGAAAAAATTATGGACAAGATAGAAACAGCTAATAAAGCCCAACTAGATTTAAACTTAGAACAAGGAAAATATAGTTTTATAAGCGAATCCATGCAAGATATATCAAACTTTCTTTTCATAATATTAGGAGTAATTTTAATTAAATCCAATAATTTAACTATCGATAATTTAATAGTAATATATATGTATCAATCGAGAATGTACAATTTACTATATGCATTAACAGATTTTAATGAACAAACAAAAAAATTCACATTATCTGCAGCCAGAGTCTTCGAAATAATAGAAGGACAATTTAAAAAAGAAAAATTTGGTAAAAAGCATCTAGATAAAGTAGAAGGGAACTTTGAATTTAAAAATGTAACCTTTGGCTATGAAAAAGAAAGAAAAGTAATAAAAAATATGTCATTTAAAATAAAAGCTAATGAAACAGTAGCCTTTGTTGGAAAAAGTGGAGAAGGCAAAACGACAATATTTAATCTTATAGATAGACTATATAAAGTAGATAGTGGAAAAATAACAATAGATGGTATTGATATAAATACTTTAGATAAAGATAGCATTAGAGATAATATTTCTATAATTACCCAATCACCATATATATTTAATTTTACAATAAAAGAAAACCTTAAAGTTTCAAAAGAAAACGCAACAGATGAAGAAATAATAGAAGCCTGTAAAATAGCTCAGCTTCACGACTACATAATGACTTTACCAGACAAATATGATACATTAATTGGCGAAGGAGGACTAACCTTATCAGGTGGGCAAAGACAAAGACTTGCCATTGCAAGAGCCTTACTTAAAAAAACCGAAATAATTCTTTTTGATGAAGCAACATCAGCCTTAGATAATGAAACGCAAAAACAAGTTCAAAAAGCTATCAATAATATGAAAGGTGAATATACAATTTTAATTATCGCCCATAGACTTTCCACAGTAATAGATGCCGACAGATTACTTTTAATTAATAATGGCAAAGTTGAAGCTGAAGGAACTCATCAAGAATTATTAAAAACAAATGAAATATATAAAGAATTATATGAAAAAGAATTAGAATAAGAAGTCATAAAATGAAGTGAACCCTTAAATTGTCACTTTATTAAAAAGAAGATTTAATGTAAAATAACATCTCAAGAAAGTGAGGTGTTATTTT
>CACZQJ010000030.1 GCA_902783265.1 uncultured Erysipelotrichaceae bacterium | reverse complement strand
CATTTGGTAGTTAGAAAATTACCAAACGCTCGCAAACCCTTATAAACAAAAGTGACACTGTCTCACGACAGTGTCTTCAGGGGGTTTGGTTAACTACTTACATTTTATCGTAAGTAGTCCCGCATAGAATTACTATGCGAATTAAGTATAAAATAATTAATGATTAAAGTCAATAAAATTTGAGTTTATTTTTTTTAGTTTACGTCAATCTTGGTTAATAGAATTTATAACTAAATCTTTTATATGTTTATTTTCTAAATTATTAAATTCTTCACTTTTAATAAATCTATCGCTATCTTCTTTTGTTTTTAGAAGTAGTTCATAATCTGTTTTAATATCGGCAAGTTTGAAATTCATGTCTCCACTTTGCCTTATACCAAATATATCTCCGCCACCTCTTAATTTAAAGTCTTCTTCACTTACTTTAAAGCCGTCATTAGTTTTTGTAAGTACGTCTAATCTTTTAGTTTCTTTATCACTTAAAAGTATGCAGTAGGAATTTAAGTCATTTCTTCCGACTCTGCCTCTTAATTGGTGAAGAGCAGATAAGCCAAATCTAAAGCTATCAAATATGATCATCATAGTCGCATTTTGGACATCAACTCCGACTTCAATTACAGTGGTACTTATTAGTATTTGTATTTTATTATCTTTAAAGTCTTTCATTACTTTATCTTTTTCATCTTGTTTCATTTTACCGTGGACTATTCCTATTTTATATTCTGGGAATTTTTTAAATGCTTTTTTTAGATTTTCTTCTATTTCGTATACGTTTTTTAAATCTATTTTTTCACTTTCTTCTACTAACGGAGCGACAGCATATATTTGATGGCCTTTTTTCATTTCATCAAGCATCATTCTTAAGTATTTATTTATATCTTCTTTACTATTTCCTAGTAAAATTGTTTCAACTGGTTTTCTTCCTTTTGGCATTGTTTTAATGCTTGATATATCCATGTCACCATATAACGTTAGAGCATAAGTCCTTGGAATTGGGGTTGCGCTCATATATAAAATATCTGGGGTTATTCCTTTGTTTTTTAAATTTCCTCTTTGATTAACTCCGAATCTGTGCTGCTCATCGGTTATAACAAGTCCTAAATTTTTATATGTTACGTCTTCACTTATTAGGGCGTGGGTTCCAATTATTATATCGGCTTTACCACTTTTTATTAACTCTAATGTTTCTTTCTTTTCTTTTGCTTTCATTTTACCTTTTAATAATACTATATTTAAGTTTGGAAATAATTTAGTCATATTTTGGTAGTGCTGACTAGCTAGTATCTCGGTTGGAGCCATTAAAGCTCCTTGGTATTTACTTAAATAGTTTATATATAGAGCTATAAAAGCAACAATTGTTTTACCACTTCCAACATCTCCTTGAAGTAATCTATTCATTCTGTTTTCATTTATTAAATCATTATAAATATCTTTAATGCTTTTTTCTTGATCTATAGTAAGTTTAAATGGTAGTGTTTCTATAAAGTTTTCTATTTTTTCATAATCAACATTTCGCTTTAATCCATCACCTTTTTTCTTACTATTTTTTAAATAATTAATTTTAAGCATAAAATTAAATAATTCTTCATATTTAAGTCTTTCTAAGGCTCTATTTAATTTTACTTTATCTTTTGGATTATGGGCTATTAAAGTGGCTTCTTTTTTATCCATAAATTTATATTTTTCTATTATAGATTTAGGTAAGTAATCTTTTATTTTGGCTTTATCTAAAGCATAATTTATCATTTTATTTATTTTTGATGAATTTATTTTAAAGGATGAATGGTATACAGGTTCTATTATTGTTTTTTCTATAAGTCCAAATTTAATGTCACTTGCAGTTATTGAATTATGTTTTCTATCATATTTACCAATTACGGTAATAACTGTTCCAGCATTTAATTTGCTTTTTAAAAAAGCTCTATTAAAAATATCTACTTTGACTATAAACTCACCTGTATTTAATCTAAATGTCATTTTATTTAATCTTTTACTAAAATGAAAAACGGTTGGAGTTTGTTCACATATTCCGCCAATTACTATTTTATCTCCATCTTTTAGATCTTTGGTATTTGTGTTTTCAATAATTTCATATCTAAATGGAAAATAGTTTATTAAATCTTCACCGGTATATATTCCAAGTTCATTTAAATATTTTTCGGTAGTAAGTCCGATACCTTTAATTTCATTTAACTGCATATTTTTCTCCTTTTTTTATTTTTTTTGTGAAATATACTTGACTTAATTTAAAAAATCAATATAATATTAATCACCAATTCAATTTAAATTGAATTGGCGCTAGTGTAAACTAGCCAGCCCCTTTTTATTCTTTTATTGGAGATGGCCCTTCAGGGGGGACCATCTCTTTTGTTTGTTTATAAATCTATTATACTAGATTTTTTTAATATTTAATAATTTTATTATAAAGTTTTTATTTCATAAGTAGTTGTAAATATTTTATTATCAGAACAGTATTCCAAAACGTATTTATCTTCTTTTCTGCATATAATTATACCCACGCTTTTATCATGAAATATTTTCTTTATATTTTTATCTACATAGTTCATATATTTTTTAACTTGTCCAATATATTCAGCTTTCATATTATTTATTTTTATTTCAACAATAACATAACAGTTAAATTCGATATTAAAAAGTAGAAAATCTATATAGTGGTAATTACTACCTATTTTAATCTTTACTTCGTGACCACAGTAAGTAAAACTACTACCTAATTCCTTTAAAAAATTGTCTATGTCTTCTAGGATAAGCTGGTGTAATGCATATTCACTTATATTATCATTGCTTTATTTTTAGTTTTAATTATTATAGGATTTTTAATTAACGTGTTTACTTTAGGCTTTTGTAATTCTTCTTTGTAACCAATTCTTTCATATTCTTTACTTTTTATTCTTTTACTTAGATCTCTATAAGACAAATTTTCTTTTTCAGTGATATAAATGTAATAATTGATTTCATTTATATTATCAAGGTTAAATAATTGCTTGTAATGATTCCAACTTAATTTTTCGGAAAGGGCACGCATTGCATGCCTTTTTTGAAATATATAAAACTTCCTCATATATTTTAAACTTCTTGTAGAATACCCCTTACCAAGCTCTTTTGCTAATTTTTCTGAATATTCTTTTATTAATTTATTTCCATATTTGGCTCTTGCTTCTCCGCCTTGCGCTTCTATAAGTAGTCTTCCTACTTCAAAATATGAATTTAAATCACTTTTATTTTTACTATAGTCTTTTACTTTTTTATATGCTTCATTTTTTATTAATGTATTTTTTATCTCATTATAATAGTTCACAGTTTTTCCTCCTTTATTTTAAATATACTGTGTAACTATTATTTTTCCTTTTTTTATTAAAAAACTTTAGAAAATTTCTAAAGTTTTGTCTATATTTTATACGATTGGGCCATAATCGCCATCTTTTAAATTAGGAAATGTGCTTACGCAGTATGAATCTCCTATATCAGTAACTGTGCACTGGCTATTTCCATAGGTAACTTTAACTGAGCCGACTGGTTCAGCGTAAGCTTCGAAGCCGAAGGCACTGCATGTGGTTTTTGTGAAGCCCGTGCTTGGAACGAATGCTAATTTTTTTAACTGTCCTATATTTTTAGCTTTATTTAATTTTATTAAATTATTTTGATGTGCTTTATTTGATGCATAATTTGTTTGCTCTCCATTATATTTTGGTGAGTTTGTTTCACAGTTTTCACTGCCAAAGACATTTAATAATATCGTTTTATTTTCATTATAATATGAGCCATTTCCGCCTCTTAGGCAGTATTCTTTATTATCTTTGATAAAGCATACGTATGACTCTGTTATTGTATCTTCTACTATATTATGTTTTAAATACTCTTGTTTGTTTAGCTCTTTAGCATTTAACTTATATTCACCTGCGCCGCCTACTGTAATTGCTTTTTGCTCGCAGTAAACTCCGCTACTCGCATAACCATTCGCATCGATATCAGCTTGGCAAGACTCTTCAGTATCAAAAGCACCCTGACTAATATTTCCATCTGTCTCTACCCATTTATGTTCACTTTCTGATACGATTGAGTCTTTAAGTCTTGCGTGGGTTTCATTATGTCTATAAATTATGCCTGTAAATTTACCTTCTATTTCTATCTGGGTATTTATTTCAATTACTATTTTTTGTAGGGCTTTTACACTAATAGGTATTATGATCAAACTTATTATAATAAGAGTTTTTACTTTTTTGTTTTTGATAATTATTAATAATGATGCTGATACTACTAAGGCTGCTATTCCTAAAATAAGCATTGCTTTGGTGTATCCTTTATATGTTTTTGGAACATTTACTACTATATTATTATTTACAAGTTCTAATTTCATCTTATTATTTGCTTTATATTTGCCGTTTTCATATTTTTCTTTTGGTACTTCTTTATTATATGTTAGTGTTACAAACATTGCTTTTTGACTTTTTGATTTTACGATGTTTCCGTTTTCATAGGTAAATTCATATTTTATGTAGTTATCTTCTGAAAACTTTGTTTCATTACTTATTTCATAATCTTCCGTGCTATTATTATTTATTGTTATTTTATATTTTGCATAACCCCCTACTTCGCTAAATTTTAGATTAAAATCTACTTTTGTTAATGTAAATATTGGTTTTTCTAAAACTTCCACGCTTTCTTTTTTATCTATTAATTCTACGTTTGTTATTTTTAAGTTTTCTTCGGCTTTTACATTTAATGGTAATAATAGTATTAATAATAGTACTGTTAATACTCTTTTCATATTATCCCTACTTTCTTATTTTTATTATACCATCTTTTTTATATTTTTAATAAAAAAACTAATAACTGTTTTGTTATTAGTTTAGCTTAATGATTAGACTTTCTATTCCTTTAACTAAGTCATTATATGTTTTTTCAAAGTTTCCGGTATACCATGGATCATCTATATCTTTATCTAGTAATTTTATTATTTTATTTTCTTTATCTTCCTTAAATATTTTTAAAGCATTTTTTATGTTGCTTTCTTCCATGCATATGAAATAATCATATTTATTGTAGTCATCTTTTTCTAGTCTTTTAGATGAATGTTTAGTATAAAAAACTCCTTTTTCATCTAATTTATTTTTAGCATATATGTACATGTCATTACCGGATTCTTCATATGATGTAGCTTTTGATGTTATATAAAATTTATCGTTTAAATTTAACTTTTTTACTTTGCCCTTCATAATAAATTCAGCCATTGGTGAACGACAAATATTACCTAGACAAACAAAACAAATTTTAATCATTTTTTTCCTCTAATGATTTATAGTATTCAAATCTTTTAATGGCTGCCTCTTTATTTAATTTTAACATTTCTAGGGCCTTTTCTTTGTTAATGGATTTAAGCATACTATATCTTGTCTGACTATCTAGAAACTCTCCATACAAATCAAAGTTTGGATTTTTACTATCTAAAATAAATTCTTTGTCATATCTAAAGATTGGGAAGTAGCCACAACTTGTAGCTAATTTTTCCATATTTGAGCTTTCTCCCATTCCTTTTTTAATGCCGTGGGCGATACAAGGCGCGTAGGCAATAATAATTGATGGCCCTTCGTGGGTATTTGCTTCATTAATTGCTTTAACCGCTTGCATCATATTGGCGCCTAAGCTAATTTGAGCAACATAAACATTAGGATATGCCATAGCAATTCTAGCTAAATCCTTTTTATATGTTTTTTTACCAGAGGTAGCAAATTCAGCTACAGCGCCTTCTGGAGTTGCTTTAGAAGCTTGCCCGCCTGTGTTTGAATAGCTTTCGGTATTTAAAACTAATATGTTTATATTAGCATTACTAGATAGTACGTGGTCGATTCCTCCAAATCCAATATCATAAGCCCAGCCATCGCCGCCTACTGCCCATATTTTTTTTGCTATAATATCATCTTTTAAGGCTTTTAATTTTGGGTGTTTATCATAATCAATATTTTCATATACTTCTTTAGTAATTTTATAATCATTACTATTTTGAAGCCATTTATCAAATAATGCATCTTCATTTTCAAGCATGTATTTTCTTATTTGATGCTTTTTGCTTTCATAACCTTCTACCATACCATAGCCAAATTCGGCATTATCTTCAAATAGGCTGCTTGCCCAAGGAACTCTGTATGGAAGATTTGGAAGCTCGCCGCCATAAATTGATGAGCATCCTGTAGCGTTGGCAATAATTAAATTATCAGTAAGCTGAGTCAGTAATTTAATGTATGGGGTTTCCCCGCATCCAGCGCATGCACCATGGAATGCAAATTTAGGGGTTTTTAGCTGACTACCTTTAATGGTATTTCTTGGAAGTAACTCTTTTTCTTTTATGTTTTTATCTAGATAATTAAATATTTTATCATTGTTTTCATCTTTAATATTAATAAATTCTAAAGCTTTTTTGCCTTGTAGACCAGGACAAGTGTTTATACATACTCCGCAGCCTGTACAGTTTTTGGCACTTATTCCAATTATAAAATAATGGTCTTTAATACCTAAGGCTTCTTTACATCTTTCTTTAATGTATTCTGGAGCTTTTTCATACTCATCTTTATTTAATATAAATGGTCTTATTACGCCATGCGGACAAACAAGTGAGCAAAATGAACACTGCGTACAGTTAGAATTTATCCATTTTGGAACTGTATCAGATATGTTTTGAATTTCGGGTTTTGTATGTTTAAATGTGCCATCTTCATATCCTTTAAAATCTGATACTTTCAAAAGATTACCTTGGCGGTGGGAAATAGCTTCATAAATTGTTTTGTTTTTAAAATTTAATTCTTCTTCAAACCCATCTAATTTAATTTCTCTTAGGTTTTCTTTAACATATTTTAAGGCATCAATATTACTTAGAGCAACTATTTTACTTTTTAATCCAAATTTGTGATTAATAAATTCTTCTAGTATTTCATCTTCGTCTATACCCATAAGTATCAATATGGCTTTAGTCATAATCATGCTTATTTTTCTTCCTAAATTATGACTTTCAGCAATAGCGTTGGCATCAATCGCGTATAATTTTATTTTATTTTGTTTTAAAAATCTTTTATAAGGATTTAATATATCTAATATTTGATCATCATTTTTACTGGTATTTATAAGAAGTGTGCCACCTTTTTTTATTTTAGATATTGGATCAAATATTTTAGGATAACTATCTTTGGAAATAACAATTAATTCTGGTTCTTGAACTAGATATGATGATCTTATAATACTATCTGATATTCTTAAGTTACTAGCGGTTACTCCGCCTGATTTTTTTGAATCATATTCGAAATATCCTTGTACTATTTTTTCTTTACTTAAAATATCAATTAATGATTTAGCACTACTAACCATGCCATCACTGCCATAGCCATATATTAGTATTTCTTTTGCGTTATTTAAATTTAGAGGTTTATATGGAATACTTAGTTTTGTTACATCATCAGTGATTCCTATCGTAAAGTTGTTTTTTGGCTTATCTAACATATCATATATGGCTTTAATCATGCCAGGAGTAGTGTCTTTACTAGATAGTCCGTAGCGGCCTCCAACTATTTCAATCTTACTTTCTTTTAAGGCTTCCCTTATATCTAGATATAAAGGTTCTCCAATGCTTCCGGCTTCTTTTGTTCTATCTATTACAGCTATTTTTTTTACTGTTTTAGGTAATACTTTTAATAATTTTTCTTTTGAAAATGGTCTATATAGATGGACTTCTATTAATCCATAGTCCTTTAAATAGTCAATTGTCTCTTTAATTGTTTCACAAACTGATCCCATGGCAACTATAACTTTTTTGGCTTTTTTACTTCCATAATAGTTAAACGGTTTATAGTCGGTCCCGGCTATTTTGTTTATTTTTTCCATATACTTTTCAACTATATCTGGAACATCTTTATAAAACTTATTTCTTGACTCAGTAATTTGGAAATAAATGTCTGAATTTTGATTAGTTCCTCTTGTTACGGGATTTTCATTATTTAATGCTCTAGTTCTAAATTCTGCTATTTTTTTATTTGGAACTAGTTTTTTTATTTCTTTTTCTTCTAATACATTTATTTTGTTTATTTCATGACTAGTTCTAAATCCGTCAAAAAAGTGCATAAACGGAAGTGATGATTCTAATGATGATAAGTGACTTATTATGCTTAAGTAGTGTGCGTCTTGTACGGATGATGAGTCAAGCATGCAAAAACCGGTTTGTCTTACAGCATAAATATCTTGGTGATCACCAAAAATACTTAGGGCATGCGTTGACAAACTTCTTGCAGCAACATGCATAACAAATGGCCACATTTCACCTGCAATTTTATACATACTTGGTACCATTAAAAGTAATCCTTGAGAGGCAGTATAAGTTGATGATAATGTTCCCATTTGTAAAGCTCCATGACACATGCCTATAGCGCCGGCTTCGCTTTGCATCTCAACCACTTTAGGGACGTTACCTAAAATATTTTTTTTACCCTTACTACTCCAAAGATCTATTTGTTTTGGCATAGGACTTGATGGCGTTATTGGGTAAATTCCAGCAAGTTCTGTAAATAAATATGAGCCTCTCGCACAGGCTTCATTTCCATCACACGTTATTTGTTTCATTTTATGCACTTCCTTACTATATTAATTATACGAATTAATTTAATAAAAATCAATTGAAATTTTATTTATGGTTTTTATATTTCAAATTTTTAATTATAAAACAAAAAACTTTAGAGATTTTCTAAAGTTTATTCGCATTTGTCTTCACCTTGTGGAACAAAGATATATGAATATTTACTATTTTCATAATTTACTATAACTTTACTATCATTATTATAATTACTACCTGTCATTGGATTTATGAATTCTTCATCTAAATATCCATTTCCTTGTAAATCTGCTACTGATATACCACCAAGAAAATCTGGATGATCTATGATATATGTTTTGGCAGCTTCTATTATATTTTTTTCTTGGGCTTTACATGTCTTTATATGACTTTCTTTAAGTCTAGCACTAATAGCAGTTACAGCTATTATGGATATGATACTTAAAAGTATCAGTACTCCTAAAAGTTCAACTAAAGTAAATCCTTTTTTATTCATTTTCATCCCCTCTGAGTAATTCTACTTGTTTTTTGTAATCGTTACTATCGGTAATATAAGAGCCTGCAACAGCTATGTCGGCATTTCTTATTTTCTTTATTGTTTCATTATTTATGCCCCCATCAACTTCGATGACATAATTTAGATTATTTTGTTTTCTATATTGGCATAGTGATTTTATTTTATCTGTTATGTCAATAAATGTTTGTCCACCTTTTCCTGGATGAACTGACATAACTAAAACTAAATCAATATCATTTAAATATGTATATATTTTTTCTAAATTAGTTTCTGGATTTATAGCGAGTCCTACTTTTATGTTTCTGCTTTTAATATATTCCATATAATGCTTTGGGTCATTTGTAATTTCAATATGAAATGTTATATAAGCGGGATTAAATTCCAAAACTTTTTCAACATATTTTTCGACATCAAATACCATTAGATGAATATCAATTGGTTTATTTAAATCTACTAAATTATTTTTTATGATGTTTAAATCTAAAGTTGGGCTTTCGGTAAATTTCCCGTCCATAATATCAAAATGTATTTGATCTACGGCGTCATTTAATTTATCTATTTTTTCTTTATCACTTTGTATTTTTAAAAATGAGCCTGCAATTTTCATGTAATCACCTACTTATAAATTTTAAATAGTTTTCATATCTACTTTTAATGATAGTACCATCTTCCACTTTTTCTTTAACTTTACATTGGCGCTCATGAGTATGAGAACAATCGCTAAATTCGCATTCGCTTTGATACTTGTTAAACTCTATAAAATTATTTTTAATATCTTCTTTTGTCATGTCATTTAGATCAATGGCTGAAAATCCTGGGGTGTCGGCGACTAATCCACCTTCTATTTCTAATAATTCTGTATGTCTTGTAGTGTGTTTTCCTCTGTTTAAGGCTTCAGATATTTCATCTGTTTTTAAATTTAAATTTTTGTTTAATTTATTTAATAAGGTTGATTTGCCTGCACCACTTTGTCCAGTAAAAACGCTTATTTTGTCTTTGAATATTTTTTTTATTTTATCTATTTCATTATTCATGTAAACTTCATAACCAATTTTTTTATAATAATCTATATATGGTTTTAATTTTTGAAATTCATTTTCTGTAAGAAGATCTTGTTTAGTAAATATTATAACTGGTTTGATATCATTAAACTCAATAATGGTTAATAGTTTGTCAAGTAAATTAGAGGAAAAATCAGGTTTTCTTAAGCTGGTTATTATTATGGCTTTATCTACGTTGGCAATTGGTGGCCTTTTTAATTTGTTTTTCCTTGGTATAATTTCTAATATATAGTCTTCATCACTAATAACAACATTATCCCCTACTAAGGGGCTTATTTTCATGTTTCTGAATTTTCCTCTAGCTTTACATATGTGCATTTTATCTGCCATTACTGTATAATCATTACTTATTTGTTTTATTATTTTACCTATCATTATTCTTCTTTTTCCGTCCCAACATTACTAGTATCAACTGTTTCTGTTTCGTCAGTTGGAACTTTTTCCTTGTTTTGAACTACTTTGATTCTAAGGTTAGCGCCTTTTGAAACTTTAGAGCCTGCAGCCATATTTTGATATATAACGTCACCATTTTTTGCTGTCGCATCTTCAACGTATGTTATGTCGATTGTAAGTCCATTATCTGTACAGAATTTTTTAACATCTTCAACTGTGTATGTGCCATCTGTAAAATTAGGATAACTAACATATAAGTTTGGAATTGTTAAAGTAATGGTATCGCCTTTGCCTAGTTTTTCACCGGCTTTAACACTTTGTCCAATAACAGTATCTTCTTTTATATTATCAGCAGATGAAACGTCTTTTTTTTCAATCATGACGGTTATGTCCGCGTCTTCTAATTTTTCTTTTATTTTCTCATAATTTTCACCTTTGTAATCTTCGATGATTATTTTTTGACTTCCTTTAGAAATGATTAAGGTAATTTTGTTACTAACTTTAATGCTTTTCCCAATTTTAGGATTCGTTCCAATAACTTTTCCTTTTTCAATTTCTTCACTATTTTTCTTTTTAGTTGTTTTGCTAACTGTAAAGCCTTTATCTTCTATAACGGTTGTGGCTTGCTTTATAGTCATTCCCTCAACATCAGGAATTATAGCTGATCTATTTTTAGCAATGTTTGGGTATACAAAGAATAGAAAACCAGCAATTAAGGTTAATACTCCGATGATACTACCCAGTATAATGATTGCTTTATTTACTTTTTTTTCTTTCTTTTCTTCTGCTTCTTCGACATTTCTTGATAATCTTCCGCGTCTTGGAGTTTCTACAGAAAGGTCATCATCAAAGTTCTTTTCTTTGTATTCATATATAACTTTGGGCTCATTAAATCTTTCTTCGTTTAATGCGGTTTTTAAATCTTCGTGCATTTCGCTTGCTGATGAATATCTATTTTTAGGATTTTTAGCTGAGGCCTTTAAGATAATATTTTCAATTGATTGTGGCATATCAGGATCATATTCGCATATACTTGGAAGTTCTTCATTCATATGTTTAATGGCCACTTCTACTGGATTTTCGCCTTTGAATGGCACGTGTCCTGTAACTAACTCATACATTAATATTCCTAGTGAATATATATCACTTTTAATATTAGCAGCTCCACCATTAGCTTGCTCTGGAGGTATATAGTAAACTGTTCCCATAACGCTATTGGTTTGAGTAAGTTCTCCAGCATTTAAAGCAACAGCAATTCCAAAGTCCATGATTTTTACTCTTCCATCTTCTAGAATAACAACGTTTTGTGGCTTAATGTCTCTATGAATTATATAACTTTCATGAGCATGAGAAATAGCTGAAGTTAGCTGTAGCATGATGTCTACCACTTCTGGTAATGTCAAGCTACCTCTTTTTTTAATTAGTTGTTTTAAGGTTTTACCTTCAACATATTCCATTACTATAAAATATTTGCCATCGTCTTCACCAACATCATATACTTCCACGATATTAGGATCATTTAGAGAACTTGCTGAAATAGCTTCTCTTTGAAAACGTCTAACAAATTTTTCGTCTTCAGCTAAATCTCCTCTTAATATTTTGACGGCTACTTTTCTGTTTAAAATAGTGTCTAAAGCTAGATAAACGTTGGCCATACCGCCTTCTCCTATTGATCTAATTATTTCATATCTTTCATTTATCATTTGTCCCCTTGTTATCATTCATTATCCTCCTTTTTTAAATATGCGACAGAAATATTATCAGTTCCACCTCGATTATTGGCTTTATTTATAAGTTTTTGTACTTTTTCATCTGATGATAAATTACTATCTAATACTAATTCAATTTGTTCATCGTCTAGCATATTGGTTAGTCCATCACTACATAAAAAAATTCCTTCAACGTCTTTTTCAACATCAAACACATCCATTTCTACTGTGATGTTGGCACCTAAAGCTCTCATTAATACGTTTTTCCTAGGATGGTTTTTTGCTTCTTCTTTGGTCAGCTCTCCTGATTTTACCAGTAAATTTACTAGTGTATGATCATTTGTTATTTTGTGTAGTTTTTTATTTTTAATCGCATAGCCAGAAGAGTCACCTATATTTCCATACAATAGGAAATATTTGGTAAGAAGGGCCATTACTAAAGTAGTTCCCATACCAATGCTTTCTGGATTATCTTCAGTATATTTATATAAAAGCATATTAGCTTCACTAACTATTTCTTTTAAAAAGTTTATAGCGTCTTCTTTGCTTCCAACACTAGAGGTATCCATAAACCTTTTGCCGATATGGGCTATAGCAATAGATGATGCAATTTCACCACCTTTATGTCCGCCCATCCCGTCGGCTACGGCAAGAAGAATTTCTTCCCCATTATTTTTTACGATAGTAACGCTATCTTCATTGTGCTGTCTAACTTTTCCAGGGTCAGTTAAATATGAGTATTCCATTACTTTTCCTCCTCGTAATTTGATCTTAATTGTCCGCATGCAGCTTCTACTTCGCTACCAAATTCGCGTCTTACTGTTACGTTTATATTATTTTTCTTAAGAATATCGTAAAATTCCATAATTTTATTATTATCTGATTTTTTAAATTCAATGTGACTCGTTTCGTTATATGGGATTAAATTTACATAACAATTTAGTCCCTTTAAAAGCTTTGAAAGCTCTATGGCACATTTTTCAGCGTCGTTAACATCTTTTAACATGATATATTCAAATGTGACTTTACGATTATTTAATTTTAAATAATCCTTAACGGCTTCTATGACTTCTTTTAATGGATAAGCTTTATTAATTTTCATTAGCCTATTTCTTAACTCATCATTTGGGGCATGAAGGGAAATTGCCAAATTGACTTGTCTTTTTTCTTTAGAAAATTCACGTATTTTAGGAACTATTCCACATGTTGATACTGTAATATGCCTGGCTCCAATACCAATCCCGTTGTCGTCGTTTATAATATCAATGAATTTAATAACATTATCATAATTATCGAATGGCTCACCAATTCCCATTAAAACCACATGAGATATTCTAATATTTAAATTTTCTTCTACTAACAGTATTTGAGTAACCATTTCGTCTACGGTTAAGTTTCTTCTTTTTTTTAGCCTTCCGCTTTCACAAAAAGCGCATCCCATATTACAGCCAACTTGTGTAGAAACACATAAGCTATTTCCATAATCATGTTTCATTAAAACGGCTTCTATTTTTTCACCGTCTTGCATGTTAAATAGGAATTTATGAACATCTTTTCCGTTTTGAATTTTTACTATTTCTGGTTTTTCTATCTTAAAGTCTTCATTTAGTTTTTGAATTACTTCTTTTTTTATGTTAGTCATGTTTTTGAATGAGGTTACTTTCTTTTTATAAAGCCAATCATAAATTTGAAGAGCTTTAAATTTTTTCTCGCCAATATTTTCAAAATAGTTTTCTAGATCCTTCTTCGTATAACTATAAATGTTCATATATCCCACCTTAATTAATTATATCAAAAAATAACAAAAAAAAACAGGATATGACCTATTTTTAAAGTTTTTTTTAATCAATATATTGCATTACTATACAGATGATAAAAAATATTACACCTAATATAGCAGTAAGTCTTGTTATGAATAATTCCCCACCACGTTCTTTTCTATGAGCAAATAGTTCATCATTTCCGCCTAAAATACTACTTGATGGGCTTACAGCTTTACCACTTTGTAATAGAACAATGGCAATTAATAAAATTGATACAATTATTAATAATATTTTCATGGTATCCCTCCAACTTCTAATAATTTATCATAAACTAGGAAAAAAATCAACTATTTATAGCTGATTTCATCTTATTGCTTGCTTATATTTTATTCCTCTTTTAAGTGGACTAGCCCTTGTTTTATTTCTTCTAAGGCTTTGCCTATGTTTTTGGCTGATTTGTATTCATTTTCTTTTATTTGATAATGTTCGGTTTTTTCCATTTCCTTGGCTCTTTTAGCCGCAATATTTACTAATAGGTATTTTGAATCAACTTTTTTTAAAAGCGAATCAATTGATGGATATAACATTTTATCACGCTCCCTTATATTAAAATTATATAGCTTTTGTTTTTTAAAAACAACTATTTGTTTAATATTTGACACTATTTAACAAAAAATAAGCATTTCTTTGCTTATTTTAATGTAATGTTAAAATTATCTAAATAATCACTTGTATGGACATTATAATGTCCATGTATTCATTTTTATTAATTATTTTATTGCCTTTTTTAAACCTTCTAAAACCTTGTACATCGCATATGTGTCTTGCTGGCAATATTCAACTAATTTTTGATATTTATGTTCATAATCTAATTTATTCATTTTAGGAAATCTTGCATATGTAACCATGGCTTCTACACCATTGGCAACTTCCATTCCTTGATATGTTAAATTTGAAAAAATTGGTAAAACTTTTTTTATTGAATATGATCCGTCCATTGCTGGGTTATAATAATTTATCATTTTAGCTTCTTCTTTATCATATCCTAGTTCTTCATACATTTTACTTCTAGTCTTAACAATATTCATTAAATCAAATATTTGGGAATTTATTTTCAAGAGCCTACTTTTGTAATCTGTAAATATTTCAGATAGTTCTTTTATTCTACTTTTTTCAAAGGAATCGTTGTAAACTAATACTGTTCCTTCTTTAATTAAATCACACATCATTTTTATAAGTTCCTCTCGATGGTCTTTATGGTCAATTGCTAAATAACCGTAATGATCTTTTTCTTTATCACATTTTCCTGGCTCTTTTTCGATATGAAGCGAAAACTGAAATACGGACTGTGTATATGGTTTTTCACCACTATATCTTGGAAGTGGACATGGAAATGTTTCAAAATCCAAATGGTAAATTGGATATTGTATTTGTTTTATTCCGTCAATTATTTTTTGTTTATTCATATATGGAGTATTGGTTTCTAAAGCTTTCCTTTGAATTTTATTTTTTTCTCTTGTCATATAGCTTTCATCGATGTCTAACATTCCCACTTTTCCTTCGTTTATTAGATCAAATGTTGAATATTTAACGCCTTCTTTGGTAAAACCATGGTGATTATCCATATAGCATAAAATCGAATGCTTTTTAGGAAGAACGTTCCAACAAATCTTGCAATATTTACATTTAGTAACTTTTTTGTATTCGCAGTGTGGTCCTAGTGGAACTGGATTTGCATATAGATCGTTAACGTAGTCTTCGACTCTTTTAGCATCTAGCATTATTTTATCCATCATACTTTCAGTTACGCTAGTCATGTCAATATATGATATTATATCTTCACCATTAATTTCGTTATATTTTGGCATGTCATTTTCATATGTGCCATCAAAAATGTATTTACAATTTAAAACAGCAAGATAATATTTAACTTTTCTTTTATCATTATTTTGTTTTAAGTCATTTTCAATTATATATCTTTGAACAGCTAAGTCATATACATAATGACCTGGTCCTGTGTATTTGTCAAAAAGTTTTGCTCTTTGTTTTTCATAAGTTTCTACTGGCATATAATCTTCAATTTTAAGGTTTAAATCTTCCAATAATCGATATATTCCTTTTTCATCTTTTTGAAATATTGAATTTTCTTTAGTTCCAAGTTCTAAGTATTTCTTAGTGGTAGTAGCCTTGGCTTCAATTATGTTAAATCCTTCTTCGTTTTCATTGTAGATGTCTACATAACAGATGTATCTTATATTATTTATTAGGCAGTCAAAGCTTTCCTGGTTATATGTTTGTTTTGAATATTTAAATGTGCCATTAAAATATTTTGGCGCAAGATGCCCAGCTAAAAGCTCTACTTCATTATAATATGGTAGCATCGTTTCTAGGTGGTCGTTTGTAACATCTATTAGGTCTTTACCATTTTCATCAAACATATTTCCTAGTATTTCTTCTAATTGATATTGTTTTTCTTCTTCTTTATATTCTTCTATAGTAACTATACTATCTAGTTTGTCTTTTTTAATATTATCTAGGCTGGCATACCTTGGGCATCTAATATAATTTATAAATTTTGTTTTAGTTATGGCCATATTTCACCTACTTAATAATATCTATTATCACATTTGGCTTTTCAACATATTCTTCAGTTATTTCAAAGCATTCAAGAACTTCTTTATCAGTTATTTCTTTATCATCATAATATACTGTTAACAATCTGTCTCCTTCACTTACTTTGTCGCCAACTTTTTTGTTTAAAAGTATTCCTACTTCGTGATTTATAATGTCTTCTTTGGTGAGTCTGCCAGCGCCTAATACTCTAGCTAATTTTCCTATTTTTAAGGCATCTATTTTCTTTATGTATCCTTCTTTTTTAGAAATAATTTCTTTAGTCTTTGAAGCTACTTTTAAAGTGGCTATGTCGCCGCCCTGAGCTTCTATCCATTCTTCGAATTTTTCATATCCTTTTCCATTAAATAAGTTTTCTTTAACTTTGGCTTTAGCTTCTTCTAATGTGATATTTTTACTTAATGAAACCATTAATGAGCTTAGTTTTATTACTAATTCATTTAAGTCTTCTGGGCCGTTTCCTTTTAACGTTTCAATGCTTTCTAAAACTTCTAGTGAATTACCTACGGCATATCCTAGTGGCTGATCCATATTGGTTAAAAGGCAGGCTGTATTTTTACCATTCATATTACCTATTTTTACCATTAGTCCACCAAGTTCTTTTGCTTCTTCTAAATTTTCAACTAAAGCTCCTCCACCTACTTTTAAATCTAATACTATAACATCAGCCCCGCTTGCCAGTTTTTTACTCATAACGCTTGAAGCTATGAGTGGAATAGAATCAACTGTTCCAGTAACGTCTCTTAGGGCATATATTTTTTTGTCAGCTGGGACTAAATTTCCCATTTGGCCTACTAGAGCAATACCTATTTTTTTTACTTGGCTTTCAAACTCTTTTAAAGTCATTTCTGTTTTAAATCCTTTAATTGATTCTAGTTTATCAATTGTACCGCCTGTATGTCCTAAGCCTCTACCACTCATTTTAGCAACATTTACTCCTAATGATGCGACAAGTGGCGCAACTATTAAAGTAGTTTTATCTCCAACTCCACCTGTTGAATGTTTATCGGCTAGTGGTTTAATGTCTAATTTTATTTTATCACCACTATTTAACATAATATTTGTTAAGTCTATCGATTCTTCTTCACTCAAACCTAATAAGTCTATTTCAGTTAAAAATGCGGACATTTGGTAATCTTTGATTGTTCCATCTAAGAAACCTTTAACTGCAAATTCTAATTCTTCTTTAGTAAGCTTTTCATTTTTTTCTTTTTTTTCAATTATTTCTAGTATATCCATTTTGTTACCTCCATTTTAATTATACTATTTTTGTATTAAAAAAAATAGTTCTTCATGAACTATTCTGGAAAAACTTCTTTTAAATTGTTGTTTATAACTTTAATATTCCTATTTGGATCGTTTAATAATAATTTATATAATTTAGGGTAGCTTTTGATTGTTTCTAGTATTTGCAAGTCTTTTTTGGCTAATTTTATGTTGTATTCTTCATCATCACTTACAATGCTGATTTCTCTTCCAAGCATTTCGTCAGCTGAAACGTTTAGTTTATCTAATATTTTAATAAAGATATTCCATCTTGGTGTGCGTTTGTCTGATTCATATTGTGAAATTTCAGCGGCTTTTACGCCAATAATTTTAGCTAATTCTGTTTGTGTTATACCTGCATTTATTCTTGCTTCTCTTAACCTTTGACCAATCATATAATCACAGTTACCCTTTCATTAGCTAGATTATAACAAGTTTTATTTTTTTATACATCAAAGTTAACTTTTTGTGATATTGACGCTTGAAATTAACTATAAGTTAATATATAATTGTTTTGGAGGTTTAACATGAATAATCTTATAAAAATTAGAAAAAAACATAAATATACGTGTACTTATATGGCAGAACAATTAAAAATCAGTAAACCTTTTTACTGGCAAATTGAAAATAAGAAAAGAAGGCTTTCTTATGATATGGCGATTAAGATTGCAAGTATATTTGAATTAAAACCTGATGATATATTTTATAAAGACTTTAAAAAGCAGAGTTAATCTGCTTTTTTGCTTGATAGGAAGGTTACTTTATCGGCTACTACTTCTGTCAAATATTTTCTTCCTTCCTCAGTTTCGTAGTTGTATGTTTCTAACCTACCTCGAAGTCCAATAAGATCACCTTTTTTACAATATTCTGTTGTATTTTGAGCAACGACTTGCCAAAGTTTACAACTGATAAAGTCGGTTTCATAT
>CACZQJ010000029.1 GCA_902783265.1 uncultured Erysipelotrichaceae bacterium | reverse complement strand
AAAGAAGCCTGCGACATTGAATACGAATTTCCGTTTGGCTGGGGAGAAATAAATGGAACACATAATAGAACAGACTTTGATTTAAAAAGCCATCAAACCCACTCTGGAACTTCTATGGAATTTATAGATCCAGAAACAAATGAAAGATATATTCCATATATTATAGAATCAACAGTTGGTGTAGATAGACTAGTTTTAACGATATTATTTGATTCATATGACAAAGAAGAAGACGGAAGAGAAGTAATGAGATTTTCTGGTGCCCTTGCCCCATATAAAGTAGCCGTACTTCCACTAATGAAAAAATTTCATACCGAAAAAGCTGAAGAACTATTTGATAAACTATCAAACTACTTTGATGTTACTTACGATGCCTCTGGAAGCATTGGTAAAAGATATAGAAGACAAGATATCATGGGAACTCCTTTTTGCATAACTATAGATGACGAAACATTAGAAAACAATACCGTTACAGTAAGAGATAGAGATACTATGAAACAAACAACATTAAAAATAGATGAAATAAAAAATTATATAGATAATAAAATAAATATATAAAGTGTCAAAAAGTGTATTATATTTAAAAAAAATATCAAAAAATAAAAAGAAATGTAAAAAACATTTTCTTTTTTTGTAATTTATGCTAAAATTATCTATAGTAAAAGATTATAAATACAAGGAGGATATTTATGGGACTAATTAAAAAAATGATGGGAGAAGATGAGCCAATCTTCACAGATCCAGATAAAGATAAATACTATGATTTAAAACCAGAAGAAGCTTTAGAAGACGGAAATTCTAAGATGATTTTATTAGAACCTAGAGCTTATTCAGAGTCACAACAAATTGCTGATCACTTAAAGAAAAGAAATACAGTTGTTGTAAACTTAAAAAGAGTAACGCCAGAACAAGCAAAAAGAATAGTTGATTTCTTAAGTGGTACAATATATGCAATTAACGGAGATTTACAAAAAATAGGTGGTGGAATTTTCCTATGCACACCAAATAATGTAAATGTTCAAGGAAAAATAACAGGTGAAACCGAAGGAAAAGGTATTCACGATAATGATGATATTAATATAGAGTGGTAAAAGAATATAGAGGCATAAAGCCAAGGCGAGGTTGAATTTATGGAAAAATTTAGTAGAACTCTTAGAGGATATGATCCCGAAGAAGTAAATGATTTCTTAGATGAAGTTATTGGAAGAGTTGAAAAGTTAGTTACTGATGTTAATGCAAAAAATGAATTAATAAAAGAAAAAGATGAACAAATTAGTTTACTTGAAAGTAGACTAGAAGAAAATAGTAATTTAAGAGAAAAAGTAGAACAATATGAAAGAATGGAATCAACCTTAAATAAAGCTATATTTATGGCCCAAAAAACCTCTGATCAACTAAAAGTTGCCGCACATCGCGAAAGTGAAATTATTCTAGATGATGCCAAAAAAAATGCCAGTAGAATCGTAAATGAAGCCTTACTTAGAGCTGAAAAAATTGAAAATGATGCCTCAAATACCAAAAGAAATGTTAATATTTTAAAAAGAAGACTTAAAAATATTATTGAGTCACAATTAGAAATAATTGATGATATTGATGAATTAGATATTTAAAACGCATATGACGGAGCCGGTATGTTAATAAAAGTTTTATAGAGAGCTGAAAGCAGGTGGAAATCAGTAAACTTTAATACATATAGATCACTCTCGATGCTTTTTTTTGAATATAAGTAGAAAAAAACGGTAACGCGTTATAGTTTTAAGAGTATTTTATATAAAATAAGGTGGTACCGCGGCAAAGCTCGTCCTTAATAGGACGGCTTTTTTCTTATATTATAAGGGAAAATCGTTGTTTAAAAAGAACAAGTATGTTATAATTAAAAGAGGTGAAATTATGTTTGAATATAAAAATATTAAAATAAATTACATTAGGTATGGAAATAAAAAAGGAGTACCACTAGTTTTACTTCACGGATGGGGTCAAAACATTCAAATGATGAAAATGATCGGTGATAAATTCCCTCAAAATGACATCTTAATTATAGATTTTCCGGGTCATGGAAAAAGTGAAGAACCAAAAGGATTATGGACATTAAATGATTTCGTAGAGATGCTTCACTCACTTTTAGAAAATTTAAACATAAAAAAGCCCGTTTTAATTGGACATTCATTTGGGGGGAAAATTAGTTTAATATACGCCAGTAAATATGAAACAAAAAAACTAATACTATTTGGAAGTCCGTTCAAAGTAAAGAAAAATCCAAACTCTTTAAAGGTAAAGTTATTAAAAAAAGTAAAGAATCTACCTGGTATGAAAAAATTGTCAGAAATAGCAAAAAAACATATGGGTTCAGAAGACTACAGAAATGCCAGCCCAATAATGAGAGAAATATTAGTTGAGCACGTAAATACCGACATAACAGAACTTGTAAAAACAATAAAATGTCCAACAATTATAATTTGGGGAGACCAAGATGCAGCCGTACCTTTAGAAGATGCTTATGAACTTTCCACATACATTAAAGACTCTGCAGTTATCGTTTATGATGGGTGTACCCATTATGCCTACTTAGAAAGGCTTGGGCAAACCATAAGTATAATAGAAAGTTTTATAAAAGGTGATAAACATGAATAAAAGCTTCCTTATGTCAACAATAATTTATTTAGTTTATGTATTTTTAAGAAGTAAAGAGTCACTCCACATGCTTCAGCAAAATAAATATAATAGGAAAAAGACATATTTAAAATGGTTAGTTAAAAATTTAGACAAAGGATTTAAAAATCCAAGTTTTATATTTTTAATACTTATAATATTCATATTTATTAAAAATAAAATGATAATTGTAGCTATATTTGGTTTAATCTATATATTTTTAATAATGAATTTATTAAATAAGCAAGAGCAAAACAAATTACCATTAAAATATACATCAAGAATGAAAAGATTAGTATTTACAAATATGCTTATGCACATCATACCAATATTGATCATGAGTTTATATGTAAATGATAAAACCTTAGTATACTATTATTTAGTCTTAGGATTAATTGCTTTTCTAAATTCAATATATATTTTACTAGCGTTATTAATCAACACGCCAGTAGAATCCTTAGTAGGATTTTATTACAAAAGAAAAGCTGTGCACAAAATAAGAAGTATGCAAAATTTAAAAGTAATAGGGATCACCGGAAGTTACGGAAAAACAAGCAGCAAAAATATATTAAATGATATTCTAAACATTAAATATAATTCTATGCCTACACCTAAAAACTACAACACACCATTTGGCTTAATGATTACTATTAATAATTTCTTAGATAAATTTACCGATGTATTTATTGCCGAAATGGGAGCTTGCCAAGAGCACGACATTGAAGAACTATGTGATTTAGTTCATCCAAAATATGGAATAATTACAACAATCGGTGTTGCCCATCTAGCAACATTTGGTTCAAGAGAAAACATTCAAAAAACAAAATTTGAACTTATAGAAAACCTTCCAGAAGACGGAATAGGAGTTCTTAACGGTGATGATGAATGGCAACGTAGTTACAAAATAAAAAACAAGTGCCAAATAAAATGGATTGGTATTGATAGTGATGATGTTGACGTTAAAGCAACCGATATCAAACTTACTAAAGATGGCACGAAATTTAACATAATATTCAAAGGTGATAAAGAAAAATATCCATTTGAAACAAGACTTTTAGGATATGCCAATGTATACAATATACTAGCTGCC
Source organism: uncultured Erysipelotrichaceae bacterium (assembly GCA_902783265.1). Classification (GTDB taxonomy): domain Bacteria; phylum Bacillota_I; class Bacilli_A; order RF39; family UBA660; genus Coprosoma. The sequence continues at coordinate 4,443 of CACZQJ010000029.1, read as the reverse complement.
GTTGCCTTAGGTAGAGAATTTGGAATGACAATTGATCAGTTAAAGGCCGGAGTTACTAAAGTAAAAGCTGTTGAACATAGACTAGAACTTAAGAAAAAAGGCGATATAACATTCATAGATGATGCATATAATTCAAATCCTGTAGGTGCTAAAATGGCCTTAGACGTTTTAAAAATGATGCCAGGCAAACACATTGTAGTAACTCCAGGGATGATTGAACTTGGTAATGAGGAAGAACAAAAGAACAAAGAATTTGGTATGCAAATAGCTGAAAGTGCTGACGAAGTAATATTAGTTGGAAAAAATAAAACAAAACCAATTAAAGAAGGACTAGAGGAAAAGAAATTTGATAAAAATAAAATACATATCATCAACGACGTCTTAGAAGCTTTTGATCTAGTTCAAAAAATTAAAAAAGGTGAAACATATGTCTTATTAGAAAATGATTTACCAGATATATTTAATGAAAAGTAGGAGGAAATAAAATGAAAATAAAGGTAGGAGTAATATTTGGCGGAGATTCAGTTGAACATGAAGTAAGTATTATATCAGCTCTCCAAGCCATGGAAAATATAAATGAAGATAAATATGAAATTATTCCAATATATATCAGCAAAGACCGTCACTTTTATACAGGAGCTTGTCTAAGAGACATGGAAACATATAAATATTTTGAAAGTATGAAAAGATATACTAAAGAAGTTACGCTAACTAGATTAAATGATACAGTAATGCTTCAAAAAGTTAAAGGAATATTTGGTAGAAACATTACAGATATTGATGTTGCTTTTCCAATAGTTCATGGGAAAGGAGTAGAAGACGGAAGCTTAGCTGGTTACTTAGAAACACTTGGGCTTCCAGTAGTTGGGCCAAATGTTTTAGGCGCCGCTTTAGGCCAAGACAAAGTTGTTTTAAAACAAGTATTAGAAGCCAATAATATTAAAACACCAAAATACATATGGTTTTATGATAGTGAATATAATACTAACAAAGAAGAAATATTAAATAAAGCAGAAAAATTAAAATATCCAGTAATTGTAAAACCAGCAGGCCTTGGCAGTACAATTGGTATTAGTGTAGCCCATAACAGAGAAGAATTAAAAAGCGCTATAGATACTGCATTAGAATACGAAACAAAAGTATTAGTTGAAGAAATGATACCAAACTTGATTGAATTAAACTGTGCGGTAGCCGGAAACTACGAATTTGGCGAAACTAGTTTAATAGCTGAAATGAAAATGAAACATGAACTTCTAACATTTGAAGATAAATATATGGGTAGTGGGAAAAAAGGAAAATTAAAAGGAACAAAGAATTCCGGCTCAATGTCAAATAGTGAATTTGAAGTTCCCGCTAGAATCCCCGAAAAAATGACTAAACAAATATATGAACTTTCAAAAGAAGTATTCAAAGTTTTAAACTTAAAAGGTGTATGTCGTATTGATTACTTAGTTAATGAAAAAAACGGAGATATTTATGTAAATGAACCAAATACGATTCCAGGCTCACTTTCATTTTATCTATATAAGCCAAAAGGAAAAGACTATAAAACCTTAACTGATGAATTAATAACAACCGCCATCAAAGACTACAAAAATGAAAAAAGAAAGACATCTAGTTTTACCTCAAACATATTGAGTAATTATAATGGGGCAAAAGGATTTAAAAAAGGCGCTAAATAAAAGGAGGATACATATGGAAGATTATAAAGATACATTATTAATGCCACAAACTGAATTTAAAATGCGTGGCAATTTAGCAGAAAACGAAGTTTTACAAAGAAGAGCTTGGGAAGAAATGGATTTGTATAATTTAATAAAAGAAAAAAATAAAGGAAATAAACCATTTGTTCTTCATGACGGCCCACCTTATGCCAATGGCAATATTCATTTAGGACATGCCCTAAATAAAATATTAAAAGATTTCATAAATAGGTCTAAAATAATGGAAGGATATTATGTTGATTTTATTCCTGGTTGGGATACCCATGGACTTCCAATTGAACAAGCAATAACCAATAGTGGTGTAAACAGAAAAGAAATGAGCGTAGCCGATTTTAGAAAATATTGTTATGAATACGCTTTAAAGCAAGTTGATACACAAAGAGAGGACTTTAAAAAGCTAAACGTTCTAGCTGATTGGGACCATCCATATATTACCCTAAGCCCAGAATATGAGGCTAGACAAATAGAAGTATTTGCCAAAATGGCCCAAAAAGGATTAATATTTAAAGGATTAAAACCAGTATACTGGTCACCAAGTAGTGAAAGTGCCCTTGCTGAAGCTGAAGTTGAATATAAAGATCGAAAAGATCCGTCAATATATGTACCATTTACAGTTGAAGAAGGAAATGATAAAGTAAATAAAGGAGACAAATTAGTAATATGGACAACAACTCCTTGGACTTTACCAGGCAATACTGGTGTATGCGCTGGACCAAACTTTGATTATTCAAGGGTTAAAGTTGGTGAAAATATTTATATTGCCGCTACTGAATTAGTAAAACCATTAATGGACGAATGTGGCTTTGAAAATTATGAAATATTAGATACTTTTAAAGGTGAAGAATTATCAAATGTTAAATATAAACACCCATTCATGGATAGAATAAGCCCAGTTGTTACTGCAAATCATGTTACATTAGATACAGGTACTGGCTTAGTTCATACTGCCCCTGCGTATGGAGTTGATGATTTCAATGCCGGAAGAGAGCATAATTTAGAAATGATTAACGGAGTAGATGATCAAGGATATTTAACCGAAGATTCAGGAATGTTCAAAGGTTTATTCTTTGAAGATGCCAATAAAGAAATAACAAAATGGCTAGACGAAAACGGCTTCCTATTAAAATTAAAATTTATTACCCATTCATATCCACACGATTGGCGAACTAAAAAACCAATCATATTTAGAGCAACTACCCAATGGTTCTGCAGCGTTGATAAAATAAAAGATGAAATTTTAAATGAGATTGAAAACAACGTTAAGTTCCACACAGAATGGGGTAAAACCAGAATGTATAATATGATAGACGGTAGAGGAGACTGGTGCATTTCAAGGCAAAGAGCTTGGGGTGTTCCACTACCAATTTTCTATAACGAAGACGGTTCTGAAATTTTAGATTATGATGTTATGATGCATATAGCTGATTTATTTAGAAAATATGGTTCTAACATTTGGTTTGAAAAAGAGGCCAAAGAATTATTGCCAAAAGGGTATACTAATCCTGCTAGTCCAAACGGTAATTTTACCAAAGAAAAAGATATCATGGATGTGTGGTTTGATTCAGGAACATCATTTGCCGGCACATTACTTGAAAGAAATATGCCATTCCCAGCTGATGTTTATATAGAAGGTTCTGACCAATATCGTGGATGGTTTAACTCATCTATTATATGTGGAGTTGCCGCATATGGTCAAAGCCCATATAAAGAATTACTATCTGCAGGCTTTATAGTTGACGGCAAAGGCCTTAAAATGAGTAAATCAGGAACCAATTCAGTTTCACCACTTGAAATAGTAAACAAACAAGGATCCGATATTTTAAGACTTTGGGTAGCTAGTGTTGATTATACTGAAGACGTTAAATTTAGTAATGAACTACTTAATCAAGTAGGTGAAGCATATAGAAAAATCAGAAACACTTATAGATTTATATTAGGAAACTTATTTGATTTCGATCCAGAAAAAGAAATGATATCTTATGATAAAATGCCTTCAGCTGACAAATATATTTTAAACACATTAAATGAACTAGTAAAAAACGTTCGAAAAGAATATTATAATTATAACTACGATGAAATTTATAAATTGATTAACAATTATGTTAATAACTTATCTAACTTTTACCTAGATTTTACTAAAGATATTTTATACATTGAAGAAGCAGACAGTTTAGAAAGAAGAAGCGTTCAGACCACATTATATAAAATATTAAAATCATTAATTACTTTACTTGCTCCAATTTTACCTTATACATCAGAAGAAGTATATAAATTAATGCCAGGTAAAAAAGAAAAAAGTGTTCATTTAGAAAACTTCCCAGAAGTAGAGGAATATAAAGACAGTGAAGAATTAATGGAAATGTGGGGCATCTTCTTTAGCATCAAAGACGATGTTTACAAAGCTTTAGAAGAAGCTAGAAACGAAAAAATAATTGGAAAATCTTTAGAAGCCAAAGTTTATCTAAATCTAAGAGATGAAGATAAAGAAACTTTAAAACCAATTTTATCAAATCTAAAACAACTATTTATTGTTTCAGACGTCGTTATAACTGCTGAAGATTTACCAAAATATGAATACTCAAAAGTAAAAATTCAAAAATTTGAAGGCGAAAGATGCGAAAGATGTTGGAATTACTTCAATGAAGAAGATTTAACAAATCATTTATGCCCAAGATGTCAGGTAGTAATAGAAGAAAAGAATTAGAAAACTAATTCTTTT
>CACZQJ010000028.1 GCA_902783265.1 uncultured Erysipelotrichaceae bacterium | reverse complement strand
TTTATAGTATAGCCAGCACTGAATTTGTATATACAAATTCTAATTATATGGGGAAACTCCCCAACCCCTCATTACATTAATAAAAAATTTTAATTTAATATAATCTTTTTTACTTTACTATCTTGCTTAGGAATTAACTCTTCGTCTGTATACCTAGATAATACTTCTACGCATTCTTCATATTCTTTTTCATCATCCGTTAAATGAAAAACATTATCAAAAAAATAAAATGAAACTAACTTACTATATTTCTTTCTTATATTTGTTTTCATTCTATCAAGATTTGCGTAAACCATTTTTTTCTTGTATGGATGATAATATTGTTCTGTTATATCAACGTCTATTACTACTATTGTTACACCTTGATAATCACATGAATGATTCATTGCTTCAATCTTCTTTTCTATTTTCCAATCATCTATAGAGTCACTACAATAAATATCTCTAACAAAAGATTGATAATTATCTCCTAATATTAAATCATATGAGTTTAATATCTCACCATATTCTGTTATATCAGATAATATGTATTCTTTAAAATCATGTGCACTATTCCAAATTACTCCTATACTTAACATATTGCTTTCCCCCCGTAATAATAATTATTTTATGATCTTTCTTAATTGTTTTTTAATGTTTTCTGTACTATCAGATTTCCAAATTCTATCAATATCTGAAGTGGTTGGTTTTTCTATCATTGTTTCAATCACTTCTTTGGCTTGTTCTGGATTATTAACAATATATACACCTTTATCCATAAATGATAATGTTTCTATGGTTTCATCCGCATTTTTAAATCCCTCTAAAATTATTGTCGGTAGGCCGAATGCAATTCCCTCATATAAAGAGGTACTATAAGCTCCTATTTGAACTGACGAGAATTTTTGATATTTGTATATTTCTTCTCCTAAATTTTTGACGGATATAATATTATCTTTCTTTAAGCAATCATAGTCTTCTTTTATCTCGTTTGGATGATATTTATATATAATCTTATATTCTTTACGTTCTTTTAATAAATCTGCTAATCGTGATGCAAACTCACTCATTTGTTTTCCAATCATACTTTGTGAAGATATTAAAATATATTTTTCATTTTCTTGCAGTTGTTCTGGCATTTCGTATTGTTCTTTAACTTTCTTTTCTAAAAATGGATATCCTACACATTTTAAGTTTTCTTCTTTAGTTGTTAAATAATTGCTGTCTACAAATATATCTCCAAAAGAAAATAAATATTTTGGTACATCATTGCAATTATTTACATCATAAGTTTTATGTTCTATTGGTTCTGAGTATGTAATAATACCATGTTGCAGTTCGATTGTAGGGATATTTTTTTCATTACATATACTTATTATGAGGGTTTTAAATGATGTTGGAAAATAGTGCAACATTACTGCTTTTGGATTAATTTTATCAATTACTTTTTCCCATGTGTCTCTCATTATATAGATATATACTAACTTATCTATTAAATGTTCCTTAGCCTCATCTAATTTTATATCATATCTTTCTTCGAAAAAATTCAATATATTATCGACTTCAACTGAAATTTGTTGATATTCTTTAGTATGACATAGTCTAAATATTTTATTTTTAATTAAGAACAATAGTTCATATAAATCTGTAAAATGTATATCTTTTGTTTCAACTGGAAAAAAATGGCCTGTAGATGATGGAACTAAGCTACACCAACAAGGTTCTTCTAATGTTGTCATACTATACTCATCTGATAACTGTTCAACAACAGGATCAACAAATATATTATAAAACTTGTCATTCTGTTTAATTCTTCTAGGGTGGGAAATCATCAATATTTCTGCTTTTTTGATTTTCGATAAGCCTAAATAACTTCTTAAAAATTTTGGATTTATCATATAAATTTTTAAACCTTTTGGTTTACTAGCATCTACCAAATTTGCTATTCCATTTTTTCTAACGGACAATTCATTATATAGTACATATCTAATAAAGTCCCAATATTTAATTCCTAATAATTCTCTGTCATAAAATTTTTTTTCTTCTTCAACTTTTAAATAATCTTCAAATAACCCCAAAGTATCACTCCCTAAATTGATTGTTATGATAACAAAATTGGAATTAATTGTCAATTCATATACTAAAAAAAGCCTTAAAATATAGGCTTAATGTATAATTTATAATAATCATAAGAAGATCTAATAACTTTCTTGTTTTCTAACATTTTTTCAAATTCTTCCATAGTTACCCATTTAACTGCTTGAACTTCATCTTCTTGCATCTTAATATTTTTAACATCTATGTTTCTATTTAATAACCAAACATCAACATAATCAAATTTTCTTCTGTAAGAAGCTAAAAAATTCATTTCTTCTTTATCTGCTTTTATACCTAGTTCTTCTGATAGTTCTCTTAAAACACCATCTAAACTAGATTCTCCAGCTTGTACAGCTCCACCAGTTACAGACCACATATTAGGAAATTTATGAGCTGTGGCAAGTCTTTGTTGTAATAACAGTTCTCCTTGATCATTAGTAATCCATACATGGACAGAAAGTCTAAATTTTCCCTCTGGGACTTCTTTTTTATCTACTGTTTCTCCTGTAAGTTCTTTTTGGCTATCATATAAATCAACTAGCTCCATTTTTCATCCTCCTTATAAGTAAATTATATCATATTTTTTTATTTTATAAACTTTTATTTCTACTATTAATTAATGATTCTATTATTGTCCAATCATCTAGTTCATCAATCTCATAATATGTTTTTTCACTCATAACATGACATCCGATTTTACCAGATATTCTACATTTACTTTTTAATAAATCTTTCCTAGAACAAATATAAAAAGCACCATTTTCAACTAAATTTCCATTAAATTCTTGCCTTCTTGGTCTGTTATTAAAGTCATAGTTTGTTGGACTTACAGAACCATCTTCATTATAGTTCCAATAAAATCTTTTTTGCTCAACCACAGAAAGCATACTATCATATTTATCATATTCTTGTATTGCTTCTGTTAAGTCTTTTGATTCTAGTAAGGGACTAGTTGCTTGAATTAATACAATGTTTTCAAAATTATAATTTTCTGCAAATTCTAACATTGCACTTTCAGTTGATGCTGTATCGGTAGCTGTTTCTGGACTTCTAGAAATAACTATTATTTTTCCTTTATCATCTTTATCATAATTTTCTACTGCTTGTTTTATTTCTTCTCCATCAGTTGCCACATATACTTTGCTGATATATGGACATTCTACAGCTGAATCTATAGTCCAATATACTAAAGGTCTGCCTGCAATATTTTTAATATTTTTTAATGGGATTGATTTACTTCCACTACGAACAGGAATAAATGCAACAAATTTATCTACCATTTTAACTTTCTCCTTTGAACATCTTCTATAGGTAAAATTTCTTCATTTTTATAAGTCAAAGCTTTATGAACTGCATTTAAATCTCTCACTAATTTTCGCATTCCATCAGGTTCTAATGATGCCGCATGATCTGTTCCTTTCCATGTTCTATCTAACGTAAAATGTCTTTCTATAATAGTAGCTCCTAATGTATAGGCACTAACATCTACAGCTATACCTAAATGATGTCCAGAAAATCCGATTTGTTTGACTTTTTCTCCATACCTATCTTTTAAATTGTTTATTTCTAAAAGACAAATATCTTCAAAAGGAACTGGATAGCCTGATGTACAATTATATAATACTAATTTTTTATTTTTTCCTTTTTTAGTAAACATTTCAACTATATCATTAATTTCTTTAGTAGTTGTCATACCTGTAGAAATATGAATATCACCACTATAATTATCACATAACCATTCAAGCATTTCTAAATTGGTATTACAAGCTGATGGTATTTTTATAAACTGAGGACTAATTGATGCAATTTCTTGCGCTGACTTCATATCCCATACTGATGTACTGTATATAACTCCCAAACTCTCACAATATTCTTTTAATATTTTATGTTGTTCTAAATCAAATTCTAAATTTTCTCTATGAGATTTATATGTTTTTCCATAAGCATTAGATGGATTGGGATGTGGAGCATTATATTGTTCTGGGTATCTTTCTGTCCATGTTTTTATATCTCTTTTTTGAAATTTTACAACATCTACATTACAAATTTCTTTAGCAACTTTAATAAATTTTTTTGCTAGTTCTAAATCGCCCATGTGATTGCAACCAACTTCTGCAACTACAATTGGTTTTTCCATAATATACCTCTTTCTTTTTATAAATTATTTATTCCATTCACTATTGATTTTCTTATAGGTTTTTACTATAGCTTCTTCTTGATTTTCAAAACCGTTTTCTAAAAACCATTTTAAAGAATACTCTGGATCTATATCATAAACTTCTTTCACACATTTAATTGGAACATAAGGAATTTTTAAATACAAAGCAACAGCTAATCTATGTGATCCATCTACAGATCTTAAATATTTATTTACCATAATAGGATAATTATCATCAAATCCGTTTTCTTTCATATTCTCTATTAGTTTTCTAAATGCTTCTTCATGATCTGCCATTGATTTATCAATAAATGGTTTTTGGGATACTCGTTTAAATTGCATATCGTTATATATATCCCACCACATTCTAGAATCACCATTAAAGTAATTTTCCACAGTTATGTATTTCATAATGATATGTGCATTATAAAAATCATCTCTCATGCAATTATTTAATAACCATATTGTTGGTACATGAACTATGATATCTGGCACACTAAATAATGCAACTAATTCGCTATCTTTTTTCATTTTCATTTTCCTCTCTTAAAACACTTAATAAACTCTTGTTATATAATATGCTTATTTCATGTAATGCTCTAGTCATTGAAACATATAATAATTTCATATCTAAATTTGATTCCACATCATAATTATCATCAGTAACATTGCAAATAATGACTCCATCAAATTCTAATCCTTTCGACAAGTAACCAGTAGTAATACAGATGTCATTTGAAAAATTATAATTTTTAGATGTTATTTTTTCAACCTTAATTTTTGATTTAATGTCATTATATATTTGTTCTACCTCACCAGGTGTTTTACCGATAATAGCAATAGTTTTACAACCATTTTCTTTCATGTACTCTATTTCTTTTAAAATAGAATCAATAATATTTATCTTTGAGGTATCAACAAATTTAACATCTAAACCATGTCTAATTACAGGCTGTGCTAGTGTATATGATAAATGCTTATTTATTTTATTTGCTTCATTCATTATTTCTATAGTTGTTCTATAACTTTTATTTAAATATTGAATTGACATTTTTCCTAAGAAGACTTTTTGAACAACATCTTCCCATGAACTGATTGAACGGTTAGAGTACAATGATTGAGCTAAATCTCCATAAATACTAAATGTACTATCAGATAATATTTTTCTTAATATATAGAATGTAAATAAATTATAATCTTGAGCCTCATCTATTACTATATGTCTATATCTTTTATAATCTTCTGCACCATTTATTATATATTTTATATACATCAATGGAGTTAAATCTTCAAATTCTAAAATACCTTTTTTTATTTCTTCTATTTTAATTTCTATTTCAGATTCAAATTTATGTTTTTCTTTTACCTTTAATAATATATCTTTATAAATATCATAAATATTAAATTTTATTTTTTTGAAATATCTTTTTAGTATGTTTGTTCCTGATGATTCTAGCTCTTTTTTTAATAGTTGATTATCCTTTGCGTATTCTTTTTGCTTAATTATATTTTTCTCATCTATAACACTCTTTAATGACTTATTTAAAATTATATTTTTCCTCTCATCAATTTTTTTACTTAATAATAAAATTGCTCTATCGATTCTCTTTGAAATAGTATCACTTGTTTTTTTATTGATTTCATAATATTCTTTTGCTATTTCTTTTTGACTTAAAAATTTTATGCTTTTATATTCTAAATCTGTTTTAGGAAGCATATTATCTTCAAATCTTTTCATATATTCTTTTATAAACTTTTGTAATTCTAAAGATGTTCTATAATATGAAAAATTATCTTCTTTGTTTTTAAAATTATTAAAATTATCTAAAGAGTTTTTTATTTCAAAATCAATATTTAGATAATGAGAGGCAAAACCAGTAAAATCAAATTGTTTAACTCCATCAACATCTAGTTCAGGAAGTACGCTTGATATATAATCAACAAAGAATTTGTTTGGACCAATAACCATATATTGATTGGCATCATAATAATCTCTGTTGTTATAAACTAAATAAGCGATATGATGAAGTGCTACTGTTGTTTTACCACTTCCAGCAACTCCTTGAATAATAGAATTTTTAGAAATAGATTCTCTTATTATTGCATTTTGTTCACTTTGAATTGAAGCAACTATATTTTTTAATCTTTTATCTGCACTAGCACTTAAATATGGTTTTAATATTTCATCATTACTAACTGTATCTACATCATTAAAACTATTTAATGTACTATTTTCTATATCATATTGTCTTTTTAATTGTAGTTCTCCGTTTATTATCCCCTCTGGAGCAATATATGACGTCTTACCAATATTTGAATCATAGTAAAGACTAGAAATAGGGGCTCTCCAATCAACTGTTATAACTTCATTATCATAATTTGTTACTCCTATTTTACCTATATAACAAATATCTTTTAAGGATGATTTATTATTATAAAAATCAATTCGTGCAAAATATGGCTTTTTTAGACTAGTTCCTAATTTATCAATTCTACGAAATAATCTTTCTTGTTCTGCTAATCTAAAGTCTTTATCTGGATAAAGGGCTGGTAAATTTTTAATTTTTAATTTTGTATCAGAAATAACTTCTTTATACTCATCTACAGTTTTTTCTAAATTTTGTTGTTCTTTTAAAAATTCATTATCATTCATTATCTGATAAATATCTTTCTATAACATCTCTAACAACACCTTTACCACCATCTTTAGAACTCACGAAATTACATATTTTTTTGACTTCTTCCATAGCATCATTTGGGCAAGCAGAAAACCCAACATTTTTTAATATCTCAAGATCATTTATATCATCTCCAATATAAGCAGCATTATTTGGAGTTATATTTTCTTTTTCGCATATTTCTAATAATATTTGATATTTATTTTTAACTCCCATATATAAATAATCTATTTTTAGTTTATTTGCCCTATTTTCCACAATTTTTGTGTTTTCTCCTGTTATTATTCCTGTCTTTATACCATTCGCCTTTAGAATCTTCATTGCCATTCCATCTCTGGTGTTAAACTTTTTACCCTCAACACCATTATTATAATAATACATACCACCATCTGTTAATACACCATCACAGTCAGTTAGTACAATCTTTAATTCATTTAAGAATTTCATGATAATCATCCCTTTGCATATTCAATATTTTACCATATTTTTGTTTTTTTTAATACTTATATTTATTATGTAGTATATATGAATATGACAATAATATAGTTGTTGTAAATATTAATAAATTTCTTTTCATTAATAACATTGATATTTTTTATATTTTTGTATATAATTATTTTGAAAGAGAACTAGTTCGTAAGCTGTTGCTTAACCGCTCCATTTGAATACAACTTACGGACTGTAATGGTTCGTAAGTTTTTATTTTATATAAAAAATGTCCTCCTTCCTAGAAAGAGAACATTTTTTATGCTTGAATTTAAAAATATTAATATTATTAAAAACTATAAGTACCAGATTATCAAAGGCAAAATTAAAACATTATCTAACACTAATTTACAATTTGTAAGTCCAACAAGCTTATAAGCTGCATATACCCAGTTTCATTTGAAATAAGCCCTTGATTTTTCAAGAGCTTATATATCTGACTATTTTTTTAAAAAACATAACAACAATAATATTCACGTTACTTCCTAATTATAGTTCTTAAGTTATTATCTATTTTTTCTTTCTTTAATATTTCCAATTTAGAATATACATCATACATTGCAACACTAGCGGCAGTTGATACATTAATCGAATTTGCCATACCTAGAAGTGGTAAATGTATTGAAACATCTGCTATATCTAATAGTTCTTGCGATACTCCATCATACTCTCTACCTAATATTAGGCATACTGGCCCTGCTGGATTATATTCTCTATAATCTATACTATCGTTAGTTACTTCAACTGCAACTATTTGAACTCCAGATTCTTTGAGAGCTTTTGCTACAGATACAGCATTTTCATGATATTCCCATGGAACCCACTTCTCTGCTCCTCTTGAACTTGATCTTATCTTCTTGTTTGGTGGTACAATAGTGTTTCCACATATATATACTTTTTTTGCTAGTAACGAATCAGATAATCTCAAAATTGTACCGATATTATGGGCACACTTTAAACTATCTAAAATAATATATATATCGTTTCTTTCAATATTTTTAAATTCTTCTCTACGTTTTTTTTCATTTCTTAATTCTTCTTTTGTTAATTGATAAGACATACTTTCAACTCCTTTTTTCTCTTATACTTTTTATTTTCTTTTTAAAATCAGATTTTGAAATTGGCATACCAAATAATAACCTACTATTAATTTCCATATCTGAATAAAAGTCATTATTATAGTTATAATTTAGATTAAATTTCCTAATTGTTTGTTCTATTGGTGAAATATAATTTAACTTAGTATCATAATAATTATTATATAGTAGTGCAATAATAACGCTGGTAAAATTATCGATATCTTCTAATTTATTGTTTCTATATAAATAATCATACAAAAGATAATTACTGTTAAAGAAAGCTTGGTATTCATGTAATGGCATAATTGATGAATAGATAGAATCACTTTTTAAGAAGCTAGTCTTAAGAATATTAAATTCAGGTTCATTAAGTTTTTCATATGTTGAAATGTACTTTGCTTGCAATACATGGATTAGCTCATGAAGAATATATACCATTGCTTTATTGGAATTAACATCATAAAAATCTGTGCCAAAAATATTGTTTCCAAAAATAAGTGTTTTACTATTATAGTCATAAAGTGATAAACAAGGGTCTAAGGAATTTAATATTTCAATATTATTAATATAATTTTCTAAATTAAAATAATCTATTAAATTTATAATCATATAATAATAATATCTCATATTTTTATTTTCAATACCATAATAATTATTAAATATTTCATCCATTTCCATATAATTTAATATGTCATAGGTAATTATATAGCGAATACATTATGTGCATTCGCTATATTATTTTACCATTACCTTTTCTTCAGATATAGTATTATCATTTACATCTATAGATTCTTCGTTTATCATTTCAGCGATTTCTTCTCTTAATGATAATAATTCATTCATATCTAAAGCATAGTATGGTGCTGTCCATGAATCTTCCCAAGATGATTCTATATAAACGTTGCATTGTCTTTTTATTTTTTCGATTTCATTTTGACAAATTCTAATTGTTCTAAGCGCGAATTCTTTATCTTGTGAATATAGATAATTTTCGAATTTTTGTATATGTTCTCTAATTGCTCTTCTTTGTCCTTCAATTCTTGACATTGCTTGGCTTCTTGTCAATGACATACCAAATCCTCCCTTCTTCGATTATATATTATAGCTAATATCTTTTTTATGTCAATATAAAAATAACCAATTATTGGAAATTTAGAGCTTAACTTTTAATTTATGATATTTAAAGTTATATAAGTTTTTTTAAATAAAATTATTGAAATGTATAAAATCATTATTATATAATTATCATGAAAAAGAACTTAGTTCGTAAGCTGTTGCTCAACCGCTCCATTAAAAAAATAACCCTTGATTTTTCAAGGGTTTTTATTTGTTTTAAATATTATCTAAGACTTTTATTACTTTTTACTAATTTTTTAGCACCAGAAACTTTAATAGTAAACATGTTATTTCTATTACCACCATGCACATCATCAAACAAATCATCGCCTATTACAGCTACTTCTTCAGGTTTTAAATTTAAAATATTTAAAGCTTTTTTAAAATTATGTTTAAATGGTTTTAGAGCAAACTCTATATAATCAATACCCATCTCAGAAAATTTATCTACAAGTTTAATATCCATACCATTACTTAAAATTAATATTTTTAATTTAGTCCGAGCCATATTAATCCAATCTTCATTTTCAGATGAAATATCCTCTCCATTAAATCTAAGAGTTTCGTCAACATCAACAATTAAACCTTTTATATCATTTTTAACCAATTCATCTATTTCATCTTCTGAAAGATCAGTAATCTTCTCTATTTCCATATCTGGCTTAACCAAAACACATAAAATAAATCCAGCAAATTTATCAAACAAATCATACAAAAAATCTTCTGGTTTTTTCATAAAATCACCTCAGTACAAATATTTTACCACTAAAGTAATATTTTTTAAACAAAAAAGAAAACAAAAGTTTTCTACTTTTCATTTATAAATTTAATTGCCGAAGTTGCCGCAACAGCTCCATCTGAAACTGCAGTAACAAGTTGCCTAACATCTTTAGATCTAATATCACCGGCCACAAATATTCCAGGAATATTCGTATGACAATCTTCACAAGCCTTTATATAACCAGCACTGTCTAGTTTAATAAGTTCATTAAAACTATCATTTAAAGGGATCCTACCAACCGCAACAAATAATCCAGACACTAAAATATTTTCTTTATTTCCATCATTATTAGTAATTTCAATTGCCTCTAATTTATCATCACCAATTAATTTAGTAACATTACTATTATAAATAAACTTAACATTATCCTTAGATTTAAGATTATTAAAAGTAGCTGCATCACCTCTAAATTCATCTCGTCTATGAATTAAATATACATTTTTAGCAATATCAGCCAGATATAAAGCATCCTCCAAAGCAGTATTTCCACCGCCGACAACAGCAACATCTTTTCCTTTATAAAATGCACCATCACAAGTTGCACAATAAGAAACTCCTTTACTTGAAAAGTTATCCTCATTTTCTAAACCAAGTTTTCTATTTTGAGAACCAGTTGCTAAAATAATAGATTTTGCCTCATAAGTATTTTTAGATGTAATAACAGATTTTATATTACCATTTTTTATTTGAATAACATTTTCAAATTTCACTATAGCCCCCAAATCTTTTGCTTGATTATATAGCTTTGTTGCAAAATCAAAACCAGAAACATTAGGGCTAGCAGGATAATTTTCAATATTTAAAGTATTAATAATTTGTCCTCCATAATTTAGCTTTTCAAGAACTAATACTTTTTTCATAGCCCTTACGGCATAAATTGCACTAGTAAGACCAGCTGGACCTGCACCAACTATTATAACATCATACATTTAATTTCCCCCAAGCATACTCTCGATTTCATCTTTTGGTTTTAATCCAACGCTTCTATTTACCTCTTCACCATTTTTAAATAAAACCAAACATGGAATTGAAGAAACAAAGTACTCTCTAGCAAGTTCGTCCTCATCATCAACATTAATTGAAACTATTTTAAAATCATTATGCTCACTAGCAAGTTCATCTAAAACTGGTCTAAGCATTCTACATGGACCACACCAATCAGCATTAAAATCAGCAAGTACAGGGATTTGAGAATTAATTACTTCTTCCTTAAAATTTTCTTTATTAACATTTACTATTTCCATAATTTACTCCTTTTCTATATTATTCAAAATCTTATAAGCAAGTGTGTATAAAGTAGTTACTTCCTCTTTACTTAAACTAATACACTCACCCATTTTTTTGGGTACACCCAAAGCCTTTTCTTTAAGATTAAATCCTAAATCAGTTAAACAAATATTCACAACTCGTTCATCTACATCTGATCTTTTCCTTATTATATATTTTTTTATTTCTAATTTTTTTAAAAGTGGAGTTAATGTACTAGAATCAAGCATTAACGCTTTTCCAATTTCTTTTACATTAGATTTATCATGATTCCAAAGATAAAGCATTACAATATACTGTGTATATGTTAAATCTAGTTTTTCTAAATAAGGCGTATATTGTTTTATTATTTCCTTACTACATAAATAAAGAGGAAAACAAAGTTGATTTTCTAATTTCAAACAATCATACATACTACCACCTATAATATGTTCAAAATTTTTTCTTCCATTTTCATAGGATCTTCAATTGGCGATAATCTATAAACAACATTGCCTTCTTTATCAACCAAAAATTTAGTAAAATTCCATATAATATCACCATTTTTTTTAATAGATGTGCTTATTTTTTGAACAGCCTTCATAGCCATTTTATTTTTTAACCCATGAATATCATCTTCAGGCTGACCCGCCTTTAAATAAGTAAAAGTTGGACTTTCATTATCACCATTTACATCTATTTTAGCGAATTGATCAAATTGAGTTTGATATTTACCAACGCAAAATTCATGTATTTCATCATCAGAGCCAGGTGCCTGATGACCAAACTGATCACAAGGAAAATCCAAAACTTCAAATCCTTTTTCATGATACTTTTCATAAAGATTTTCAAGCGCTTCATACTGTGGAGTAAAACCACAGCCCGTAGCCGTATTAACAATTAACAAAACTTTTCCCTTAAAATCGCTTAAAGAAACTTCTTCACCATTTCTAGTCTTCACTTTTAAATCATAAATATTCATAACCATCACCTTTAATTTAATTAGCTTGCGATTTAATCGTATCATAATTTATAAAAAAATACAATAAAAAACTAGACTTATCAATAAAAATCTAGTTTAAACATCAACTATCTTTTTGATTTGGTTTTTTCATAATATAAAATAGCTGCTGGATCTTTCTTAAAGTTCTTACACCTTTGAACAATAAACTTGTCCAAACAAGGCACATCATTTTCCACATGATATGTTTGATAACCATCAATTATAAAATCATACTCTGTTATCGGTTTTTTAAAATATTCAGCTTTTTCACAAGAAAGTGGTGATAAATCTTCACACCTTCCACATTTATGTACAAAGAAATCCTCTTGTGCAAAATCATCAACTTGTATCTCACCAAGTTCTTTCAAAAGATAAGCAAAATTATTAGCAGTAATATCAATTTTTATAGGGTAATTTAAAACAATATTTCGTAATTCATTAGCTGTAAATTTTTTATAACAACTTGCTAAAGAGTAGTCATAATCGTAACTTCTTTCTCTTTTATAATTAACTATTTTTTTAAAAAACATACTAGCCAAGTTAAAACAATTACCACCGGAAAATTTTTCAATATCTTGAACTTTTATTATATAATTATAACCTTTTTTCGAAATTATTTGATCAATAATTGAAAGCAAAGCTAAACGAACCTCTTCGCTTATCACACTACTAACATCACTATCTTTAATTATTTTAGTAACACCATTTTTCTTAACTAATGCAAATACATTCATAAAAAACCTCCAAATTTAAGCATATTATACTTGTTTTTTTTAAAAAGTCAATTTAAAAAACCACTAGTAGTGGTTTTAATCAATTTCAATAGTTCTATTTGTATGAACAGCTTCTTCTTTAGGCACTTGTATTTTTAAAACGCCATCTTTAAAATTAGCTTTAATTTCTGAATCATTTACATCACCAACATAAAACTTTCGTGACATAGATCCATAAAATCTTTCTTGTCTAATAAAATCTTTAGTTTTTTCTTCATCAGAACTACTCGTTTCTGCACTGATAGTTAAATAGCCATTGTCAAAATCAACTTTAACATCTTTTTTATCAATTCCTGGCATATCAGCTTCAATGTAATAGCTTCCTTCCTTCTCGTAAATATCACATTTCATATTTTCACTAGGAGTAAGCAAAGTGTCAAACATACTGTCAAAATCATACCTTTTTGGTAACATACGCATATTTATTCCTTCTTTCTATTACACATTAATAATATCACTATTTCTGGCACTTGTCAATAGTGAGTGCTAAAATATGACAAAAAAATTAGAAATGACTATTTAATCATTTCTAACCTCATTAGCATTCTGTCTTTTCCAAGAAGACGCATAATATCATATAAATCTGGCGTCATACTTTTAGAAGTCATAGCAACTCTAATAACTGTACTAAAATCAGCTATGCTTCCCTTATATTTGTCAGGATTTTCTTTATACTCTTTCATTTCCGAAGCAAATCCCAAATCACCAGCAACTTCCTTCATTTTATTAAACCAAGTTTCTTTATCATCATTCACATCATATTTTTCTAAATAAGTTTTTACAATGTTCTTAATGTCATCTAAATCAGTAATTTTTTGCCAATCATAAATCTCTGGTCTATAAAGCTCATCATACATATACCATATTTGATTTTTTACATCATTAAAGGCCGCTATATCTTTACGAGGTTTCTTTTGCTCTCTTTCAATATTAAATATAGCCACTGAATAATCCTTATATCTAATAAGTAATTCAAGAAGCTCACTATCATATTCTTTAGCATATTCAAAAGCTCTATTATAAACTTCCAAAGCAGTTAAAGTACTTATAAAGTTTTTAGATATATTTATTATTTTATCATGATCATACATAGTCCCACCCTTAGGCATCTTGCTAAAACTAAATTCAAAATCCTTATAACTTTTATCCTTATTTTGATTCATCCATATTTCAAAATTAGAATTAGTAATAGTAGCCATATATAAAACTAACGCTTCATTAGGAATGCCCTCCTTATGAAAATAATTTATATCAGCCCAAGGGTCTTTTCTTTTACTAATTTTTCTTCTAGTTCCATTGTCATCGATCATTAAAGTCGAAATGTGAGCATATTTAGGAAGATCGAATCCCAAATTATTAAATAAATCTATATGTTTGTCTAAGCTTGCAAGCCACTCTTCACCTCTTATAACATGAGTAGTTCCCATTAAATGATCATCAACCGCGTGCGCAAAATGATAAGTTGGAAGACCATCAGATTTAATTATTGGAATATCTAAGTTATTTTCTGGTATTTCCATTTTCCCAATAATTTCATCTTTAAACTTAATTCTATGATTAGGATTACCACGTGATTTTAATCTAATAATATACTTTTCACCATTATTAATTTTTTCTATAACATCTTCCATATTAAGTTTTCTACAAGTTGCCCATCTACCATAATAACCAATTTGCTCTTTATTTTTAGTTTGAATTTCTTTTATATGTTCCTCATCTTCCTTATTGCAAAAGCAAGGATAAGCCTTATCTTCAATTATTAACTTTTTTGCAAAAGCTTTATAAATATCCCCTCTTTCACTTTGAATATAAGGACCATAATCACCAACTTCTCCATCTTTAGTTACGCCTTCATCAAAGGTTATATCAAATTTATTTAAACTGTCAATAATCATATTTATACCATTATCAACAGTCCTTTTAGTATCAGTATCTTCAATTCTAAGATAGCAAACCCCGCCACTTTGAGAAGCCATTACTCTATCAATAAAGCCACAATCTAAAGAACCTAAATGTACAAACCCAGTAGGACTTGGCGCAAGCCTAGTTACTATTGCACCTTCCTTCAAATTTCTTTTAGGATACTTTTTTTCATAATATTCATAATCATGCTCAGTTTTTAAAAGTAAATCAGCATATTCTTTTCTGTCCATTTTATCACCCTCTAATGTTTTCACGCTTAATACCTATCTTTTTAACATAGCCATTATTTCTAGGAACATTTCTAAAATCCATATATGAAACAACGCTCCAATTAGTAGTGTCAATAATAGTAGCAGACACAAATTCTAGGTCTACCTCAACTTCCTCATAATGATTTTTAGCATCATTTAAATCATCACTTTCATATATGAACACACTACCAACATATTCTTTTTGACCATAAAGTTTATATCTCACAAACACTTCACCCTATCTATTTTATCATTTAATTACAATATATGCAAAAGAAAACGGAAAAAGATTCAAATTATTGAATCTTTTAAGGCGTTTCTAAAGACGTATCTGAACCAGTTTCTATTGGCTCAGAATCAGTTTTTTCAGCTTCACAATTTCCTGAAGAATCTTCCTTATATCCACTATCACATACGCATTTTTTTGAAGAAGAACTATATGTAGCGTTTTTACCACACTCTTTCGCATCATCTTCATTTTTCTTAGGGGTTTCTTTTTTTTCAGTATTTTTGTTTACCCCTCCAGCAGTCAATGTTATAGATCTAACATCCTCAACATTGGCACCAGCTGGAACACTTTGTGAAAGAACATAACCATTACCACCATTAACACTAACACTAATACCATGGCTACTACACCATGATTGAGCATAACTTAAAGTTTGGCCAACAAAACTAGGAACTAAAGTTAAACTTTTTTTACCAGATAAATTTTTCCCAATTACCTCTTTTTCATAAGGAGTATTTACATCAAAGCTAAAAGATTTAATAACTTTAGTAGGCTTAAGGCCCAAATTTTCCTTCATTGCATTTGATACAGCTTTAACACTTTCATCATACAAAACATAATTATACAAATTCAAATTAGAACCGCCATAATCAACAATCATTGCACTATAACCATTAAGATAAAGTCTCTGAATGCCCAAAACATCAGCAATTTCAGTATCTTTATCCGTTTTACTTGCGATATCTTTAAATACATTATAAAGTGATAAAATCTGATCAGTACTCATATTAGTAACCATATTATTACTAATTGTGTCTAATAATTTATACACAGTATTTAAATTTTTAATAGACTTAAACTTATTTAATAAAGCTGTAACAACCTCTTGTTGATGTTGGCCTCTTATAAAGTCATTACTAGTATAATTAGCCCATTCTTTAGGACACATATTAGGATTAGCATGCCTATTACGTGAATAAGCTAAAGCTTGTTCTCCGTCTAAAGTTTGTAGTCCCTTACTTATATAAACAGTCGAATTTCCCCATTTTCTATCACTATTTTGTTCACACAAACTATAAGGAACATCTATCTCAACTCCGCCTAAAGCATCGACTAAACTAACTGCTCCCTTAAAATTAATCTTTACATAATAATCTATATTGACATCGAGCAAATTCTGTATCGTCTTTATCATACAGCCTTCACCCTGCCAAGCCGCATGCGTTATTTTATTTTTTTTCTTATTAGTAAAACAAGCAATAGGAACATAAGAATCACGTGGAATACTCAAAATAGTTGCCCCTAAAGTTTTGGGGTTAAAAGTAATTAACATAAGAGAGTCTCCATTAAAAGAACTGCCCTTTATTCCTTCGGTTTCAGAATCAACCCCCATAAGAAGTACAGTAAATGGAGAATCAATTGATTTACCTTTACTACTAACAGCTGATTCTTTATCTTTAAGCTTTTTCTTCTTAGTATAAATTACCTTTGTTTTATCTTTTATATTTTCATAACCTTCCATGCTTCCAAACATAACAGAATAATTTGTTGGTAAAAAGATATATTTAATATCACCTTTATATAAAGAATCGATCATCTCAATATAATTACCATATTCTTTTATTTCATTTGAAAGACTTTCTTCATCCATTATTTCATTTGGAATTTGATATCCATCAACGCTTGACTCATCATTAATCATTCCAATAGCTGCATCGCCAATTTTAGAAATTGAAGACACATCATTCGTACTTAAAGTTACTAAACTAGATGAATACGTTTTATAGCCGGATGTATCACTAACATCATCAAGTGTTGAATAAACTTTATCAATATTATAACCAACAAAAGCCCCACCTAAACCAATTAATAACATTAAAATTATAATAAAAGCAAGTTTTACATTTTTATGCTTTTTATATGTTTTAATTGATAATATAAATAATATAAGACAAACAAAAATTAAGATAATAGAACCGATAAGCCTTAAATTATTTTCTATATTATTTAAAAGTGAAACAGTATATATTAAATACCCTGCACCACCAATAAGAACAAAAATAGAAAGAACCATCAAAAACAAAGATAATCTGTGTTTTTTTCTTCTTTTTTCTTCCATTCTCTGCGTTCTTTTTCCCATCATATCACTCCTCGAGTACTATAAATAAGTATAGCCTAAATTTTAAATTTTAACAATAGATATTGAAAAATTATTTTAATATTGCCTTAATTATTTTATAAGAATCCTTTATGGCATGATAATGTGACTTCCCACCATTATAAATTGTTTTTATATATACTTTATTAATAGTATATTTTTCTTTTACTAAAGTTTTTAACACATTCATCTCATATTCAAATCCATTTCCCTCAATCTCAGTTAACCAAGGAAACATCTTTTTAGGAAAACATCGAAGACCCGTTTGCGTATCACAAATATCTTCTTTATAAAGTACTTTAAAAACCTTTGAAATTATCTTATTTGCAAACTTTCTTAAAAATGGAGCCCCCTCAAAATTCCTAACTCCAAAATATATACCTTCATTTTTTAAAAAGTAATCAGCAATCTTTTTAATATCCAAAATATCCTGCTGTAAATCATCATCTAAAGTTATAGCCCCATCAAAATCAAGTTTTTTCAAATATTCAAACCCCGTTTTTAATGCCTTGCCTTTGCCTTCATTGAAATCATGCTTTAGTATTCGATCAACTTCTATTTTAGAAAAAATTTCATTATTAAAACTTCCATCATTAACAATAATGATATGTTTAAAACCATTTTCATTCAAATTGTTAATCGTTTTAATTAACTTATCAGTCGGATTAAATGTTGGAATTAATATAGCTAATTTTTCATACATAATTATTTGCCTTTTCTTTCATTTTTTTTATTTTGTTCTTTGTATTTATCATTAACCGCAAACCACCCTTTATATTTACCAATTTTTTCTATATCTTCATCATTCATTTTGCTTCTAGCAAGAACATCTATAAATTGATCAATTTCATCTTGACTTAAATATCCAGTAGCCACATACTTTTTTTCTTTTTTTCTCAATTAAATCACCTACGCTATCATTATTATATCATTTTATTAAAAATAGGCAAAATAAAAACTGCAAAGCAGTTATTTTCAATTGGAGGGCCTAGTCGGATTTGAACCAACGATCAGGGAGTTGCAGTCCCACGCCTTACCACTTGGCTATAGACCCATTTATGAAGAGATGCAAACTTCACATCTCCTCATATAAACATTTTATTATATTTTATGCACTTTGTCAATAAATGTTGACTACTTATCCCTAAGTTGTACACCAAGTTCTTTTTCACACTTTGCAATTATATCTTCAAAAACCTTCATAACTTCTTCCTCACTCAAAGTTCTATCAGGTGAAGAAAAAGTAAGAGAATAAGCAATAGATTTTTCATTTTCTTTTACATTTTCCCCAGTATAAACATCAAACACACTAATACTTTCAAGAATTCTTCCCCCAGCCTTTTTAATAACAGCTTCTAGCTGTGAAGAAGACATATCTTTTTTTACTTTAAATGCAAGATCTTTTTTAATACCAGGGTATTTTGAAGATGGTTTAAACTTAATAGGCTTAATGCTACTCATTAACGCATTTAAAGAAATTTCCGCAATATAAACATCATCTTTACAAACAGATGGGTGAACTCTACCAATTATTCCAATTTGCTTTCTATCAAGCATAATAGCCGCACTTATTCCAGGATGCATATCACCAAACTCTTTTTTCTCAAAAGTATATCTATTTTTATAACCTAAATAATCTAAAATGTTTTCAACTATTCCTTTTATTAAATAAAAGTCAACTTTTACTTTAACCCCATTCCATTCACTTAAAATATAATTACCTTCCATAAGTATGGCAATCTTACTTTCTTCCTCATAACTATCATTATAAGTTTTACTTATCTCATAAAGCATAACATCATTAATTTTACGAGCCTTATTATAATCATATACATTTAAAAGTGAAGGAATTAACGTTGTTCTAACAACAGACCTATCCATGCTCAGTGGATTAGGTAAAATAACATTTTTTTTCTCATCATATTTAAACATCTTTGCCATTTCTGGAGAAACCAAAGTATAAGTTTTACACTCATTAAGCCCTAAACTTCTTAAACGTTTAGACACTATCTTACGATATTTCACATCGCCTATATATTCGCCTTTTCTAATTTTAACATTTGGCAATGTTGAAACTAAATTATGATAGCCATAAAGTCTTCCAACTTCCTCAGCAATATCATTAACATTTGGATCAACGTCAAGTCTTCTAGTTGGGATAATTGTTATAAATTTGCCATCTTTAAACTCAAAAGGAAAGTCCAAACGACCAAGTTCCACTTTTACATCATCATTTGTAAGTGTAATCCCCAACATATCATTTATTTCTTCTACTGTAAATTCAAGTGTTTTTGGCGTTTTATCAATTTTATCATGACAAATAGTCCCCGAAAGCACTTCTGCTCCAGCATATTTTTCAAGCAAATGACAAGCCCTTTCAATAGCCTTCATAGTATATTCATAACTTAAACCTTTTCCATAACGAATTGAAGCTTCACTCTTAAGATTTAAATTAGCTGCTGTATATCTAATACTAACACTATCGAATATTGCACTTTCAATTAAAATATCTTTAGTATTTTCTGTAACCTCAGTATTTTCGCCGCCCATAACACCTGCCACACAAACTGGCTTTTTACCATCTGTAATAACAATATCTGATGAACAAAGAGTTCTACTAACTCCATCCAAAGTTACTATTTCCTCACCGTCTTTAGCATCTCTAACTAAAATTTTATCACCAAGAGTATCTTTATCAAAGAAATGAAGAGGCTGACCATATTCAAGCATAACGTAATTTGAAATATCAACAACATTATTAATGCTTCGCATACCATAAGCATTAAGTCTTCTTTTAATAAATTCTGGGCTTTCCCCTATTTTGACACCTCTAACCATTTTAGCCAAATAATAAGGACATTTATCAGTATCAACTTTTAAACTAAAATGATTTTTTATATTATCAGAAATAGGATGAGTTTTATCATCAGGAAGTTTCACCTTACGGTTCAAAATAGCTGCGATTTCATAGGCAAAGCCAATATGATAATAACAATCATTGTTACGGTGTTTATGAATATCTAGCTCATATAATGTATTATCTAAGCCCAAATATTTTAAAGGGTCATCACCAGCTTTAGCATCATTAGATAATTCTTCTATTCCCTTATTATAATTTTCTTCAGTTTTTTCTTCTAAACCAAGTTCAAATAATGCACAAATCATACCACTAGATTCTACACCACGTATTTTACTTTTTTTGATTTCAAAATTGCCAGGAAGTACAGCGCCAGGAAGAGCAACTATAACTTTTAAGCCTTTTCTAACATTAGAAGCTCCACATACAATTTGTAAAACACTATCTCCTACGTCAACCTTACAAACATGTAAATGATCTGAATCAGGATGCATATCACACTCTAAAACTTCACCAATTACTAAACCATCTATATGATTGGTAATAACCTTTTCAATATTAATTCCTGCTTTAGTTATTTTAACAGCAAGTTCTTTCAAATCTTGATCATCAATATCTATATAATCGGCTACCCATTCTAAGTCTATCATTATTCTGCCTCCTTTCTGTCAAAAGTCCTCATTTCATTTATATTATTAGTGTAAAATACTCTCAAATCATCTATATTATACTTAACCATTGCTAAACGTTCAGCTCCAAATCCAAAGGCAAAACCTTGCCACTCTTTAGGATCATAACCACAATTTCTTAACACATTAGGATGTACCATGCCAGCTCCTGATACAGTAATCCATCCAGTATTTTTACAAATTGCACATCCTTTACCTTTACAATGATGACAACTTACATCCATTTCAACAGAAGGTTCAGTAAATTGATAATAACTGGGTCTAAATCTAGTTTCTGTATCTTCACCAAATAGTTTTTTAGCAATCACATCAAAAGTACCCTTTAAATCAGAAAGACTTACTTTCCTATCAACAAGAAGTCCCTCGATTTGCATAAATTGATGAGAATGAGTAGCATCATCATTATCTCTTCTATATGTTTTTCCAGGGCAAATCATTCTAATAGGCTCTTTACCTTTTCCTTTAAGCATTGTTCTAATTTGAACAGGGGAAGTCTGACTACGAAGTAATATTTCTTCATCTTTTAAATAGAAAGTATCTTGAGCGTCTCTAGCTGGATGCCCTTTTGGAATATTTAAAAGTTCAAAATTATACCTATCTTCTTCAATTTCCGGGCCATCAACGACATCATACCCCATACTCATTAAAAGTTCTTCGATTTCCTCAATAATTTTTTCTAAAGTATTAGGTGCACCTACTGGAACTTTAATACTTGGCAGCGTTATGTCAACGCTTTCATTTTGAAGCTTCTGATTCAAAATTTCTTCTTCAATTTTTTTCCTTTTTTCATCTATTAAATTAGTAGCTTCATTTTTTATTCTGTTTAAAGTTACTCCAAAATTCTTTTTTTCCTCTACTGTCATATCTTTAATTTTAGAAGAAAGTGCACTAATACTACCTTTTTTACCTAAATACCTTGCTTTTAATTCATTAAGAATTTGAACATTTTTTACTTCTTTTAATTCATTTTTCAATTCTTCTAATATTTTTTCCATTTTATCCCTCCTTAAATAAAAAAACACATCCTTAAACCTAAGGACGTGATTCACGTGGTACCACCTTATTTCATAAGTATAAACTTATCTCAAAACTATAACGCGTTACCGATAATACAAATTATAGCTCCCAAGCTGAATTCATAAAAGATTATCACTAGTTTCCACCAAACACTAGCTCTCTATTAATAATTACTTTTACTACTACTTCTCAGTCACAGCCTTTAAAAACATATTAATTATAACACATTTTAACCAATATGGCTATTACTTTTTATATAATCTAAAACTTCCATGCAAGTTTTATTAAAATCTTCATAATTAGTTCTAAACCACACAAGCGACATCTGATTATTAAACCAAGTATACTGTCTTTTCGCATATTTTCTGCTTTTAGACTTAATATTTTCTATTGCTTCTTCTAAAGTTACTTTGCCATCAAAATATTCGAATAATTCTTTGGGTCCAATTGGAGTCATCACAGCTTTAGTCCTTATCCCAAGATCATATAAAGCTTTTGCCTCTTTCACTAATCCTTCTTCTACCATTTTATCTACCCTTTGATTAATTTTATAATATAAAATATCTCTATCAGTAGTTAATCCAATAAATAAAGTATCATAAAGTAAAACATTGTCTTTTTTCTTTTCACTATACGGTTTCCCATTGGCATTATAATAATTAAGTGCACTTATAATTCTAACTCTGTTGTTAAGATGAATATTAGTATTAGGGTCTACTTCTAAAAGCATTTTATAAAGTTCATCATTACTATATTCTTCATATTCGTCATGAAGTTTGTCCTCAAATTTATAGTCAAATAAGGCTGCATTTATATAAAGGCCTGTACCCCCAACCAAAATCGGCGTTTTACCTCTAGATAAAATATCTTCAATTATTTCCCTTGCTTCTTTCTGATAATCAAAAACAGTATATTCTTTTAATATATCTTTTTCATCAAATAGATGATGTACAACACCTTCTGTATCTTTTATCTTATTAGTTGCAATATCCATTCCTCTATATATTTGTGTACTATCAGCATTAATAATTTCACCATTTAACTTTTTAGCTAAAAATATACCTAAATCAGACTTGCCAGTTGCGGTTGGCCCTGTAACTACAATAACCACATTATCACCTCTTGTTATAATATATAGTATAACACAAGCTTAAAACCAAGTACATATTCTATATAAATTTAAAATAATGTCAAATTTATAAAATAAGTATGAAAAATTTCATACTTATTTTATAAACATTGCATCTCCAAAAGAGAAAAATCTGTAATTTTCTTTTATTGCTTCATTATAAGCATTAAGTATATTATCTCTTCCAGCAAGAGCACTTACAAGCATTACTAAAGTAGACTTTGGTAGATGAAAATTAGTAATTAATTTATCAACGCCCTTAAACTTATAACCAGGATAGATAAATATATCAGTAAAACCTGAGCAGCCCCTAAATTCATCATATAAATTCATAACAGTTTCAAGTGTCCTAGTAGAAGTAGTGCCAACACTTATTATTCTATGACCATTTTTCTTTGTCTCATTTAATAATTTAGCGACATCATCACTCATAACATAAAACTCACTATGCATCTTATGATCATTTACATTTGTAACTGAAACTGGTCTAAAAGTTCCAAGCCCAACATGCAAAGTTATATAAGCTATATTTACACCTTTATCTTCTATTTTCTTAAGTAATTCTTCGGTAAAATGAAGTCCTGCCGTAGGTGCAGCACTACTACCAATATTTTTAGCATAAACTGTTTGATAACGGTCTTTATCTTTTAACTTTTCATGAATATATGGCGGAAGTGGCATTTCACCTAGTTCATCTAATATTTCATATAATATGCCCTGATACATAAGCTTAAACTTCCTTATGCCTTCTTCGCCGACATAAACACATTTAGCTTTTAACTTATCTCCAAATTTAATAATAGTTCCAACTTTAACCCTTTTAGCTGGTTTAGTTAAACACTGCCAAATATCCTCTCCTTCATCCCTAAGCATAAGTACTTCAATTACCGCTTTAGTATCTTCTTTTTCACCTATAAGTCTAGCTGGAATAACCTTAGTATCATTTAAAACTAAAGTATCTCCTTCATCTAAATAATCTATAATATCCGTAAAATGTTTATGTTCTATATCCCCTGTTTTTTTATCTAAAACTAAAAGGCGGGATGAATCACGTTTTAAAAGCGGTGTTTGTGCGATTAACTCTTTAGGTAAATCAAAATCAAAATCATCTACTTTCATTAATTCACATCCTTAAAACAAAGTATCATTAACCTTTTTATTTAAATATTTATAAGTTTTTTCTGTAATCATTCTTCCCCTACTTGTTCTTTTCATAAACCCATTTTGAAGTAAGTATGGTTCATATACATCTTCTATAGTTGAAGCTTCTTCCCCAATACTAGAAGCTAAAGCATCTATTCCTACAGGCCCACCATTAAATTTATCAATTATAGCGTTAAGTAAATTATAATCAGTCGCATCAAGCCCATATTCATCAACCTTCATTTTTTCCAAAGCTTTTTTCGTAATATCTAAATCAATTTCAGCTTTACCCTCAACTAAAGCAAAATCACGAACTCTTTTAAAAAGCCTATTAGCTATTCTTGGCGTTCCACGACTACGTCTTGCAAGCTCATGTGCCGCTTTTTCATTAATAGGTGACTTTAAAACTCTACTAGTTCTTAAAACTATTTGTGTAAGTTCATCCTCTGTATAAAAATTAAGCCTATCAACAATCCCAAATCTATCACGAAGTGGTCCTGTTAAATCACCAACTCTCGTTGTGGCCCCTACCAAAGTAAAAGAAGGCAAATCAATACTAATGCTTCTACTTGAAGAATCAGAACCGACAATAATATCTAGTTTAAAATCTTCCATAGCTGAATATAAAATTTCTTCTATAAATCTAGGAATTCTATGAATTTCATCAATAAATAAAACATCTCCTGGCTCCAAGGTGGATAAAACAGCAGCTAAATCACCACTTTTTTCTATAGCTGGGCCACTAGTAGTTTTAATATTACTACCCATTTCATTTGCAATAATATAAGCAAGAGTGGTTTTACCGAGACCTGGAGGGCCATATAATAAAACATGATCCAAAGCCTCACCTCTCATCTTCGCCGCCTTCATAAAAATGTTTAGATTTTCCTTAACTTCAGATTGACCTATATATTCATTAATTGAATCAGGCCTAATAGAAGTCTCAAACCCATCTTCTTCTAAAGCTTCGTTTGTTAAAATTCTATTCACATTCTCACCTACTTTAACAACAATTTAAGAGCTTGTTTTATCTGCTCACCTATATCTAATGATGAATCAACTTGCTTGACAACTTTGTTAATATCGCCAGCTTTATATCCTAAGCTTTTTAACGCTTCCACTAGTTCATCATTAACCGGAATATTTTGACTAGAAGCAGCTATAAGTTTACCTTTTAAATCTAAAATAATTTGTCTAGCAACCTTATCACCAATTTTAGGAAACTTTTTCAAATACAAAATATTTTCTCTTTCAATCGCATCAACAATTCCTTCAGGAGATCCTAAAGCAATCATTGGAAGTGCCATCTTAGGTCCTAGTCCTTTAACACCGATTAATTTTAAAAATAATTTCTTTTCATCAAGCGATTTAAACCCGTATAATGATATTTCATCTTCTCTAACATTTTGATATAAATAAATTGTATATTCTTTATCAATTTCAAATGAATATGGACTAGCAGTAAAAATCAAATAACCTATTCCATTATTATCAACAACAATATAATCACTTTCTATTTCCCTAATGAATCCTTTTATATAAGCATACATACTACCACCTATTACATTATAACACGAACAAGTGTTTTTTCATAGAAAAATATATAAAATTAAAATATAAAATTAATTCCTTTGACTTTAATATATAATAAATGTTAAAATAATAAATGAAAGTAGGAAACGGCTATGGACAATATTAAAGACAAGATAAAAAAAAATGAGATGTTAATTATTGCCATGTTCATCATCGGCGTTTTAGGCATTAGTTTATTATCCTATGACTTTATAATGTCAAAAATAAGGCTCACTTTTGAAACCGTCAATCTAGAATTATATGGTAATAACAAACCAGAAGAAATAAATCAAAAGGAAGATAATGAACAACCCGAAACGACAAATGAAAACCAAACTGCCGAAGAAAATGAAAGTCCAAAAACTCCTACAAAATCATATTATTTTGGATATCTTCAAATTCCTAAAATAAATTTAAATCAAGGTTTAGTCCCACTAAACTCTAAAAACAACAACGTAAATAAAAACATTCAAACGATTTATCCATCAGACATGCCTGATGTTGAAAACGGTAACTTAATATTAGCTGCCCATTCAGGGACAAGCCGAATTAGTTATTTTAAAAATTTATATAAACTATCGACAAATGATAAATTTTATATTTTGTATAATAGTCAAAAATATACTTATAATATTGTAAACATCTATACAGTTCCTAAAAATGGACAAGTTGAAATTAAAAGGGATTTAAGTAAAACTGTTGCCACACTAATTACATGTACTAAAAATGATGATACAACACAAACAGTGTACATAGGAGAATTAATAGAAAAAGAAGGGGTATAATGATTGAGTTTTCTTTAGAAAATTTTATAAATACTTTAATTAGTATAATTACTGGCTCTCCTACTTCTATTTTATTTATAATCCTTGGTATTATTTTTACAATTGCCATGATTATAAATATTAAAAAAAATAAAACAGTAGGAAAAACATTATTTATAATTGGCTGGATTTTTATAATACTATTTATAGTCATAAAATATAATGGTTATATATCAAAATTATTTGATAATCTAATTAACACAATATTTATGCAGATATTCTTTCCAAATTTAGCCACTTACATAATAATCATAACCGTTACTAATGTTATATTTTTATATACTATATTAAATAAGAAATCAAAAATACTATCAAAAATAACAAATTCATTATTTTTTTCAGTAATTATGGTCTTAATGGTATATACTTTAGATTTAATAATTGCAAGTAAAATAAATATTTATGAAAAAAATGAATTATATACAAATAAACAAGTTTTAATTTTAATTGAAGCAACTACAATAATTTTTAGTATTTGGATAATAATCATTTTAAGTAAATTAACAATAACCAAGTTAATAAATAAAAGTAACGAAAAATTACTAGAACAAGAAAATGAAAAAATCACAAATAATCAAGATCAACCTATAGAACAAAGTCAAAATACCACTCAAATTGAACCTGTTAAGCCT
>CACZQJ010000027.1 GCA_902783265.1 uncultured Erysipelotrichaceae bacterium | reverse complement strand
GAAAAATTACTAGAACAAGAAAATGAAAAAATCACAAATAATCAAGATCAACCTATAGAACAAATTCAAAATACCACTCAAATTGAACCTGTTAAGCCTGTAGAACAAATTCAAAATAATACTCAAATTGAACCTGTTCAGCCTATAGAACAAATTCAAAGTCCTACTCAAATTGAGCCTGTTAAGCCTATAGAGCAAAGTCAAAATAATACTCAAATTGAGTCTGTTAAGCCTATAGAACAAATTCAAAATCCTACTCAAATTGAACGTGTTAAGCCTATAGAACAAGCCAATCTAATAATTAATCCAAACATTTTCAACAAGCCACTTGAGTCACAAGAAATAGTTAATGAAAAGCCAAAAGAAGAAATTGAAATTCTTACAATAAATGAAAAATAAAACACAAAAATGTGTTTTATTTTTTTTATAACTTTAATTTCTTTATTATTGGCATAGCTTCCTTAAGGCTAAGAATGTCACCATTATCATCCAACAAATTAGTCTCAACAGCAATTGACCTTTGCCTATTTTTAAATCTTCCCTTATCTAAACTTTCACACGATAAAAAACTGTTGTTTATTTCTTCAATTAATGCACAATTAAAATTTACACATTTAAGTTGAAATGAAGTTATTTTTTTGGGAAACCATGCAATTGAAAATCCATTTGAACAAAATTGAAATAAAACATTACCCATATCACATATTTCTTCTTGCCACACTTCATCAGAAAATCTATCAAAATCATCATAAATAAGCTTACAAACATTTTGCATAGCCACCATATGACTTTTATTAGCAAAGCAAGAAAGTTTATGATTAGGCATAATTATTTGAACTGCCCCGCTATTGAAAGAATCGTCAGATTCTAAATAAAATTTTTTTAAATCAAATGATAAATTTTGTTTTTTTAATTCACGAAGTAACACAAGTGAATTTCCTATTGTCTCTATATCTCGCATAACAAAATCCTTTATAAGTTAGAATATAAAAGGATGAAATTAATCATCCAGATAGATTTAATAATTAGAATTTTTTCTTTATAAAATTTCTAATTAAGAATGATTCAAAAATTATATACACAATAATATAAATCAAAATCAAAATTTCAGTAAACATCCCTAAGTCAAAAGACTTAATAATTTCTGGAACATTCGCTGGAACTGCCTTTAAAAAAGCAAAAGCAGAATCCTTAATAATATTAGCTCTCAAATACGTAACTAATCTAAGAAAAATATCTGTAGCCACTACAAAATAAACAAATGCATGAAAATCTTTAAAAAATACAATAACCAAAATTAACAAAGCAATAAACACAATCAATGATATATTCATTATTTCACCCCTAACATCTTATCATATTCTAAAGTAAAATTATTAAGCTTATTTTTATTATATAAATTAATAATTAACTGTCCACTGTCATGAACACTATTAATCTTATAATAATTGCTCAAATCAACTTCTACTTTATATAAATTATTTTTATCATAATATTTTCTAATAATTATATTATAATTACTAGCTTCACTTAAATCAACTGCCGTATCAATTTCATATAGATTTAAAAAATTAACCAAAGGCACTAAATATTCTTTAATCCCATTATTTTCTGTAAAAGTTATGTTGCTAGTTAACTCTTCTACAAAATCTAATGTTATTTTTAAAATATTTAAGTTAAATTCAGGCATCAATTCAAGTGAATTTCCTTTTACCATATAAACACTTTGTCCATCATAATAATATTTATTATTTAAAATAGTAAATATCTGTTTACCATTATAAAACTCTCCAAAAATAGTAATATCATTGTTTTGATACGTATATTCATAGTTATTTATTTCAGCAGTTTCTTTATTTTCTCTATCAATAGTTTTATTAGAACTTATACCCCTTGTGAAAATTATAATTACAATAAAGAAAATAAGCCACAATCCCAAAGACGCTAATGTACTTGCCTGAGAATCATTTTTTAAATTCTTATATTTATTATAAATCTCTAATTCCTTTATTCTTTTAAACATATTACATCAAAATCTTTCCAACTAAATTATCATGATAGCCATTTACAAAATCTATAGCTTTC
Organism: uncultured Erysipelotrichaceae bacterium; assembly: GCA_902783265.1. Lineage (GTDB taxonomy): Bacteria > Bacillota_I > Bacilli_A > RF39 > UBA660 > Coprosoma. The sequence goes on along the minus strand of CACZQJ010000027.1, from coordinate 3,151 downwards.
ATTTTCTTTTTGCCTTCTGGCTGAATATAAGTGAATACAACTTCACCATTAGAAGTTTTAACACCAAAACCATCATTATAAATTTTAGTTATTTCACCAGGTAATTTTTGATCATAAATTTGTCCAGTTCTATAACACTCCCACACTTTTAAAATTTTTCCATCAAGTGTGCAGTAAGCTCCCGGCCAAGAATTAAGGCCCCTAACTTGATTTACTATTTTCTTTTCAGTTTTATTAAAATCTAATTTTTCATCTTCCCTAGAAATATTAAATCCATAAGTAACTTGAGATTCATCTTGAGCTATCCTACCATTAGTTTCATTTAAAATACTAGGTAAAGTTTCTATTAGCAAATCCCTGCCAATAACTGATAATTTATCATGAAGAGTAGAAGCCGTATCATTATCATCAATCATTATTTTTCTTTGACTAATGATATCACCACTATCCATACCTTCTGCCATATACATAATTGTAACTCCAGTTTCTGTATACCCATCAATTATTGCATGATGTATTGGTGCACCTCCCCTAAGCTTAGGAAGCAGTGAAGCATGAACATTAATACATCCCAGCTTTGGAATAAGTAAAAGCTCAAGTGGAAGTATTTGCCCATAAGCACAAGTTATGATTAAATCAGGCTCTAGTTCATTTATTTCTTGAAGAGCATCCCTTATTTTTTCTGGCTGTAAACATAAAATATTATTTTCAAAAGCAACCTCTTTAATCGGAGAAAATCTAACTTCTCCATTTCGGCCAACCGGTCTATCAGGCTGAGTTACAACAGCTCTTACTTTATAATGATTTAACAATCCTTCAAGAACAGTTTTACTAAAATCAGGTGTTCCCATAAAAATAATTACCGGATCTTTTTTAATCTCAATATTTTCAAAATCCATCATATCACCTAATAACATTTTATCATAATTACAAACATTTAACTACATTTTTATTGGATTTAAATCAATTAAGACTTTTATATTACCCTTTTTGTAAACATTTCTAATATATAAAAGATAGTTCATAATATCTTTGGTATTTTTAAACTTGATAATTATTTGAATATAATAAACATTATTTAGCTTCGGCATATTCGCAGAACTTGGGCCCAAAACAATATCTTTTATATGGCCTTTCAAATAAACAGAAATTTTATTTGCCTCTCCTAAAACCTGTTCATAGTTTTTTCCACTAATTTTAATTAAACAAAGATTATAATAAGGAGGGTATTTTAAAACTTTTCTTATTTTCATTTCTTCATTATAAAAACCCAAATAATCATTATTTTTTGCAGCAACTATACTATAGTGATTCATATTAAAGCCTTGTATAATAACCTCACCAGGAATATCTGCTCTACCAGCTCTACCAGAAACTTGACTTAACAAATCATATGTCCTTTCTGCACTTCTAAAATCAGGTATATTAAGTGAAGCATCACCATTAACTACTACAACTAAAGTGACTTTAGGAAAATCTAAACCTTTAGCAATCATCTGTGTTCCGACTAAAACATTATATTTTTCATTTTTAAAGTCTTCAATAATATTTTTATGAGCATTCTTCCTTCTAGTGGTATCAATATCCATTCTAATTGTTTTAGCAAGTGGAAAAGTACTATTAATTAATTCTTCTAGTTTTTCGGTACCCATACCAAAAGAATTTATGTTTTTACTATGACACATAGGGCACTCTAAAAGTCTTGGCACATTATAATCACAATAATGACATTTCATTATATTGCCACTTTTATGATAAGTAAGAGGGATATCGCAATTAGGACATTTATGTGTAAAACCACATTCCTTACATGTTACTACTGTTGAAAATCCTCTTCTGTTAAGCAAAAATATAACTTGCTCGCCCTTGTCTAACCTATCATTTACTTTAGAAATAACAAGCTCAGAAAATACCCTATTACCTTTTTTAAATTCATCTTTCATATCTATTAGTGTAACCCTAGGTAAATTTTTATTAACTCTCTCCTTCATTTCTAAAAGTTTATAAATTCCGATCTTACTTCTCGTATAACTTTCAATACTAGGAGTAGCACTACCTAAAACAACAGGACACTTATAAGTTTTTCCTCTTTTTAAAGCAATATCAATCGCATTATACATTGGCATATTTTCCTGTTTATAAGTAGCAGAATGCTCTTCATCTACTATAATTATTCCAATATTTGTAAAAGGAGCGAATATCGCACTACGAGCTCCTACTACAATAGAAACTTCGCCTCTTTCAATTTTTCGCCATTCATCATATTTTTCACCATCGGATAAACCACTATGTAATATTGCAACTACCCGTCCAAAATGACTTTTAAAAATACTTACAACCTGCGGAGTTAAACTAATTTCCGGAACAAGAAGTATTGCTTCTTTTCCTTCTTTTAAAACCTTTTCTATTAATTTTATATAAACTAAAGTTTTTCCACTACCAGTAACCCCATGAAGTAGATAAGGCTTAAATTCATTTAATTTAACACCATCTAATACATTTTTTTGTTCTATAGTAAGTTCATAATTTAAAGCTTTTTTCTCTATATCTTCTTCTAACCTATATGCTTCTTTTTTAACTTCTTTCAGATTTCCATTATCAAGTAAAGTTTTTAAAATGGATTTAGAACTAATTTCACTTTTCAAAACTAATCCCTTTTCCTTAATAAAATCATAAACCTCTTTTTGTTTTAAAGTTTTAATATTACTATCACAAATAGCTTCTAAATAAATATTATATTTTCTATTAATACTAACTTTATTTTTTGCTTTTAAAGCCAAAGGAAGCATAGCCTGATACGCAGATATCAAAGTAGATAAATTTTTTTTACTTATATACTTTCCAAGTTCAAGCATCTCTTTATTAATAACTGGATAATCATCAATTAAAGAAAATATTTCTTTAACTTCATAATCAAAACTACCATCATTATATATGCGCATAATAAAACCTTCTACTTTTCGATTTCCAAAAGGAACTAAAGCTCTCATACCAACTTCAGCATTTATACCATCAGGAATTTTATAAGTAAAAGTTTTTTCTAAAGTATTTACCTCAACTAAAATATCTGCATACATACTTTTCACCTTTAAATAATTATAACATGTTTTGCTTTATAAAAAAGAAAAACCATAAATTAATATGATTTTTT